>JASLBL010000379.1 GCA_030146615.1 Actinomycetes bacterium
CTCGTCGCGCCCGGGTCGCCTCCCGGATCGCCCATCCCACCGCCGGACGGCCAAAAGTCCGCGCGGTGCTTTGTCGGATCACGTCCAGGTCAACGCCCAGAGAGCCCAACAACTCGGCGTCGCTCGGCCGTGGGCCGGGCACCACACCGCGGTCGACCAGCCGGCCCAGCGCTTCCCGCGCGGCTGGCAGGTCGACCCCATGGGCTTCCAGCACCCGGCTGGCTCCGCTGCCGCCGTCGCGCAGCATCCCCAGCACCAGGTGCTCCGGTCCGAGGTAGCGGTGGCCGAGGAGGTCGGCCTCGTCCCTGGCCAGGTCCAGGACCCGGTCGGCGTGCTCACTGCGCTGGACCACCGTTGCTACCTCCGGAAGCCGAACCGACGGCCGGCGTACTTGTGGTGCACGGCCTGCTTGGTGACCCCAAGGCGGGCCGCGATCTGCTGCCAGGACCAGCCCTTGGCCCGGGCGTTCTCCACCTGCAGGGCCTCCAGGACCTCGACCAGGCCGCGCAGGGCGGCCACCGCGGCCAGCCCGACCTCGGGGTCCTGGCTGCTGGTCGCCGCCGCCACCTGGGCCACCTCACCCGGGGCCGCCTCACTCATAAGGTCAATCTACATTGACTCGCGTGCGACGTCAATCGCGGTTGACTCCCTTAGGCGACGGCTGGTGACAAGATCGGCGCAAAGGTCGCCAGACCCTCGACGAGGTCGGGCAGATACTGGTGGCCTGATGGTCGCCACCCTGTCCCTCCAGATTGAGGTGGTGGGCTGCCCCACCGTCTGCCGCCACTGCTGGGCCCAAGGCCTCCCCTACGCGGCAATGCCGGTCGAGGACGTCGCCTGGGTGTTGGAGCAGGCCCACCGGTTCTGCGACGACCACGGGGTGGGCTTTGGCGCCTATCCGATGCACGAGCTGGCTGCCCATCCCCAGGCGGCGGAGCTGCTGCGGGTGTTCGCCGACCATGTCGGCGCGGCCGAGTTCGAGCCGCTGTCCACCACCGGGGTGCCCCTGGCCATCCGCCAGGACTGGCAACAGTTGCTGGCGGCGGTCGCGAGCCTGGGGACGACCACGGTGTGGGTGGCCGTCCACGGCCTCGGGCTCGAGCACGACCGGCAGGTCAACCGGCCCGGCGCCTTCACCGAGATCTGCCTGGCCATCCAGCGGGTGCATGCAGTGGGGCTGCGGGCCGGCGCCAACGTGTTTGTGACCACGGCCAACGCGGGCCAGGCCGAGCGGCTGCTGGCGACGCTGGAGCGGCTGGGTTTGGATGAGATGGCCTGGGAGCCGGCGACCTACTACCCAACGCCGCGGGGCCGCCGCAACGAGGGCCTGCGGCCACGGCTGTCGGACCTGCTGGTGCTGGCCGACCGGCTCCGCCAGCGCAGCCGGTTCCATAGTGACGCCTGGGCGAACCCGCGGGCCTATACCGAGGCGGCCTGGGTGGCCCGGGCGCTGGCCGGCGACTGGCCACCGCCGTTGTCGGAAGCGGAGCCGCGCCACGGCGGTCAGGGGCTGCCGCTGGTCTGCCGTCCGGGCCTGGAGCTGCACACCGGGGTGGCCGGCCGGTACCGCGAGCGGCACGGCAACCTGCGCACCGACGGCGCCCGAGCCGTGCTCGGCCGCGCCCTGGAGCAGGGCGGGCGGTCCATCGACGCGGTCTGGTTCGGGCCGGACCGGCTGCCGGCCGTTGAGGAGTTGGCCGCCCGCTATGGCGACCCAGCCGGGCAGGGCGTGCACTTCACCGAAACGTCGGTTCGCTACCTGTGGCTGGACCGGGCCCAGGGAGCCGGACGCACCGGCGCCGGCGCCGTCGTCAACTCGCGGCAGCGGCTGACATGAGTGAGCGGCTGGCGTGGTGTCCGGCAACCTCCGTTGTCGCGTGCCAAGCCAAGCGTCACGCCGCGACGACACCACGACCCTTCCAGCGATCCCGGTGGCAGCATGCCCGGGGGAGATATCCCGCCGTTGGGTCATGTCAAGCCCCGGATGGGGCTCTGTGCGGCGGAGCTATGATCGGATCATGCGCTGGACAGAGGTGCCGGCGGCAGCCTGGCGGACACGACAGGAACTGGTCCAGGAGGGCTTCCGCCGCAGCCGGGTCGTGATGCTCAACGAAGCCCACGACGGCCTCACGCGCTGTGTCCGCACAAGGCGGGTTGGCCGCCAGATCCTGCCCAGCGCCCACGCGATGGACGTCCGGCATCTCGCCATGGAGGCGCTGCAGCCCGGCAACGCCGAGGCCGCCAACGCCAGCCGCCGGCCGCCCGACGCCGGCGGGTATCTGGCCCAACTCGACATGCGCGACCTCATCCAGGCCGCCTTGGGGATCGGCTGGACACTGTGGCGCTATGAAGCCGACATCGACCACGCCCCGGCCGCCCTGGTCGAGCAGGGCCTCATGAGCCAGGCGTTCACCAACTGGCGGGAGGTCGAGCAGGCCCGCAACCTGGCCAAGGTGTTCGCCGGGCTGGCCGCCAGCGACCGGCTGCTGGTCTGGTGCGGCAACAGCCACGCCAGCAGATTCGCCGACGACGACTGGACCTCGATGGGCTACGAATTTGCCGCCCTGGTGGCGGAGGGGGCCTTTGTCATCGACCAGACGATAACGGTCGCCTTTCCCGGCCTTGAGCAGCGGCAGGCGGCCCGGGTGGCCGAGCTGGCGCCGATCCTGGACCGCTACGGTGGCACCGCTGGGCTGCTGGGCGAGGACGCTGGGCCGCTGGGCGAGGACGCTGGGCCGCTGGCGTGCTGGCCGGGGGTGGACGCCCTGATCGTGTCCACCGACAACGCCATGACCTAGCGTCGCCGCGGGCGCCTGAGTACCGCGAGGGGCCGCGCTCATGGCTGGATGCCGGCGAGCTGGAGGGCCTCCCGGCGGTTGCGGCAGTCGCGCAAGGCAGCGATCCGTCCCTCACGCACCGTGAACACGCTGTAGGCGCGGTCATCCCCACCCCGACCGTGTTGAGCGTCAACCCCTGGCGTCCGCACGCCAACGATGACCAATTCGCCGTCGCTGATGACCTCCTCGAGCTCGGCCCGCAGGCCATGCTCGGCCCAGTGCCGCAGCAGCTGCTCCAGCTCCTGGCGGCCGTGGCAGACCTGCGGGCTCGGGTGCTCCAGGGCAGGATCCAGATAGGTCCATTCCAGGGCCGGGTCGACCAACTCCAGCATCCCGTCCAGGTCACCGTTGGCATACGCCTGGTAGGCGCGTCGGATCAGCTCGGCGTTCTCATTCGACATGGGGTGCTCCTCCTGCGTCATCGATCGATGGTGACGGTGGGGCGGAAGCCCCATCAGGAGGCGGCGCTCGGGCCGGGGCCGAGCCTTGGTCGGGTCGACGTCGGCGTACAGCAACTATCGGCGGGTGCCGAGGTGGTCCACCCGTCTGGTCCCCTGGCCGGGGTGTGCCGGGGGTTCAGCGTCAGCCGAAGGGTCGCATCACGTCGGCCAGTATCGACAGCATTGGGCAGCGAGGCAATGGAGATTCTGGCGCCACCGGCGCTTCCGTGATGGTGTCATCAGGCGTTACCGCAGTTCTCAGGATGGCGCATAGTGCATGAGTGCCACCCAGTCGCTCGACCGAATGCGCCGCTCCGGCCGCCACATCGGCCGAGGCGGCGCTGCGGTTCGCCCAGGAGCTGGCGCGCGCCTGCACCGGGGCGCTCGGGGAGGCCGTTGCCGGGGTGATCCTGCACGGCTCGCTGACTCTCGGCGACTACGTCCCGGGCCGCAGCGACCTCGACCTGCTGGTGGTCGTCGACCACCCCCCCACCGACGCCCGGCTCGCCGGGCTGGCCGAGGCGATGGCGTCGCGCCGGGCGGAGGCGCCCGGCCCGGTCGACCTGCGGCTGGTCACCCGGCAGGTCGCCGCCTCGCCGACCCCGGCGCCGCCGCTGGAGGCCTACCTGCGGCTCACCTCCGCGTCCGGCGTGCGGCTGGAGGAGCGCCGGCACCCCGCCGAGCGCGACTTGGCGGTGGAGCTCTCGGTCTGCCACGCGCACGGCCGCAGCCTGCTGGGCGCGGCCCCGGCCGAGCTGCTCGGCGAGGTCCCGGACCGGTGGGTGGTGGCCGCCGGCGACGCGCAGCTGGCCGCCTGGCAGGCGATCGGGGACGACCCGCCCTACGCCGAGCTGACGGTGCTGACCGCCTGCCGGGCGTGGCGCTTTGCCGAGGAGGGCCGCCACGCCTCCAAGGCCGCGGCCGCCGAGTGGGCGCTGGGGCGCGACCCCACCCTCGGGGTGGTTGGGGATGCCCTGCGGCGGCGCCACGGCGACCCGGCCGCCCGGATCGACCCGGCGCAGGTCGCCCGGCTGCTGGCGGAAGTGCGGGCGCGGCTCGCCGCGGCACGCGATGGCAGCTAGCTGAGGAGCATCCTGCGGGACGTTAACGAGCGTCTCGAGGGGTCGTGGGAGGTCGGCTGGTGGCCGGAAGGCTACGAGGATGTTGGGCCGAGCTGGTCCAGGGCGGCGGCGAACCGGCCGGGGTCGGTGACGGCAAAGCCGTGGCCGAAGCAGGCCAGCCGGGGTCGCAGTTCGGCAAGGCGAGCGGCCGAGCGCCGGTTCTGCTCGTAGTCCGACGACAGCGCCGCCGGCGCCAGGACCAGCCGCGGTCGGCTGGGGTGCAGGCCGAAGTTGGCCAGCACATCCCCGCAGACCAGCACCCGGTCCCGCTCCCGCCACAACGCCAACGCGCCCGGGGAGTGTCCGGGGACCTCCAGCACCTCGAACCCGCCCACGAGGTCGCCTTCCTCCAGGGTGCGGCTGACCGGGTGGGCGCTGACGGGAGCCAGGGTGCGCTGCAGCCGATTGACCAGCGGCGAGCTGTGGGTTTCGACCCGGCCGCTTGTGATCGCGGCGGCGTCGCCGGCCCCGCACCACAGGGGCACGCCCAATGTGCGGCACAGCCAGGCCGAGGAGCCAGCGTGGTCGAAGTGGGCGTGGGTGAGCGCGTGGGCGGTGACGGGCCGGCCGGCCAGCTGCCGGGCGAGGCGGCGGCGGCCCCAGCGCACCCCGGAGTCAACGACGACGCTGCCGAGCAGGTAGACGTTGAGGATGCGGCCGGGCCCGCCGCGGGCCAGGGCCAGGCCAGGGGCCAGCTCATGCAGCGACTGAGGATGCTGGACGAGGGGCGGTGGGGTGCCGCGATCCGACGGGGTCACTGGGAGCTCCCGGTCAGTGCAGGGCGCCAGGTGGGCGCTGCGAACCGAGCCCGCAGTAACCAGGCCGGCCGGCGGGTGCCAGCGCCCAGGCGCTTGGCCCAGGTCGAGTGGGCGTCGGCCACATCGGCGACCGTTGCTGGCCGTAGCTCGGTGACGGCCAGCCCCCATGCGGCGTACGACTCGGCTAGGACGTGCAGGGTCGCGGTCCGGATGGGCGGCACGCCGGCGCTGTGGTCACGGTCGGTGGACGACACCAGCATCTGGAGGGTCGCACCAGGGCGCAGCGCCCGGGTGAGGCTGGTCATGGTGGCCGGGTCGGCGGCGAGCAGGCCCCGCAGCAGCGAGCCCCAGGGGAAGTGGACGGTGACCAGGTCGGCCACCCCGTCCAGTTCCGCGGGCAGGGCCTCGGCGGCGGCGACCACGAACAGGGCGTTGGGCAGCCCGCCGCGCGAGGGCTTGGCGGTCGCCCGCCGCGACGCGGCCGTCATCCCGGCCGCGTTGGCGTCGACGCCGACGACCAGCCGGTCGGGCTGTGCGGCAGCGGTGGCCAGCACGTAGCGGCCGTCGCCGGTCCCCAGGTCGATGGTGGCCGCCGCGTGCTGGGCGGCCAGCTCCTTGAATCAGCCGACATCCATGTCCCGCAGGCGCCGGCCCACCACCGTTCGCATCGCTCCGGTCTCCTTGCTCGCGCTTGGGCCTGTCATGTGGCCCAACCTATGCGGGCAAGCGTGCCGGCGCATCACGCGAAGGTGGAACACCCGGTGGAGTATCCAGAGGCGGGGCGAAATTTGCCCTGACCAGCGTGCGGCTGGCCGCTAGCATCATGGTCATGGCACGTGCTGGCATGCATCGATTCCACTGCCCCCCGGCCCGTTGTGGCCTGGCGGGGGCGTTCGGCATGGCCTAGCCGGCGACCTTCAGGCGAACCACCGGGCTGGGGGGCGAGTGCCCGTCCGACTCGCCG
>JASLBL010000391.1 GCA_030146615.1 Actinomycetes bacterium
TCTGGCCGCCCGGGTACAGGGTCTGGGCTTGCTGCAGGCGATGCTGTTCGTCCTTGAGCAGCTCGTCCTTGTTCGTGGGAGGCGCGAATGCGGCCGAGGCCGACAGCAACACGAGCACGGTGGCGAGGGTGGCGGCAAAACCGAACCGGCGCATGGCAACCCCTTCAGTCCGAGACAGGGCAGCGGAGCCCCTTTGCCTTCTAGACCAAAAGAACGGATCCACCGCACCGGCGTTACCATCCGCCGGGAGCCGCCGACCGTCCTTCACCATAAGGCGGGGTTGCTGGGTCAGATGCCCGGCCCGTGGGGGTGCGGAATCTCCGGCGCACGCTCGTGGTCGACGCGGGGAGCGGGGCCGATGTCGGGGACCTCGCCGAGGTTGGCGGCGGCCGGGTTGAGGATGCGCTGGAGGAAGGTGCGGGTACGGGCATGCTGGGGGCTGCCGATCACCTGGGCGGGGACGCCCTGCTCCACGATCACGCCCTCGTCCATGAAGATGACCCGGTCGGCGACCTCGCGGGCGAAGCTCATCTCGTGGGTGACGACCAGCATGGTCATGCCCTCGATGGCCAGCTTGCGCATGACGGCGAGCACGTCGCCGACCAACTCTGGATCAAGCGCCGAGGTCGGCTCGTCGAACAGCATCAGCTCGGGCCCCATGGACAAGGCGCGGGCGATCGCCACCCGCTGCTGCTGGCCACCCGACAGCTGGGCGGGGTAGGTGCCGTGCTTGTCGGTGAGGCCGACCCGGTCCAGGTTCTCGCGGGCGATGCGGATGGCTTCCTGCTTGGGGCGCTTGAGTACGCGCCGCTGGGCGATGGTGAGGTTCTCCAAGGCCGTCAGATGGGGGAACAGGTTGAAGGCTTGGAAGACCATGCCGATCTTGCGGCGCACCGCGTCGATGTCGACATCAGGGTCGGTCACCTCCATCCCACCGACGAAGACCTTTCCCGAGGTCGGCTCCTCAAGGCGGTTGATGCAGCGCAGCAGGGTCGACTTGCCGGACCCGGACGGGCCGATGACACAGACGACCTCCCCGCGGTCCAGGCGCAGGTCGATGCCTCGGAGGACCTCCAGGCGGCCGAAGTACTTGTGGAGGTCATGAACCTCAATGGCCGCGCCCTCTGTGCTGGTGGTCACCGCGTCACCGGGCCTCGGCGGCCTTGGCCTCGAGCCGGCGGACCACATAGCTGAGCGGCACCGTGATGAGCAGGTAACACAGCCCGGCGACCAGGATGGGGGTCATGCTGACGTACTGGTTCAGGGCGTCGCGGCTGAACTTGGCCAGCTCCCGGTCCTCCAGGGTGAGGCCGAGCAGATACACCAGCGAGGAGTCCTTGGTCAGCAAGATCAGCTCATTGGTCAACGGCGGCAGGATGATCCGGAACGCCTGGGGGAGCACGATCGAGATCATCGCCCAGCCGGGGGACATGCCAAGCGACCGCGCCGCCTCGGTCTGGCCTCTGGGCACGGCCTGGATGCCGGCACGGATCGTCTCGGCCATGTAGGCAGCGGCGACCAGGCCCAGGGCGGTGGCGATCGTGCCCAGGGTGCCGCCGGGAAAGGTGGTGTTGAACGCGATCGGAATGCCGAAGCCGAAGGCCAGGATGACCAGCAGCGCCGGCACCCCACGGAAGAACTCGATGTAGATGTTGGCCAGCCAGCGGTACGGCGCCGCCGAGGACAACCGCATGAGCGCCAGGACCAGGCCGAGCACTAGGCCGAAGGCGAAGGCGGCGGCGGTGTAGATGACCGTGTTCAGCAGGTAGGTGGTGAGGATCTGGGGGAAGATGGCGTCCACGACCGCCAGGTCGAAGAATGCCCTGCGGATCTGCCCCCAGTCCGCGAGCGAGGCGAGCAGCAGGATCGCGGCAGCGAAGAGCAAGTACTGCACACCCCGGGTGATCCTGGCGCGTTGACGCCGGGTCAGGACTCTTGAGCGGACGGCCATCGGCGTGTCTCCTCAACGGCCGGAAGACCGCACAGGCCTCCCGGCCGCCATGGTCGTCAAAGCGTCGTCAGCTCTTCGGCTCGACGCCGAACCACTTCTTGTAGATCTGGCTATAGGTGCCGTCCTGCCGGGCCTGCGCGATGACCTCATTGACGACCGTGGCCAGCGCCTGGTTGCCCATCTTCATGCCAAAGCCGTACTGCTCACCGGTCTCAAAGGTGGCTGCGACCTCGACATCGGCGTTCTTCTTGGCGAAGTCGAGCAGCACCGGGATGTCGTTGATGGCCCCGGCGACCGCCCCGGTCTGCACGGCCTTGAGCTCCAGGGCCAGGTCCTCGTAGTCCTTGAGCTTCACACCCTTGGAGACGGCGTTCTCCTCGGCGTACATCTTGCCGGTGGTCGCGGTCTGGACCCCGAGCAGCTTGCCCTTGAGCTGGTCGAAGGAGGTGATGCCGCTGCCCTTCTTGACCAGCAAGGCCTGGTCGGCATCGAAATACGGGTCGGAGAAGAGGATCTTCTGCTTACGCTCCTCGGTGATCGTCATCGCCGCCGCCGCGAGGTCGCACTGCCGGGCGTTCAGCGCCTCGCCGGACTGGATGCCCTCAAACGGCGTGTCGAAGATCTCCTGGGTCACGTTGAGCCGCTTGGCGACCAGATCGACCATTTCGACGTCGAACCCGACGACCTTACCGCCTTGCTCGAACTGGAAGGGCTCATAGGGCAGATGGGTGCAGGTGACGAGCTTGCCCGACCGGATCAGGTCGACACCACCAGCCTCGGGCGTGGCGGTGGGCTCCTCGTCTCCACCGCAGCCGGCCAGCAACAAGAGGGCGGCGACAAGCGCGCCGACGAACCGAGGCAAGGAACGGGGAGGGTGGGGGGACATGGTGCCTCCTCATCGACTCGGAGGTGTGAAGGGGGTGGCAGCAGATATTCGCCGATGTTTCGTGGCCCATGGCGGTCGGCTGGCCACCGGCCTGGACCGCGTGTAGGTGTAGCACTCCTTGGCAACTGGTTCCATCACAAGGTCGAGAACCACACCATGCTCCATGAGGCGGGAACCGCTTCCGGCCGCGCCGGCGATCCACTCCTCTCCCTCGCCGATGCCGGCCTCGGCCTCCGACGCCCTGTCCGCGAGCGTCGTGATCACGCCCATCCCTGTCGGCCGCAACTCTACCGCCGGGCCAGCAAGGTACGGGCGGCTTCAAGATCCTCGAAGGCGTTTCCACCCGCGATGATCTCGGTCCCCGGCAGATCACCAGCCGTCCTTATTAACACGCTTGACCAGACCGGCGCCCGATAGCTGCCTCCCACGCGCGTTGGCATATACCGGATGGCAGCCACCGTGCCGCTCTACACTCGACCCGTAATCGTCTGAGGAGAGCAGTGCAGGGATGCGTTCTGAGACCGCTGCGCGCCTGCGACCCGCAGAAGCAACCGCGATCGAAGAGACCACCGAGGAGCGTTCCCGCAGGTCAAGTGGGGTGTAGTGGGCCCTGGCTGGACTGACCAGCGGCCTCATCCTTATCAGCTAAATGCCGCTAACCGCTGTGCGGCGCCCTTTCCGCAGGTGGCGCGTGACCGTCGGGGCCAAAAGTAAGCGTTCAATCAGGGTACTGGTATGCGCTCATTGATTGTAGCGTGGGCATAGGTTGGGCCAGCGTACCTCACGCCGATGTAATCCCCTGGCGGGGGGCCGGCCGCTGCGCCAGACGGCTGGCCGACCTGCTGTCCTCATCGGATGCCGACGGTGGCGGAACATTCCCGCGGGGCGATCTGCTGCTCCTGAGGGGGACCGAGTCAGGTGAGATCAACCTCCCGGAGTACCGTCCGGCTGGCCGTATAGATGAAGGGCCCCGGATCCTCCAGGCGCCGCTCGATGGCCCGCCACTGCGACATGAAGACCTCGAGCTGCGCCCAAGTGCCCCGGGCCTCGTCGCTGGCCAGCGTGATCATCCGGGCGCTACTGTTGCGGACGGCGTCGAGCTCGGCCTGGTGATGCTGGATGCGGCTGTCCCGGGTGATGATCAGCCACCCTTGACGGGCGGTCTCTGGAATCCAGATCTCATCAGGAGTGGCAGGACTGGTGATTGAGCACGGCAGTCGCTCTCGGCGATGCACGACACCGCCTGGATCTCCGGGGTAGGTCACATCGGATCGGAGCTTCACCATGACCTTGGCCAGGCCGAGCACGTCGGCATCGAAGTAGAAGCGGACCATCGCCGGCCTATGTCGTGGGCTCACGCCGCGGCATGCAGCGAGTTTTCGTAAGCGAGGGCCCAGTGAATGTCGCTGACCGCCAGGTTGAAGGCCTCCGCCACCTCCTCGATCCCTTCGCCGGCGTCGACGTGCTCCCATAGGACAGCGGTGCTGATGCCCTTTACGCTCGGCAGCCCGAAACGGATGTCGGGGGCCATACGCACAGGTGAATCGGGATCGTCGTGCGGCCGCCAGCCGGCAGCGATGTCATCCTCCCATGTGACTCGCTCGACGAAGGCCTCCGCCGGCGGCGTGAGGATCAGCTGGCCACGAGTGACAGCGACAAGGCAGTAGTCAGCTTCGAGGCCGGAGGCATCTTGGGCCTCGAGCACGAGCTGCCGACCCTCACTGACGAAGGGCTTTTGATGGGCGAGGGGATAGGGAACACCGAGCTCCTCCCGGAGCAGGTCGATGAAAGTCCGGAGCTCGGCCATCGGCACTCGATGCGTGCGTCGGTATTCCCGCAGGAGACCGGCCTCGACGAACTCTGCCCAGGTGACCAGTCGATCACCCCGAGGATGCAGCCGGATCACCGGCTTGTAGGTCTTGCGCCGGTACTCGCCGCCATCGAGCCAATAGTGCAGGGTCGACCGGGGCACCCGAAGCAACCGGGCTGCTTCAGCCTCGCTGAACATCTCCCGCTCGAGCACGCTCGCGATCGCCATGGTCGAAGTCTCGCATGACTGCCGAACAGCTGCTGGTGGCCTGCGCGCTGACCTGCTTCAACCGGCTGTCGGGTCAGGTCTGGATGATTACGGGTGCGCTGTAGGGCCGCCGGCCGGGCTGGAGGCTGGCTGCGACGGCCGCAGCCACAGCGACGCCTGAGTCGGCTGCATGGTCTGGTCGACCACGGCCAGCAGCTCGGTGTGGAGCGCATCGAGGTCCACCTGCTCCTGGAGGCGGACCGCGAACCCCTCGATGACCTGGGCGGCGTCGTGGCGGCGGCGGTTGAAGCGCCGGTCCACGACCGCCTGGATGCGGCGGCGGGCCGGCTGGAACAGCGCGGCCACGGCCAGGGTGGCGGCGGCCACGACCAGGCTGGAATCTTGGCCCAGCAGCTGGCCCAGGCCAAGGACGACCACGGCATAGCCGCCACCCAACAGCAGCGTCAGCAGCCCCCAGGCCAGGGTGCGGCTGATGATGTGGTCCAGGTCATAGAGCCGGTAGCGCAGAATGGCCGCTCCCAGCGCCAGCGGCAGGACGGCAAAACAGGCACTGATCGCCCAGGTGATCAGGGCCGTGGCCCCCACCGCCACGCCGCCCAGGGCAACGGCCGCCCCCAGCACTGCCAGGGCGGCCGCCCAGGCCACCCAGCGCAGCTGCTGGCGCTCCACGCCGTGGGCGCAGCGGAAGCGCACCACCAGCGAAGCGGCCCCGACCACCACGGCCAAGGTGGTGAACGCCAGGGCCAGCTGGTTGACCACCAGCAGCACCCCACCTTGACCGCGATAGTCGAACGGCCCACCGAGCAGCTGATACTGGGGGTCGAGTGGCCCACTGGCCACCGCCAGGGCCACGAGCAAGATGACCGCTGCGGCCACGGTCGCCCGGGCCCACCAGCGCCAGCGGGGCGAGGGCAGGGACCCGGTCGGGGTGAGCAGCAGCACGAAGCTGGCCGCGGTCTGGGCGGTGACGACGGTGATGGGCCAGTAGCGGGCCACGGCGTGCGCGGCGGGGAGGGCGCCGGGGCGGGCCAGGAGTCCGTAGGCGGCATAGGCCGGGGCCACGCCGCCCCAGGCCAGCGACAGGCCCAGGACCAGCAGCAGCCAGCCCACCGGGTGGCGGGGTCGGCGGCTGGCCAGGACCGCCCCGACCGTGGTCGCGCTCACACACGCCAGCACGGGGCCAAGGAAGGCGCCGAGGGTGAGCTGGGCCAGGTCGGGCCGGCCAGCCTGTCGTGACAGCTGATCCAGCCAGGCGATCACCGCAAGGCCGAGCATGGTCAGCGTCCACAGCGCCCATGCCGCCACCTCCGGCCACCAGCGCGGCCGGGCGACTCGGGCGGCAGGGATCACGGCCATGGTCGTGAGCGCATGCAGGCCCTCGGGTTTTCGGTCACCGTCACCCGCCTAGTCGGTCACGTGTCAGGGTGGCCGATCCCCGTCTCGGGAGCGTTACGGACAGGGCCACCGCCCGGATGCCGGGCCGCCACGTCAGGATCATTGGACCTCCCCAAGAGGGGCATGAACCGCGTCCTAGGGGCCTGGCACCTGGTGCGGTGGTGACCTGGGATGGCGGGGTTGTCGCTGGAGAGTCGGCACTGGGCGAAAGCCGACCAGGGCAATGGGTGTTAGGTCGCAGGCCGGGGTGCTGGCGCACGGGTCCGTTGCAGGCGCATCGACAAGGCCAACAGGGCGACCAGGATGCCCACTCCCATCAGCGGCGCCGAGACCCGCTTGAGCGCCACCGACTGCACCAGCAGCCCGATCACGAACCCGATCAGGCCGACGTTGATTCCCCAGAAGGCCAGGTCATCCGCCCAGTTCCAGACCTGCCGGCGGTCGCCGGACAGCACCATGCCCAGCCCGATGAGCCCGTTGGTCATCACCCCGATGAACATGGCGTGGTCAAAGGCAAACACCAGCCAGGGAGGGATCAAGCCGAAGTCCGCGTAGCGCCCCGAGACCACCCCAGCGATCAGCACGACCAGCAGGACGACGTTGGCCACCAGGAACGGGACGATCAGCCCGAAGTGCCGTTCGCTGCCCCGCTCCAACCAGCCCACCCCCCGCAGCCGGGGCGCCAGCCGGACCACGAAGATCACCAAGGCTGCGATCTCCAGGGGGATGAACACGCCCAGCAACACCTCACTGCTGGTCAAGGCACCGACAGAGGTCAGCAGGCCACCCACAAACAGCAACCCGATCTGGGCTCTGGCGGGGCGGGTCAGGGGCGCATCGGGCAGCAGGCGCCACTCGGCCAGGGCCATGCCCATGAGGACCAGGTATCCGACCACCTGGGCGCCGACGTGCCCGCCGATCGCCTCGGCCGGCAGCAACGACCTGTCGGCGGCCCGCTCCACCTGCAGCAACACCCCAATGGTCGAGCCGATGGCCAGGGTGACGAGCGCGGCCACGGTCGCCAGGCGCGGCGAGGTCCGCGCCGCGTTGCGGTAGGCCAGGATCGCGTAGGCAGCAAAGCCGTAGACCGCCACCAGCACGGTTGTCCCGGTCACCGCCCGCACCAGGTCATTGCCGACCCAGAAGGCGACCACGTAGGCGGGGACCGACACCGCTGCCAGGACGGCGCTTGCCCGGCCCAGGCGGGTCGCCTCAGCGCGCCAGAGCCACAGCGTGAAGGCGAACACCGAAAGGGTGATCCAGCCGAGGGTTCCGGCGTGCACGTGGGTGAGCAACGTCGCGCGGTCGAACTCCACCAGATCAAGCCCGTTCAACAGCCCGATCCCGACGGTGACAAGAAAGACCAGCATCGCTATCCGGTACAGCAACCGGATCTCCGCCAGGTACGTCGAGGGAACAAGCTCGGGCTCGGACAGCTGCTTCATCGGCAAGAACCCCCCTTCCGGCTGGAGTTGCCCCTGCTTCACTCCCATCAGGCCGCCTCCAGCAAGCGGCCTTCAGGCGACTGCGTCGTGACCGCCCTCGGCTGACCGCATGGCCGACCATGGCGTTGGGTCGCCGTTGTGGGTGGCTTCTTGGGCCTTCGCCTGACGGCGAGGGTTGTGGTGAGGAAGTCCTCCAGGTCCCTCATGGCTACCTCCCGGGGGTGCCATGTGGCCGGCGAGTGCAGGTACCGCTGCCCCGGGCCGGTTGTTCGTCGGAGCGTGCGCGCCATCCGGGCACCGCCGATGCTGGCATGCCAACGGTACGGGACCGTTACGGCCGAGCCTGTCGTCGCATCGCCGCGCTGGCCAGCAAGAGGCCGCCGTTTGACCAACACCCAAGGTCCGGTAGGACCCCCAACCATGGCCGCATCCCCGCGGCCACCACCGCCGGACAATGACACCGGGGGCCAGCTTCGGCTGCTACGAAGGGGGGTGTATCCGACCGTCGTCGACACCTGCGACAGCCAGCAAGGTCCATCCATCGGACCTCTCAGTGACCGACCTACTGAAGCACCCCACATTCCTCACACGAGCACTCGCCATGAACGCTTGACGCTGGCCTTCCGCTCTACCTTCGACCAGAAAAAGGGCAGCAGAGTAGGGATGCGTTCTGAGACCGCTGTGCACAGGCGACTCATCAGAGCAGCCGCGATCGAACGACGCCCCTCATGAGGATCTCCGCAGGTTGCAGAGGGTGTGGTGGGCCTGGCTGGACTTGAACCAGCGGCCTCATCCTTATCAGGTATCGAGGGCTCAGCGCTGTGCGGACCGGCGTTTACCCAGGTCGCTGGCGACCGTAAGGGGCGAAGGGATGCGTTCAAACAGCCCACTGATATGCGTTCATCGAACGTGGCGTTGACACGCGCTGGCCAGCATTCTGCACCTGCCGATGGTATCGCTCCAGCGGCGACCGGATGCG
>JASLBL010000420.1 GCA_030146615.1 Actinomycetes bacterium
ATCCGCACCCCGCCCGCCCTAGAGCCCGGAGGTGGAGCGGGGGTAGGCGACCTCGGGGTCGGTGGCCACGTTGACGAGGTAGGGGACGCCGGCGTCGAAGGCGCGGCGCAGGGCCGGGGCCAGCCCGGCCGACCCCATCCACCCGGCCCGGGTCTACGGGGAGCTGCTCCGGGTCCTGGCCGACGACGCGGTCGTGATCGGCGACGGCGGCGACTTCGTCTCGTTCGCCGGCCGGTTCGTGGAGCCGGCCCGGCCAGGCAACTGGCTCGACCCGGGGCCCTACGGCTGCCTCGGCACCGGCCTCGGCTACGCCATCGCCGCCCGCCTGGCCCGCCCCTCGGCCCAGGTCGTGCTCCTGCTGGGCGACGGCGCGGCCGGGTTCTCCCTGATGGACACCGACACCCTGGTCCGCCACGGCCTGCCGGTGGTGATCGTCTGCGGCAACAACGGCATCTGGGGCCTGGAGAAGCACCCCATGCGGATGCTCTACGGCTACGACGTCGCCGCCGACCTCCAGCCCCAGTGCCGCTACGACCAGGTCGCCGAGGCCCTCGGGGCCGCCGGCGAGCTCGTCACCACCCCGGCCGAGCTGGCCCCGGCCCTGCGCCGGGCCTTCGACGCCGGCGTCCCCTACCTGGTCAACGTGGCCACCGACCCCGAGGTCGCCTACCCCCGCTCCACCTCCGGCCTGTAGCCGGCCGCGATGCGAGCCCGGGAAGCCCGCGCGGTGGCGGCCCGCTGGGTCCAGGAGCACGCGGCCGAGGTCCCCGGCTACGCCGGCGCCCTCCTGGGCGGGTCGGTGGCCTGGCTTCCCGGTGACGCCGAGCTGCCCCGGACCTCCGACGTCGACCTGATGGTCGTCACCGACGACCCGGACGCCGGGCCGGCGCGCGGCAAGCGCCGCTACGGCGGCCTCCTGCTCGAGGTGACCCTCCAGCCGTGGCGCGAGCTCCGGTCGCCCGAGCAGGTGCTGTCCTCCTACCACCTGGCCGGGCTGCTCCGGCCCGGCACCGTCCTGGCCGACCCCAGCGGCCGCCTGGCCCGGCTCCAGGCGGCCACGGCCGGCCGCTATGCCAGCCGGGCCTGGGTCCGCCGCCGCTGCCGGGACGCCGAACAGCGCATCCTGGGCGGCCTCGACCGCCTCGACCCGTCGGCGCCGCTGCCCGCCCAGGTGCTGGCCTGGCTGTTCCCGACCGGGGTGACCACCCACGTCCTGCTCACCGCCGGCCTGCGGAACCCGACCATCCGGCTGCGCTATGTGGCCGTCCGGTCGCTGCTCGACGACTACGGCCAGGGGGCGTTCCACGAGGAGCTGCTTGCCCTGCTCGGCTGCGCCCGGCTGACCCGCGAGCGGGTCGGGCAGCACCTGGCGGCGATGACGGCCGCGTTCGACGCCGCCGCGGCCACCGAACGGGCCCCGTTCCCGTTCGCCTCCGACATCACCCCGGCGGCCCGGCCGATCGCCGTCGACGGCGGCCGCGCCCTGCTCGACCAGGGCCACCACCGCGAGGCGGTCTTCTGGATCGCCGCCACCCATGCCCGCTGCCTGCTGACCCTGGCCCGCGAGACCGACCCCGGGTTCGCGGCCCTGCTCGGCGACCTCGGCGTCGCCTCCCCGGCCGACCTGGGCCGGCGGGCCACGGAGGTGCGGGCCTTCATGCCCCGCCTCCGGCGGGTCGCCGGGACGATCCTGGCCGCCAACCCCGGCATCGTCGACTGACCGGCGCTAGGCGCCCTCCAGGCCGGCGACCCGGTGGCCGAGGAGGTAATGACGGACCTCCTCGGCGCAGCGCCAGGGGTTGGTGAACACCTCGTCGCCGGCGAAGCGGAGCACGGCGTAGCCCTGGGCGACCAGATAGCGGTCGCGGCGCCGCTCGCGGACGACCTGGTCGGAGCTGGCCCGGACCGGGCCCTCGCCGTCGATCTCGACCACCACCCGGGGCAGGACGAGGAAGTCGACCCGGTAGGGTCCGATCTTGCAGTTGGGCTCGACCCGGGTGCCGTCGGGCGCCTCGGGGAGCCAGGCGGCCAGCCACAGGCGGGCCAGGGGGCGCTCGACCCGGCCGAGCAGGCGGCGGGCGTCGGGGTCGGCCTTGGCCAGGAGCTCGACCATGGCGGCGCCGAGGGCGGCCCCCACCGGCTGCGGCCCTCGCGGTCCTTCGTCGCCGCGTCCGGCGACCGGTTGCTGCACTGGCACTCCCCTGCTCGGCCCGTACGCGCGTGAGGCTTGGCAAGGTAAGGCTTCAGTATAACTACAACTTTGTAACTACACTAGTGTGGTTTGCACCGGTGGTCCGGCTCGACCTGACCTCCGCCAAGGCGACCCTGCAAGGCTTGCCAGATGCCCGGCTTTGGTGTCATATCCCGCCAACGCCGAGGCCGGCGTTGGCATCCGTCGTGGAAGGGAGCCATCGATGGAAGCGTCTTCCGCAGGAGCCGGGGCGCCACAGGCGCCACCCACCAAAGAGACCTGGCCGCTCGGGGTCAGTCGGCCGCCGCTGGGGGTCGATGATCTTCCCGCGCCCGAGGAGGTCTTCAACGCGCGGCGGATCGGCCTCAAGGAGACCGTCACCCTGGTCATCGGGCCGAGCCTGATCGCGCTCGGCCTGTCCATCGGCAGCGGCGAGTGGCTGCTCGCGCCGCTGGCGATCGGACAGAATGGCTGGACCGGGATCGGCTTCGTGGCGCTGGTCTCGATTCTGCTTCAGGCCCTCTACAACATGGAGATCGGCCGCTATGTGCTGGCCACCGGCGAGGTGCCCTCGATCGGCTTCGGGCGGGTCCCGCCGGGGCTCTTCATCGGGACGATCCTGGCCATTGTGCTGTTCTACCTGGCCTTCATCACCGGGGGCTGGGCCGCCGGCGCCGGCGACGGGCTGTTCACGTTGATCTCGGGCGACATCCCGGGGCCCGAGGACCGCACCGCGTCGCGCTGGCTGGCCGTCGCCCTCATGGCCACGGTCTTTGTCATCACCCTGTTCGGGCGCAAGATCTCGCGGACGATGGAACTGACCAGCTGGGTGCTGGTCGTGTTCATCCTGGTCACCCTGATCATCGCGGCCATCGTCATCGTGCCGCTGTCCCAGTGGGGTGAGGGGATCGTCGGGCTGTTCCGCCCGGCGCTCCCACCCGAGGGGGTCGACGCGACCGACCTCGGCGCGGTGGCCGGGTTCGCGGCCATGGCGTCGGGCCTGAACTTCGTGTTCATGAACTACTACCGCGACAAGGGCTATGGGATGGGCAGCCGGACCGGCTACATCCCGGCCCTGCTCGGCGGCGAGAAGCACGAGGTCGCCGCGGTGGGCACGACCTTCCGGGAGACGCCCGAGAACACGGCCATGTGGCGGCGCTGGTGGCGGTTCCTGGTCCTGGAGATGTGGGTCGTGTTCGTGCCGGGGGCGCTGATCGGCATCCTCATGCCCGGCATCTTGGTCAGCCACGTCCTGTCGCAGACCGGGACCGAGCCGACCCGGGCGTCGATGCCGACCTATGTGGCCGCCCAGCTGGAGCAGATGGGCGAGCCGCGCATCTGGTACTGGTGGGCGTTGCTGGTCGGGTTCCTGATCCTGTTCACCACCCAGGTGGTGGTCTTCGAGATGCTGGTGCGCAATCTGGTCGACGCCCTGTACGGGTCCAGCGCCGGGTTCCGGCGCATGATCGGCGGTGACCCGCGCCGCTTCTACTACCCGTTCATGGTCGTGCTGGCCATCGTCATCTCGCTGATCATCTTCCAGGCCCTGCCGACCGAGCTGGTCCAGTGGTCGGCCAACATGTCCAACCTGGCCGCGATCATCATCCCGTTCTTCCTCATGTACCTGATCAGCAAGCTGCCGCGGCCGGCCAAGGGCCGCTGGTGGTCCTATGTCGTCCTCGGCGTGGTGGTCGTGTACTTCGGGTTCTTCTTCGCCAACTTCCTGACCAGCCAGCTCACCGGCGGCGACCTCTCGTTCTGGTAGCCGGCCGGGTCGTCACCCCTTGCGGCCGGTGGTGGCGATCCCCTCCACGAGGTAGCGCTGGCCGAGGAAGAAGATGACCAGCATGGGCAGGGTGGCGACGACGCTGGCGGCGAGGACGACCTCCCACTGGCCCTCGCCACCCTGCCCGAACTGGTCGAGGATCACCTTGAGGCCCCGGGGCAGGGTGAACAGCGAGCTGTCGCGCAGGTAGATCAGCGGCCGCATGAGGTCGGTCCAGCTCGCCCTGAACTCGAAGATGAAGGTCAACGATGAGGAACAGGAACAGGATCCCGACGGCCACCGCCGGGGTTATCACCGGCAGGTAGAAGATGGTCCGGAACAGCCCCGAGGCCCGCCCGACCCGCTGCAGCAGCAGGGCCAGGCCGAGGGAGACGGCCATGGCCATGGCCAGGGGCACGTGCAGGGCGGTGTAGAAGACGGTGTTGCCGAGGCTCTTGGCCACCGCCGGGTCCGACATGAGCTGGCGGTAGTTGTCGAGCCCGGTGAACTGCGGGGCGCTGATGACGTCGTACTCGGTGCGGGCGGCCGAGGTCGGGCTGCTCGACGTCCCGCTGCTGGCCGCCCACTGTGTCTGGGTCCGCCAGGCCGAGGTCGCGAGCATGGCCCGGGCCGGGGTGACCGTGGTCCACAACCCGGTGGCCAACATGATCCTCGCCTCGGGGGTGTGCCCGGTACCGGCCCTGCGCCAGGCCGGCATCCCGGTCGGCATCGGGACCGACGGGCCCGCCTCCACGACAGCCAGAACATGCTCGAGGCGATCAAGGCGGCCGCCCTGCTCCAGAAGGTGGCCAGGCTCGACCCGACCGCCCTGACCGCCGGCGACGTGCTGGCCATGGCCACCCTGGAGGGGGCGCGGGCGCTCGGCCTTGACCGGTGGATCGGGTCGCTGGAGCCGGGCAAGCGGGCCGACGTGGTCCGGCTGCGGGGCGACCGGCCGGGCCTGGCGAATGTCCACGATCCCCGCCAGCAGGTCGTCTACTGCGCCTCGCCGTCCGACGTGGCCGACGTCTGGGTCGACGGGACCCGCCGGGTCGCCGACGGGCGGCTGGTCGGCCACGACCTGGCGGCGCTGGTCGAGGCCAGCCGGCCGCTGGCCGCCGAGCTGGTCGCCAAGGCCCGGCTCGGCGGCTGGTCGCGGCTGGCCTGAGGGGTCAGTCGCGGCCGAAGGCGCCGCTGGTCAGGGCGCGGCGGCCGGCCTCGGTCAGGAGCACGTAGTCGGAGGCGATCACGACGAGCTGGCGGCTGGCCAGCGAGCGGGCGACCTCGCGCCGGACCGGCCAGCGGGTGGCGTAGCCGTCGGCCGCCCCGAGCTGCTCCAGGGCCGCTTGCTCGGCGGCGTCGAGACCGTCGGTGGGGGACGGCCCTGGAGCGGCTTGGTGGGGCGCAGGGCGCTGGCGCGGCCGGAGCCGGAGGGTGGCTGCTCCGCGCAGCCCCCGGACGACGCGCCCGAGGAACCCGGGGGTGTCGCTGGCTTCTGCCATTGAGGGCCTCCCGACAGCGTCCTGGCGGGGCCCGGTCCCGATTTCGAGGAGCCGGGCTGACTGGGCTATGATCCGCAATGCCAAGTGCAGATGCAACTGCTGCGGCCAAGTGCAAGCGGCCAATGCACTCGAGATGCCTCTTACGGAGGAACCGGCGATGATGCCTGAGGGTGAGAGTTCGGGGTCGTACAACGGCGTGCCCGCCGCCGACCTGGCGGGTGCGCGGTGGCGCAAGAGCGGTCGCAGCAGCGCCCAGGGCAACTGCGTTGAGCTGGCCCGGCTGCCCGGCGACGGGGTGGCGGTGCGCAACTCCCGGGACCCTCGGGGCCCGGCCCTGGTGTTCACCGACGGCGAGCTCGACGCCTTCCTGGCGGGCGTCAAGGACGGCGACTTCGACGACCTGCTCCCCTGACCCCGGTGCCGGCGGCGCCGGTCAGGACCCTTACCGGCTGGCTCAGGCGGTTGGCTGGGTCAGATGTCGTCCAGGAGCCGGTTGAGCAGCTCCACGGTCTGGTCGGGCGCGGCCGCCCGGACGCAGATGCTCTCCATCACGTGCAGGTACTGGTCGACCTCGTCGGGCTTGTTGAGGTAGCTGGCGCCAGTCAGGTGCTCCAGGTAGACGACGTC
>JASLBL010000375.1 GCA_030146615.1 Actinomycetes bacterium
GGCGGATGGTGATGGCAGCACCACCAAGGAGGTTGCCATGCGACCCATCCGGACCATCGCCCCCCTCACCCTGGGCCTTGCCGCCCTGGCCGTGGCGGGCTGCCAGAACCAACCCGACCAGCCAACCCCACCCGCCCCGACCCAGCTCGAGCAGGCCGCTCCGCCCACCACCACCCCGACCCGCCAGACACCCCCGCCCCACCGACCGCCGGCCCCCACCACCCCCACCCCCAAGCCCAAGCCGTCCCCGGCACCCGAGACGATCCTCGGCCTGTGGCCGGCCACAACCCCAGAGCAGGCCAGCCTGCTCCAGGACGGCGCCGACGCCGGCCACCAGCCCTGGCTGCGGTCACCAGAGCCGGTCTCGACCGCCTACGCCACCGCCGAGTACGGCATCGCCGACCCGGTGGCCCACAAGGTGGGCCCGGCCGCCGACCAGGTCGGCGCGCACAACTCCGAATGGGTGGCCACCCTGCACCTGGCCCAACCCGTCCGCCAGGGCGCCGGTGGTGTCTGGGTCACCACCCGGACCGCCAACCCCCCGGGAAGCTCCTAGTAGGACTCTGTCAGGTCGGGGCGCGTGGTCGTCCTCGTGGTAGCCAGCGCGGTGCTGGCCGCTTGCAGGTGGGGCAGGCGCCGGACCAGCAGCCAAGCAGGACCTGGAGCCCTGCCAGCAGCTGCCACAAGCTCAGGCCGACGCCGCCGGTCTCGGGCGGCGCAGCCGCTCCAGGGTGAGGAACCCGTGGGCAACCGAGACCAGAGTCACATGGTGATGCCACCCGGGCCAGGATCGCCCCTCGAAGTGGTCCAGCCCCAAGGCGCCCTTGCACTCGCGGTAGTCCTGCTCCACCCGCCAGCGCAGCTTGCCCAGCCGCACCAGCTCGACCAGCGGGGTCGTCTCGGGCAGGTTCGACAGCCAGTACTTGACTGGCTCCGGCTTGCTGGCGGGCCACTCGACCAGCAGCCAACGGGTCGGCAGCTCCCAGCCGACCCCACCGGCACCGGCGGCGGCCTGTCGGCGTGGGGTGATCCCCGCCGGGCGCACGCGCAACGCCAGGAAGCGGGAGCGTTGCAGGCCCTTGCTGCCCCGCCGCCAGATCAGGTCCAAGCAGGCGCCCTGGCCGGCGGCCACAGCCAGCTGCTTGAGCGAGGCAGGCTTGTCGCGGTAGCGCGGCCGGGGACGGCGGCCCTTTCCGGTGTAGGGCGCTGTGGTGGGGCGCACCTGCTCGGGGTAGGCCGAGGTGTCGACCTTGACCTGCACCACGTACGGGATCTGGCGGTCGTCCAGCCCTTGGCGGAACGCGCCAACCTCCCCATACCCCGAGTCGGCGACCAGCACCGGCGGGCGAAGCCCCCACCGTTCCAGCTCATCCAGCATGTCCAGCACCAGCCGCCACTTCGGCCGGTGCCGCACGCTGGCTGGCACCTGGCAGGCTGCCCGCCGCGTGGTGTCGTCCTCCCAGGACTCGGGCAGGAACAGCCGCCAGTCCAGCGGACAGCTGGCCTGCTCGGTGACGGCGTTGACCGACACGCCCAGCTGGCAGTTGGCGGTCTTGCCCAGCGTGCCCGAGTACTGACGCTGCACCCCCACCGAGCGGGTGCCGTCCTTGGGGAAGCCGGTGTCGTCCACCGCCCACGCCGTCGGCTCCAGCGCGGTGACCAGCCGCTCAGCCAGGCGGCGACGAACCGGCCGCCAGTCCCACGGCGAGACGGCGACGAAGTGGTGCAGCGCCTGGTAGTGGACCTCCCCACCCAGGCGAGCGGCGATCGGCTCGATCGACTTGCGCCGCCCCTCCAGCATCAACCCGCGCAGGTAGCACTCCCCACGGGCGCGCTGATCCTTGCGCGGCAACGATTCGAACAGGTCCGCGGCGAACGCCTCCAGGCGATCGCGGACGACGGCCAATTCGGCCGGTGCGATGCCCCCCACAACTCCCCCTCAGCTTGGACCGGAGGGCGCATCCACCCACACACCACCCGTCAGACGCAAACCTGACAGAGTCCTACTAGGAGACTCCTGCGAAACTCATCGTGGCTGGTCAGACTAGCTGATCTGGCAGCCCGGCCGGGGTTCTACCCCAAGATCGGCTGCGTCTTACCCCACACATACTTGACTCGCCGCTGGGATGTAACGCTTGGCGACCGGCTCGCGTTCTCAGTAGTGCTGCGTAGGCCATGCAGGCGCGAGCGCTCCCGGCATAACCCCGGCCCGGGGGCGCTCGCCTTGTCGGGCAGGTAACGCCGACGGCGCCACTGGCGTTAGTCAGTACGTCGGTGGTCGGATGCGCTCCTACTCGCGCACCCCCGAGGGTGGCCATCGGCCCCGGAGACCGGGTTGACCTCACCGCGTCGTCCAGTCCGGTCCGGGTTGCGGCCCCGGGGCAAGACCGGCCCCCGGGGCCGCTTGCCGTCCAGGTTAGGGATCACCGCCAAGCGACCCCGACCCCGGGCCGGCCTTGGCATGCTGCCACGCTGTTCGTATATGACGCTATCGATCCTGACGTTGGCCGAGTATTACGGGAACTGAATCCAGACCCTCACTTTCTGAAGAACCATCATCAGTGGTTGAAGAAGTACGGCCGTGATCGTGTCCGAGACCAGATTCTCCAAGTCGTCACAATCATGAAGCTCTGTCACAACATGAAAGATTTTCAGCGCAGTTTCCAACGAGTGTTCCACCGAAGCCCGCTCCAACTCGACTTCGGCGACTTGGACGTGTCCGTCTAAAACCGCTGGTCAAACGTATGAGCCTTCCGGGGCCCGGGTCGATTTGCCCTCACGCGAATGAGGATGGCAGGCACGGCAAACATACCGCATCTGGCTAGCAACGAATCTTGCCAGACTGTCACACCCCTGACCTAGAATTTCCTTGTCCGAATGAGTGACCCCCGCGAGGCTGGCACCTCCGGGGGTCTGGACCAGGAGATTGCCCTCCGTGGTCGGTGGAACAGTACCACCGCGCTCAGACGCGGTGCAGGTCGCGGCGCTGCTCGACAGCCCCGAGATCGGCAGCTTGTCGCTGAGCTTGCCGCGACCCGCTGGACGGGCCGGCCCGGCTACCCGATCCGCACCATGGTCGGCATGGCCCTGGCAAAGAGCCTTTACACCCTGCCGACCTGGACCCGCACCGTTGCCCTGGTCATCGAGCACGCCGCCCTCCGCACCGCCCTCGGCTGCCCTGATGTTGCCGACGTGCCGAGCGTGCATGCCTGCTACCGCTTCACGGCGAAGCTGCGGGCATTCAAGCCGTTGCTGGACGCCTGCCTGGACCGGGTGACCACCGCCCTCCACGACCAGATACCCGAGCTTGGCGAGACGGTCGCCATCGACGCCAGCGACCTGCCCGCCTATGCCAACGGCCAGCGGTATCTCTACAAGGGCGGCCCGGAGCGCAAGACCTACTCCGACCCGGACGCCTCCTGGGGCCACCGCTCCGCCGTCTCGACCCGGGCCGCTGGCAGCTTCTACGGCTACAAACTTCACCAGGCCGTCTGCGCCGACACCGGCCTGCCCTTGGCCTGGCGGGTGGAGACGGCCAAGGCGCAGGAGTCCAGCCTCGCCGTTCCGCTGCTAGACAGCGTGCAGGCACGCGGGTTCCGGGCCGGGGTCGCCGTCATGGACATGGGCTACGACCTGGGGCCGGTCTACGAGGGGATTCGAGGCCCGGGACTGCCACCCGGTCATCCCCCTGCGCGAGACCCCCGCCGTCAAGGCCGGCAAGCAC
>JASLBL010000552.1 GCA_030146615.1 Actinomycetes bacterium
GCGGTCTCCGCCCTGCGCCAGTTCCCGGAGGTCAACAGCTCGCTGACGCCCGAGAAGGACGCGCTGATCCTCAAGTCCTACTACCACATCGGGATCGCCGTCGACACGCCCGGCGGCCTGGTCGTGCCGGTCGTCCGCGACGTCGACCGCAAGGGCATCACCGCCCTCAGCAAGGAGCTGGGCGAGGTCTCCAAGCGGGCCCGCGACGGCAAGCTGTCGCCCGACGACATGTCGGGGGGCAGCTTCACCATCTCCAGCCTCGGAGGCATCGGCGGGACCAGCTTCACCCCGATCGTCAACGCCCCCGAGGTGGCCATCCTGGGCGTGGTCCGGTCCAAGACCTCGCCGGTGTGGGACGGCGAGGCGTTCGTGCCCCGGCTGCTGCTGCCGGTCTCGCTGTCCTACGACCACCGGGTGATCGACGGGGCCCTGGCCGCCCGGTTCACCCGGACCTTGTGCACCGTGCTCGAGGACGTCCGCCGCCTGCTGCTCTAGTCGGGAGGACCAATGGAGATCCGTATCCCGGATATCGGGGACTTCGCCGACGTGCCGGTGATCGAGGTGCACGTCAGCCCGGGCAGCGTCGTGGCGGCGGAGGACCCGCTGGTCACGCTGGAGTCGGACAAGGCGACCATGGACGTGCCGTCGCCGGTGGCCGGCACCATCGCCGAGGTCCGCATCGCGGTCGGCGACCGGGTATCGGAGGGCGACGTGCTGGCCACCCTCGAGGGAGGGGAGCAGCCGGCCGCCCCAGCGAGAGAGCAGGTGCACGAGCGCGCCCACCCGGAGGCGCCCGAGCCGGCCGGCTACGGGTCGCCGGCCGGGGTCTACGAGCGCCTCGAGGTCCGGGTGCCCGACCTCGGCGACTTCGAGGACGTGCCCGTGATCGAGATCCATGTCACCCCCGGCGACAGGATCTCGGCCGAGGACCCGCTGCTCACCCTGGAGTCCGACAAGGCCACCATGGACGTCCCCGCCCCGACTGGCGGGACCGTGGCCGAGGTCCGGGTCGCCGTCGGCGACAGTGTGTCCGAGGGCGACGTGATCGTCGAGCTCGAGACGGGCCAGGAGGCCGCCCCGGCCCACGCCGACCCGGTTGCCACCCACACCGCCCCGGCCCAGGTCCAGACGGCCCCGGTCGCCTCCGCGTCCGCCGTCGGCATCGAGGCCGACGTCCAGGCCGACGTGCTGGTGCTGGGCGCCGGGCCCGGCGGCTACAGCGCCGCCTTCCGGGCCGCCGACCTCGGCAAGTCGGTCGTCCTGGTGGACCGCTCCCCGATCCTGGGCGGGGTCTGCCTCAACGTCGGCTGCATCCCCTCCAAGGCCCTGCTGCACGCGGCCAGGGTGATCGCCGAGACCAAGGAGATGGCCGACTACGGTCTGGCCTTCGGCGAGCCGGCCGTCGACCTCGACAAGCTCCGGGGCTGGAAGGAGTCGGTCGTCAAGCGGCTCACCAACGGTCTGGCCGGTCTGGCCAAGCAGCGCAAGGTCAAGGTGGTCACGGGCAATGGCACGTTCGTGTCCCCCAACCACCTGGAGGTCGTCGACGACGGCGGCTCGCGGACGGTGGTCGGGTTCGAGCAGGCGATCATCGCCGCCGGGTCGGAGCCGGTGACCCTGCCGTTCATCCCTCACGACGACCCGCGGGTGATCGACTCCACCGGGGCCCTGGAGCTGGCCAGCGTCCCCGAGCGGCTGCTGGTCGTCGGGGGCGGGATCATCGGCCTGGAGATGGCCACCGTCTATTCCGAGCTGGGGTCGCGGATCACCATCGTCGAGCTGCTCGACCAGCTCATCCCCGGTGCCGACAAGGACCTGGTCAACCCCCTGTTCAAGCGGATCTCCAAGCGGTACGAGGCCATCTACCTGACCACCAAGCTGACCCAGGTCGACGCCACCGACGAAGGGCTGGTCGTCCGCTTCGAGGGGGCCAAGGCGCCCGAGACGGCCACCTTCGACCAGGTCCTGGTCTCGGTCGGCCGGCGCCCCAACGGCCGGGCCATCGGGGCCGAGCGAGCCGGGGTGGCCGTCGACGAGCGCGGCTTCATCAACGTCGACAAGCAGCTGCGGACCAACGTGCCCCACATCTTCGCCATCGGCGACGTCATCGGCCAGCCCATGCTGGCCCACAAGGCCGTCCACGAGGGCCACGTCGCCGCCGAGGTCACGGCCGGCATGCCCAGCTACTTCGACGTCCGCGGCATCCCCTCGGTGGCCTACACCGACCCGGAGGTCGCCTGGGTCGGCGTCACCGAGACCGAGGCCAAGGTGGCCGGGTTCAAGTACGGCAAGGGCACCTTCCCGTGGGCGGCCAGCGGCCGGTCCCTGTCCCTGGGCCGCGACGAGGGCATGACCAAGCTGCTGTTCGACGAGGCCACCCACCGCCTGATCGGCGCCGCCTGCGTCGGCCCCAATGCCGGCGAGCTTATCGCCGAGACCGCCCTGGCCGTGGAGATGGGCGCCGACGCCACCGACGTCGGCCTGACCGTCCACCCGCACCCCACCCTGTCGGAGACCGTCGGTATGGCCGCCGAGGCGTTCGAGGGCACGATCACCGACCTCTACCTTCCCAAGCGGCGGAAGTGATGCCCTGAGCGCTGGTCAGATCGGGACTCTGGTGCCGGCCCCCGCTTCGACGGCGCGGCGGTAGACGAGCTCGGCGGCGGCCGCGTCCTCGACGGCGTGGCCGGTCGACTTGTAGACGGTCAGCTGGTCGTGGGCGGTGCGGCCGGGGCTGGTGCCGGCAAGGACCTCACCGATCTCGGTGACGGTGGCGGGGTCGAGGCCCTGGAGGTCGTGGGCGCCGGCCGGGGGCGGGCTGGTGACGGCGCCGCGCCACTCGACGAAGACCCGGCCGGAGCGCACCGTCACCGGGTCCAGCTCGGGGCCGAAGGTGCCCCCGACCGAGCTGACGTGAGCCCCCGGCGCCAGCCAGCCGGCCTTCAGGACCGGCTCGCGGGCGTCGGTGCAGCAGCAGACCACGTCGGCCCCGGCGACCGCCTCCTCGAATGAGGCGGCCGCCCGGGCCAGCGGGTGCCCCTCGGCCAGGGCGGCGGCCCGGCCCGGGGTCCGCGAGGCCACCCGGACCTCGCGGAAGTCGCGGACCAGCGGGAACGCGTCCAGGTGGGAGCGGCCCTGGACGCCGGCGCCGAGGATGGCCAGGACCGTGGCGTCGGGCCGGGCCAGGGCCCCGGCCGCCACCGCGGCCGCCGCGCCGGTGCGGGCGGCAGTGATGCGGGTCCCGTCCATCAGGGCCAGTGGGGTGCCGTCGGCGGGGTCGAACAGCGCGATCAGTGCCTGGTGGGACGGCCGGCCCAGCCGGTGGTTGCCCGGGAACACGCTGACCAGCTTGGCCCCGAGGGCGACCCCGGCGAGGTGCACCGGCATGGCCCCGAGGATTCCCTCCTCGGCCGACGCCGCCACCCGGGGCGGCACCGAGGCCCGCCCGGCGCTGTGGCTCACCAGGGCGTCGGCCAGGGCGGGCAGCAGCTGCTCGAGGTCGAGCAGGGCGGTCACCTCCGCCTCGCTGAGCACCAGCACCTGGGCCATGCCCCCAATCTACCTGCCCGCGCCCGCCCGATCGGGGAGGATCTGGGCCATGGCCACCGACGGGGGACCGGCCGGGGCGGGGGCGCTGCGGCTGCTGGGCGCGAACCGGCCGTTCCGCCTGCTGTGGACCGCCCGGGCGGTGTCCTTCCTCGGGGACTCACTCAGCCTGGTCGCCCTGATGCTGCACGTGGCCGGCACCACCGGGCAGGCCCTGGCGGTGGCGGCGCTGCTGCTGGCCGGCGACTTCGCCCCGGCGCTGCTGGGCCCGCTGACCGGGACGGTCGCCGACCGGCTGGACCGGCGGCGGGTCATGGTCGCCTGCGAGCTCGCCCAGGGGGCCCTGGTCGTGGTGATCGCCCTGTGGCTGCCGTCGCTGCCGCTGCTGCTCGTCCTGGTCGGGCTGCGAGCCGTCGCCAGCCAGGTGTTCCAGCCGGCGTCGCGGGCCGCCGTCCCGGCGGTGGTGCCCGAGCGCGACCTGGAGCGGGCCAACGCGGCCGTCGGGGTCGCCACCAACGGCGGCGAGACGCTCGGCCCGCTGGTCGCGGCCCTGCTTCTGCCGCTGCTGGACGTGCGCGGGGTGCTGCTGGTGGACGCGGCCACCTTCGGCGTCTCGGCGGCCCTGCTCGGGTTCCTGCCGGCCATGCCGGGGAGCGGCCAGGGCCGGGACCAGCGGGCGTCGTTCCTGGCCGACGCCCGGACCGGGCTGCGCTACCTGTGGGGCGAGCCGACGGTCAGGGCGGTCGTCCTCGGCTACTTCGCGATTGTCGCCTGCAACGGCATCGACGACGTGGCCCTGGTGTTCCTGGCCACCGACACCCTCGGCGGCGGCGACCGCGCGGTCGGGCTGCTCCTGGCCGCCGTCGGCATCGGGCTCCTGGCCGGCTACGCCCTGCTGGCCCGGGCCCGGCGCCGGGTCGCCATGCCGGCCCTGCTCCTGGCCGGGTTCGCCGTCAGCAGCGCCGGCAACCTCCTCACCGGCCTGGCCTGGGCGGTCGCGGCCGCCTTCGCCGTCCAGGCCGTCCGCGGGCTCGGCATCGCCGCCCTCGACGTCGCCGCCACCACCCTGGTCCAGCGGATCGTGCCCGCCCGGCTGCTCGGCCGGGTCTTCGGCACCCTCTACGGCGGGATCGGCGTCGCGGCCGCGCTCGCCTACCTCCTCGGCGGGCTCCTCCTGGACCGCACCACCCCCAGGGTCGCCTTCGTCGCCGCCGGCAGCGCCGGCCTCCTGGCGACCGTGGCGACCGCCCTGGCCCTACGCCGCGCCGGCCAGACACGTTCCCCTTAGGAACGCACGCAGCTCTTCCCGCGACTCCGGGCAAAGCAGCTGGACGACCTGTTCGAGGTGTGGCTGTTGCAGCAAGCCGGTGCTGGAGGCCATGCGCTCGCTGAGCCGGCGGCAACCGGGCGCTCAGGAACGGGGCCGCCACTGGCCGGGGCGCTCGCCCTCGGCGGTGACGCGGGCGAACTCGGCGACCCGCCTGGCCCGGGTCTCGGGGCGCTTGGCCTGGACGAGCTGCTCCAGGGCGCCCCGGCGCACCGAGCGGGGGAGCGCGTCCCAGCGCTCGCGGGCCCCGGGGTGGGCGTCGAGCGCGGCCGCCAGGTCGTCGGGCACGCCCAGGTTCTCGACGTCGTCGAGCAACGTCCAGGACCCGTCCCGCTTGGCCTCCTCGATGAGGGCCAGCCCGGCCGGCGCCATCAGGCCCTCGGCCAGCAGCTGCTCGATCCGGACCTTGTTGGTCCGGGCCCAGCCGCTGCCCCGCTTGCGCGGTGACATCCACAGCATGGTCCGGTCGTCGTCCAGCTTGGCGCCCTTGCTGTCGATCCACCCGAAGCAGAGGGCCTCCAGGACCGCCTCCTCATAGGTCAGCCCCGCCCGCCCGGACTGCTTGCGCCAGAACACCAGCCAGACCCCGTCGCTGGCGTCGTGGTGCTCGGCCAGCCAGGCCCGCCACTCCGCCCGGGTTTCCGGGTGGACGCGGTCGCCTTGGGGACTGCTCAGCGGCCGTTCCGGCCCTGGAACAGTGCTCGTAGCCGGGCCAGCCAGCCGTCCGACCCCGGCTTGTCGGGGACGCCGGCGTCGGCGTCGGTCGGGATCGGGTCGCCGGCCAGGAAGGCGCGGAACTCGGTGGTGGGGGCGAGGTCCGCCTCTCCCCTGGCTTCGGGGGAAGGCTGGGACCGGCCGTCGTCGGGGTCCATGGCTTCTCCTCACGGTGGCGTGACCGCGGAAGCCTACGTGCCGGGCGCCGTGGAGGCCATTTGGCCAGGTCAGCGGCAGCCGTCGGCGTGGCCGGCGAACTCGGTGCCCTTGGCGACCTCCTGACCGGCGGCGTCGTAGCCGGTGAAGGACCGCGGTCGGGCCTCCGGAGGGAGCGGCGCAACGACCCAGAAGGCGAACGGGAACCCCTTCTTGCGGAAGGTCTTGGTCTGGGCTGAGGGCTGGCCCTCCACGTCCACCACGACCCTGGCCACCGCCTCTGGCGCCACCCCCATGAGCAGGGTGGCCGTCACCCGCTCCCGTGACGGCGCACAGTGGATGTAGGCCGTCGGCCGCTGGCGGTCGAGCTCGCTGAACGCCTCGCCCATGAACAGGGTGCCGTTCTGCCGGCGGGTCTCGATCCAGTAGTCCTGGCCCGAGCCCTTGCGGGCGAGGACCTCCCAGGCGTAGTCGCCCTGGCCACCACGACCGACCACCACCGGCGCGTCGGCGAACAGCCCCGGCTCCTCGGCCACCGTCGCCGCTGCCGGCGGCAGGGCGTTGGTGATCGGGCGGATCGTCTCGACCAGCTGGCGCGCCACCCGCCGCACCTTGAGCCCCTCCTGCCGGCCAGTTCCCTCGACCTCCAGCTGCAGGACCCGCCACGGCCCCGCCTCGGGGCAGAGGTCGGCCGGTTCGCAACGGTACGGCCAGGCGATGTGGTAGCCGACGAGCCCTCCTTGGTCGCCCATGGTGAAGGCGCGGCCGTCAGGCCGCCGCCCGGAGGATTTGGCTCCGGCGAGGGTCGAGAACGACTGGCCGCCCACGACGTCGCCGCCCTTGGTGGGTTTGCCCGGGTACTGGCTGGGCGGAGCGACCGCGGTGTGGATGGTGATCCGCCGGTTCTCGGTGGCCGACGCCGGCCGCCCGCCGGGCGAGATGACCAGCCAGGGCTGGCCGAACTGGGCGTAGCTCGCGGTCGTCGACTGGTCGACCTTCCAGCCCTTGGGCAAGGTCAGCTCGAACCCCTGGCGCTCCCGGCGGACCACCCCGTCGGCGGAGACGGGCACCGGCGGCGGGGCGGGCAGGGTGGTCTCGACCGGTCCCGGCGGCTGCGGGGTCGCCGGCGGCGACTGATCGGTCGCCGGTGGGGTCGTCACCGACGCGACCGGGCTGCCGGCCCCCTCCTGAACCCGGCCGCCGCCGACGACCATGGCGCCGCCGATGGCGACGGCCAGGACCAGGGCCACGGCCAGCCCGGTGGACCCGGCGACGGCCAGGGCGCCCCGCCGGCGGCGGCGCAGGAACCGCTCGTAGGCCCCGTCCTCGCCGGGCTCGGCCTTGGCCTCCTCGGCCAATGCCGCCCGGACCAGGTCCTCCAGGTTCACGGGGGTGTCCTCGGGGTGTCCGCGCGGTCGGGGAGCTGCCGCTCCAGGTCCCGGCGCAGGCGGGTCATGGCCCGGTTGCTCAGCGACTTGACCGTACCCACCGGGATCCGCAGCAGCCTGGCCACCTCCTGCTCGGGCAGGTCCTGGTGGTAGCGGAGCACCAGCACCGTCCGCTGGCGGGCCGGAAGCCGGCGGATGGCCGCCCGGACCACCATGAGCTCCTCATGCGGGCCGAGGTCGAACGGCTCGGCCCGCTCCCGGCCGGCGTGCTTGGCCTCCAGGCGCAGCCGCCGCAGCAGCGACCGGTGCCGGTTCACGAGCACCTTCCGGGCGTAGGCCTCCGGGTGCTCCTGCCTGCGCACCAGCGACCACCTCCAGTAGATGCGGGTCAGGGTCTCCTGGGCCAGCTCCTCGCCCTCGGCCCAGCTCCCGGTCAGCAGAAAGCCCAGGCGGCGCAGCCGCCCGTACTGGCTGACGAAGAACTCGGGGAACTGCCGGTCCTCGGGACCCACGCTCTCTCCCGCGCTCGTTCTGGCGTCCCTGAAACGCCCAGCAGCCCCGAAAGGTTCCGATGATCGCTGCTACACTTCCGAGGTCCCGGGCCGGCGCACGGGCCGGGCTCGGCGGCGTAGCTCAGAGGTAGAGCAAGCGGCTCATAATCGCTGTGTCGGTGGTTCGAGTCCACCCGCCGCTACCAGGTGAGGGCCGATAGGTGGCTCTCGCCTTGCAGTTTGCCGGACCGATCCCACAAGGAGATCTGCCTCCATGGCGAAGAAGAGGTTTGAGCGGACCAAGCCGCATTTGAACATTGGGACGATGGGTCATATCGATCATGGCAAGACGACCTTGACGGCGGCGATCACCAAGGTGTTGCACGAGCGGGACCCTGAGGTGCCCTATACCCCCTTTGACCAGATCGACAAGGCGCCGGAGGAAAAGCAGCGGGGGATCACGATCTCGATCGCCCATGTCGAGTACGAGACCGCCAATCGCCACTATGCCCATGTCGACATGCCTGGCCATGCCGACTACATCAAGAACATGATCACCGGGGCGGCCCAGATCGATGGGGCCATCCTGGTCGTGTCGGCGCCGGATGGGCCGATGCCCCAGACCCGTGAGCATGTGCTGCTGGCCCGTCAGGTTGGGGTGCCCTACATCGTGGTCGCCTTGAACAAGGTCGACATGGTTGATGACGAGGAGCTGCTGGAGCTGGTCGAGCTCGAGGTCCGGGAGTTGTTGACCCAGTATGAGTTCCCGGGTGATGACACCCCGATCGTGCGGCTGTCGGCGTTGAAGGCCCTGGAGGGTGATCCGGAGTGGACGCCCAAGGTCGTCGAGTTGATGGACGCGGTGGATGGCTATGTGCCGGAGCCGGAGCGGGTGGTTGACAAGCCGTTCTTGATGCCGGTGGAGGATGTGTTCACGATCACCGGGCGGGGCACGGTGGCTACCGGTCGGGTGGAGCAGGGGACGGTCAAGGTCGGCGAGAACGTGGAGATCGTTGGGATCCGGCCCAAGACGACCACCACCGTGGTCACCGGGGTCGAGATGTTCCGCAAGCTGCTGGACCAGGGTCAGGCCGGCGACAACATCGGGGTGTTGTTGCGGGGGACCAAGCGTGAGGACATCGAGCGTGGGCAGGTGTTGGCCAAGCCGGGCAGCATTACGCCCCATACCGAGTTCACCGCCCAGGTGTATGTGCTGTCCAAGGAGGAAGGGGGGCGCCATACCCCGTTCTTCAACAACTACCGGCCCCAGTTCTACTTCCGGACCACCGATGTCACCGGTGAGGTCACCCTGCCCGAGGGGACCGAGATGGCGATGCCGGGCGATAACACCGAGATGCAGGTCAAGTTGATCCAGCCGATCGCGATGGCCGAGGGGTTGCGGTTCGCCATCCGCGAGGGTGGCCGAACCGTCGGCGCCGGCCGCGTCATCAAAATCCTCAAGTAGTAAGGGCCTGGCGACGCTGCGATGAACCAGAAGATCCGTATCCGCCTGAAGGCGTACGACCACGAGATCATCGACCAGTCGGCACGCAAGATCGTCGACACGGTGACCCGGACGGGTGCGCGCACGGCAGGGCCGGTCCCCCTGCCCACCGAGAAGTCGGTCTACTGCGTGATCCGCAGTCCCCACAAGGACAAGGACTCGCGAGAGCACTTCGAGATGCGCACCCACAAGCGGCTCATCGACATCCTCGACCCGACGCCCAAGACCGTTGACAGCCTGATGCGCCTGGACCTCCCAGCCGGCGTGGACATCGAGATCAAGCTATGACAAGGACAGCCACCTTCAAGGGCCTCCTCGGCGCCAAGCTGGGCATGACCCAGATCTTCGACGAGAACGCCCGGGTCGTGCCGGTCACGGTCATCCAGGCCGGGCCGAACACGGTCACCCAGGTGAAGTCGCCGGAGCGCGACGGCTACTCGGCCGTCCAGCTCGCCTTCGGCGACGTCAAGCCGAAGCGGGTCAACAAGCCCCAGGCCGGCCACTTCGCCAAGGCCGGCGTCGAGGCCCGGCGCCACCTGGTCGAGCTGCGCACCGCCGACGCCGGCGAGTACAGCCTCGGCCAGGAGCTCAAGGCCGACGTGTTCGCCCCGGGCGACCGGGTCGACGTCGTCGGCGTGTCCAAGGGCAAGGGCTTCGCCGGCGTCATGAAGCGGCACGGCTTCAAGGGGCTCGGGGCCTCCCACGGCACCGAGCGCAAGCACCGCTCGCCCGGCTCGGTCGGCGCCTGCGCCACCCCGGCCCGCATCTTCAAGGGGATGCGGATGGCCGGCCACATGGGCAACGAGCGGGTCACCGTCCTCAACCTCGAGGTCGTCAAGGCCGACCCCGACCGCAACCAGCTGCTGGTCCGCGGGGCCATTCCCGGCCCCAAGCGCGGCCTGGTCATGGTGCGCAGCTCCGTCAAGGCGGTGACCGGCTGATGGCCAAGGTCGACGTCCTCAACGCCGGCGGCAAGAAGGCCGGCTCGGTCGAGCTCCCCGAGGAGATCTTCGGGGTCCAGGTCAACGTGCCGGTGATGCACCGGGTGGTGCGGGCCCAGCTCGCCGCCGCCCGGGCCGGGACCCACTCGACCAAGACCCGGGCCGAGGTTCGCGGCGGGGGCAAGAAGCCCTGGCGCCAGAAGGGCACGGGGCGGGCCCGCCAGGGCTCGATCCGGGCTCCGCAGTGGCGTGGCGGCGGGGTGGTCTTCGGGCCCACGCCTCGCGACCACAGCCTCCGGGTCAACAAGAAGGAGAAGATGCTGGCCCTGCGGTCGGCCCTGACCGACCGGCACGCCGGGGGCAACCTGGTCGTGCTGGACGGCCTCGACTTCGACACCCCCAAGACCGCCAGGGCGGTCGAGCTGCTGGAGACGATCGGGCTCGCCGGGCGCAAGCTGCTGTTCGTGGTCGACGGCCTCGAGGAGGCGGCGATCAAGAGCTTCCGCAACCTGCCGGCCGTGCACCTGATCACCTTCGACCAGCTCAACACCTACGACGTCCTCCACAGCGACGCCGTCGTGTTCACCCGCGACTCGCTCGACGCGTTCTGTGGCCGGTCGGCCACCGACCAGCCGGCCGACGAGGAGCTGGTGCTGGAGGAGGGTGACGCCAAGTGAAGAACCCCCGCGACGTCATCTACAAGCCGGTGGTCAGCGAGAAGTCCTACGCCCTGCTGGACGAGAACACCTACACCTTCATCGTCGACCCCGACGCCAACAAGACGGAGATCAAGGAGGCCATCCAGGCCATCTTCTCCGTCCGGGTCGCGAACGTGAACACCCTGCACCGCAAGGGCAAGCGCAAGCGGACCCGCCGCACCCTGGGGGTGCGCAAGGCGACCAAGCGCGCGCTGGTCACCCTCCACCCCGACGACAAGATCGAGATCTTCGAGGCCAGGTAGCCATGGGCATCCGCAAGCACAAGCCAACCACGCCGGGACGGCGGGGCAGCTCGGTGGCCGACTTCGTGGAGGTCACCAAGAAGACCCCCGAGAAGGCGCTGCTGGCCCCGAGCCCGAAGAAGGGCGGCCGCAACGTCCACGGGCGCATCACCGCGCGCCACCAGGGCGGCGGCCACAAGCAGCGCTACCGGATCGTCGACTTCCGCCGCAACAAGGACGGCGTGCCGGCCAAGGTGGCGGCGATCGAGTACGACCCGAACCGCACCGCCCGCCTGGCCCTGCTCCACTACCTGGACGGCGACAAGCGCTACATCCTGGCCCCGACCCGCCTCAAGGTCGGCGACATCGTCGAGTCGGGCGAGGGCGCCGACATCAAGCCGGGCAACGCCCTGCCGCTGAAGAACATCCCCGTCGGCACCATCGTCCACAACGTCGAGCTGCGCCCGGGCGGCGGGGCCAAGATGGGCCGCTCGGCCGGGTCGGGCATCCAGCTGCTGGCCAAGGAGGGCACGCTGGCCACCCTGCGGATGCCGTCGGGCGAGATCCGCCAGGTGCTGACCGCCTGCCGGGCCACCGTCGGCGAGGTCGGCAACGCCGAGCAGGAGCTGATCAGCTGGGGCAAGGCCGGCCGCAACCGCTGGAAGGGCAAGCGCCCGACCACCCGCGGGGTGGCCATGAACCCGGTCGACCACCCGCTGGGCGGCGGCGAGGGCAAGAGCTCCGGCGGCCGCCACCCGACCAGCCCGTGGGGCAAGCCCGAGGGTCGCACCCGCAAGCGCAAGCCCTCCGACCAGCTCATCGTCCGCCGCCGCCGCAAGGGGAGAGGGCGCTAGGTATGACACGCAGTCTGAAGAAGGGCCCGTTCGTCGACGACCATCTGCTGAAGAAGATCGACGAGCTCAACCGCAAGCGCGACAAGCGGGTGATCCGCACCTGGTCGCGGCGCTCGACGATCATCCCCGACATGGTCGGGCACACGATCGCGGTCCACGACGGGCGCAAGCACGTGCCCGTGTACATCTCGGAGGCCATGGTCGGCCACAAGCTCGGCGAGTTCGCGCCGACCCGGACCTTCCGCATCCACCGCTCGCAGGAGCGGGCGACAGGAGTGAGGTAACCCGATATGGAAGTGAAGGCGCAGGCTCGGTTCGTCCGGGTGACGCCGTTCAAGGCGCGCCGGATCGTGGACCTGATCCGCGGCCTGCACGTCGAGGAGGCGCGCCGGGTCCTGCAGTTCACCCCGCGGGCGGCCGCGCTCCCGGTCCGCAAGGTGCTGGACTCGGCCATCGCCAACGCCGAGCACAACTTCCAGCTGCCGGCGGACAACCTGTTCGTGGCAAAGGCGTTCGTCGACGAGGGTCCGACCCTGAAGCGGCACCGGCCCCGTGCGCTGGGCCGTGCCTACCGGGTGAACAAGCGGACCAGCCACATCACGGTGATCGTCGACGCCAGGGAGGCCTCGTAATGGGACAGAAGATCAACCCGTACGGCTTCCGCCTGGGTGTCACCACGGACTGGAAGTCGCGCTGGTTCAGCGAGAAGGACTACAAGAAGTACCTGCACGAGGACATCGCGATCCGCCGGTACCTCAAGCGGAACCTGAGCCACGCCGGCATCTCCCGGGTGGAGATCGAGCGCACCCGCGACCGGGTGCGGATCGACATCCACACCGCGCGGCCGGGCGTGGTCATCGGCCGCCGCGGCGCCGAGGCCGACCGCATCCGGGCCGACCTGGACAAGATGACCGGCAAGCAGGTCACCCTGAACATCCTCGAGGTCAAGGGCGCCGAGACCGACGCCCAGCTGGTCGCCCAGGGGGTGGCCGAGCAGCTGGCCAGCCGGGTGTCGTTCCGGCGGGCCATGCGCCGGGCCATCAACTCGGCCATGAAGGGCGGGGCCAAGGGGATCCGGGTGCAGTGCTCGGGCCGCCTCGGCGGGGCCGAGATGGCCCGCACCGAGTTCTACCGTGAGGGCCGCGTGCCGCTGCACACGCTGCGGGCCGACATCGACTACGGCCTGGCCGAGGGCCGCACCACCTTCGGGATGGTCGGGGTCAAGGTCTGGATCTACCGGGGCGACGTGCTGCCCTCGCGCGAGGAGCAGGAGGCCGACCGGGCCAGGGCCCGCGCCCGGGCCGCCGCCGGCGGGCCCGGCGGC
>JASLBL010000586.1 GCA_030146615.1 Actinomycetes bacterium
CGGAGGATCTGAAAGCCAAGGCGCTGGCCGCGCTCCACCGGCTACAGAAGCTCCCAGAGGTGGTCCGCAGCTTCTTCCGGGACCCGAACCTGCGTTACATCACCGCCTGAACAGTCCACCTACTTACATTCGCCTTGGTAAGGTCGGCGGCGTCGAGCTCGACGTCGAGGCCCATGACGGCTCCATCACCGGCCATGTTCATCCCTTGCGACTGACCAGGCACCTCAGGTCCCTCGCTTGTCGCCGAACACCTGGATATGGAACCGGCCACAGCCGTTGTACTTGTGCTTCAGGATCACAAGGTGGAGCTCTTGTAGCCGGCGAGTGATCGTTTCAAGGTCGACGCCCTCCGGCATGATCCACACGCGGCGGTTAGGGATCCCAATCTCATCCTGGATCTCTCTGATCTCAGCGAAGTCAGCCTCGGATTGGACGACGAACTTGAAGTCGGCGTTGCCGAGGGCTCGATGAGTCCTGAGCACCTCAGGCTTGTAGCGGAGCGCCTTCTCGTTCCCGCTGTGTTCCAGCTTCGGTGACACGACGAACGCATCGACCAGGTTGGCGAACGTTGGGAGGATGGGGATCGTTCCGGCGGTCTCGACCTTGACCTTGAGTCCGAGCAGGTCGGAGCGGAGGACCGAGAGCAGCTGGGTCAGGCCTTCCTGCTGGGGCATGGGCTCGCCGCCGCTGAGGGATAGCCACGAGTGCTCTGCCAGACCCAGGTCCAGCAGTTCCTGACGCGCCTCGCCGAGCGTGTAGAGCTTCATTTGTTCGTCGCGGTCCCACCTGTGGCCGGACCTGTGCTGTTCCGCCTTCCGGTCGGTGAAGGCCCATGTGTACGGCGTGTCGCAGAAGCCGCAGTGCTGGTTGCACTCCGCCGTGCGGAGGAACCACGTCAGTTGGCCGGTCGTCGGGCCCTCGCCCTCGAAGGTCGGCCCGAAGCTCTCGGAGACCTTCAGGGCGGACAGATTCAGGTTGCCGCCCTGGGTATGCATGGTGGTCGTCCTCGCAGTCATGGCCGGTACTCCGGTGTGCGCCATTCCGCGAGGGTGGTGTGCGTCTCGGCCACCACCACCCGCCTGATCCCCGGGACCCGGAGTTCCTGGGTGAACTGCATGGCGAGAAACCAGACCAGATGCTCCGCGGTCGGATTCAGCCCGCCGAGCACCTCATTCAGCGACTGCTGGTGCAGCCGCTGGCGCACGAAGGCCTCCGCCGGCCGCAGGACGTCGCTGATCGCCCCACCCACCGCCGGGTCAACCGACCCCCACATATAGCCGTGGCCATGGTCTCGTCCGCACTGGTGTCCCTCGGCCAACCCCTCGAGGCGGTGTGCCGCATGGAACCGCAACACTTGGGCGACCGAGCGCCAGGCCCGCGGCAGCTGCCCGTGCCAAATGTCCTCCACGTCGACGTCGCAGACCAGCGCGGCGAACGGCACGCTCGGGTCATCGGTAAGCTGCCGGTGCACGAAGGCGGCGACCTGCTGAGCGACGGCCTCACAGCCGGCCGGCGGCCCGGCCAGCACGTCGTCCAGGTGGCGGTGGTCGATTCTGGCATCCAGGAGTTGCTTCACCGGACCCAAGGCCCCGTAATCCCAGACCATCCCCACCTCATCAAGGTGAGGAGCCGCCAACCCAAGCTCCACGGCGAGGTTGTGTCCGCACCAGCGGCGGCCGCTGGTTGTCGGCTGCCAATGGGAGCACGAGATCGGCCACCGCTTGGCGATCCGGATCGCCGTCGCAGTCGGGGTTGGTGTGGCGACAGCAGCAGTCATCATCGGGGCCGCCCTTTCGGCGAGCACAGCCATCGGCCGCGCGCTGGTTGGCTAGGGCCGGCGAGGTTGGGGGCCGGTCACGGTCCCGCTGGAAGAGCTATAGCAGGAGGCCAGCTGAGCGGAACGCCCTCGACCGGTAGCGCCGGGCAAGATCCAACGACGAGATCGTCACCTCCCAGCCGGGGCGTGCCGAGCACGCGGCATCTCACCCAGGCACTCGGCCTGGCCGTTATTCAACAGCCGCAACCGTAAACTGGGGTTGATGTGCTGCCAACGGTCGTTGAGAATGCCCTTCTCGGCAGGGGCGCCGGTTGTCCTGGCAAGGCCGGCGCCCCAGCCCCGGGCGGGTGACACGGTCCCGAAACCCTGATGAACTACGCCCCGGGGGGCAGCCGCACGGTCCAGGGACCGAACGCGGCCTCCACCCGGAGGTGAAGAGCCATGCCACCGGCAGCGTGCATGATCAGGGTTGCCCGGACACCCGCCCGCGACCACATCGTGAGGGCCAGCACCCTCCACTGGCCAGTCGGTGCCATCCACCAAGCCACGGCCTCAGACGCCGACCAGGAACCAGTCGCCAGCGGCCACCCGGTCGTGCCCGACACGAGGGGCGCCGTCCGATGATGCTGTCGGCCCGCGACGTCGAAGAGGCGCTCAAGGAGCGGCTGCTGCGTGGCCGTTACCCCCGTGGCAGCACCCTGCCGTCGGTGCGGGCCTTGGCCGCCGAGCTCGGGAGCAGCCCGAGCACGGTCGGCCGGGCCGTGCAGGAGCTGGCCCGCCAGGGCTGGGTGACCGCAACCAGCCGCCGTGGGGCGGTGGTCCGCCTCGACCTGCCGGTGGGGGAGAGCGGGGTGCGCGACCTCGAGGAGGCGATCCGCCGCCTGGCCGTGCGCTGGCGCCTGGTCGGCGGGGACCGGGCTGGGTTTCAGCAACTGCTCGCCCGGGTCGTCGACGAGGTCTTCCAGTCGGCTCCCCACACGATCTTTCTGGAGTGCAACCCGGTGGACCTGGCCCGGGGGCTGGAGCAGGTCCAGGCCGAGATGAGTGTGCCCGTGGAACCGCTGCTGCTGGAGGACGCGGCCGGCGAGGAGTCGGGCCGGCTGGACGGGACCAGCGTCCTGCTTACCCCCTACTTCCACCTGGCCGAGGTGCGCCAGCTGGCCCGCGACGGCGCCCAGGTGGTGCCGCTGAACTTCGTCGCCTCCGAGGAGACGATGCGGGCCCTGGTCGAGCTGTCGGTCGATACCCTGATCGGGGTGCTGGCGCTGGATGCCCGCCGTCAGCGCCTGCTGGAGGCGATCGTGCAGCAGTACTCGCCCGCGACCGTGCTCGGCGCCCTGTACGACGACCCCGAGGCGGCCGCCCGGCTGGTGGAGGCAGCCGATCTGGTCCTGGTCACCAACGCCGCCGAGCTGCCCGATGACTTGGCGGCACGGGTCCGGCGACTGGTGCGGGTCGGGTGGGCCCTAGAGGCTGGCGGCCTGGCCGGCTGGCGCGTGAGCGGCGAACCGCCACGA
>JASLBL010000614.1 GCA_030146615.1 Actinomycetes bacterium
CCTCGGGGTGGCCGGCCAGGTCCTCCAGCATCCGGGTGACGGCCGCGGCCGGGTCGTCGCCCAGCTCGACATGGCCGACCCCGGCGGCGTGCTCGGCGGCGTTGATCCCGGCCCGCCGGCCGAACACGACAATGTCCAGCAGCGAGTTGGTCCCAAGCCGGTTGGCCCCGTGCACCGAGACGCAGGCGCACTCGCCGGCCGCGAACAGCCCGGGGATGACCGTGTTGGCCGCGTCGGCGACCACCTGGGCGTCGACGGTGGTGGGGATGCCGCCCATGGCGTAGTGGGCCGTCGGGACGATCGGCACGCCCTCCTTCTTGGGCTCGACCCCCAGGTAGGTGCGGGCGAACTCGGTGATGTCGGGCAGCTTGGCGTCGATCACCTTGGGGTCGAGGTGGCTGACGTCCAGGTAGACGTAGTCGCCGTCCGGCCCGGCGCCGCGGCCCTCGCGGATCTCGGTGTAGATGGCCCGGCTGACCATGTCGCGGGGGGCCAGGTCCTTGATGGTGGGGGCGTAGCGCTCCATGAACGCCTCGCCGTCGGCGTTGCGCAGGATGCCGCCCTCGCCCCGGGCGGCCTCGCTCAGCAGCACCCCCAGGCGGTACAGGCCGGTGGGGTGGAACTGGAAGAACTCCATGTCCTCCATGGGCACGCCGCGCCGGTAGCAGACGCCCGGGCCGTCGCCGGTGAGGGCGTGGGCGTTGGAGGTGATCTTGAACATCTTCCCGAAGCCGCCGGTGCAGAAGACCACCGACTTGGCCCGGAACACGTGCAGCTCGCCGGTGGCCAGCTCGTAGGCGACGACCCCGGCGGCCCGGCCGTCGTCGGGGGCCAGCAGCAGGTCGAGCACGTAGTACTCGTCGAAGAAGACGGTGCCCTGCTTGACGTTCTGCTGGAACAGGGTCTGGAGGATCATGTGGCCGGTGCGGTCGGCGGCGAAGCAGGAGCGGCGCACCGGGCCGGCGCCGTGGTGGTGGGTGTGGCCGCCGAAGCGCCGCTGGTCGATCCTGCCGTCGGGGGTGCGGTTGAACGGCATCCCCATGTGCTCGAGGTCGTAGACGGCGTCGATCGCCTCCCGGCACATGACCTCGGCCGCGTCCTGGTCGACCAGGTAGTCGCCGCCCTTGATGGTGTCGAAGGTGTGCCACTCCCAGTTGTCCTCTTCGACATTCGCCAGGGCGGCGCACATCCCGCCCTGAGCGGCCCCGGTGTGGGAGCGGGTCGCGTACAGCTTGGTGATCACCGCCGTCCGGCCCCGTCGCGAGCTCTCCAGCGCCGCCCGCAGGCCGGCCCCCCCGGCCCCGACGATCACCACGTCGAAGGTGTGCTGCTGGGTCATCGGGGGCTCCTAGGTGGGCTGGGGGGTGAAGGCGAAGATCGTCAGCGTACCCAAGGCCCAGGTCAGGCCGATCACGGTGGCGTTGAGGCTCTGGTAGAGGAGGCGCCTGGTGCCGGTGCGGGCGTAGTCGTCGATGATCACCCGCAGGCCGTTGCCGCCGTGCAGCAGCGCCAGGGTGAGCATGGCGAAGTCGTAGACCCGCCAGAACGGGTTGGCCCAGCGGCCGGAGACGAAGGCGAAGTTGACCCGGTCGAGGCCGCCGTCGATCACGTGCATGATCCCGAAGTGGCCCAGCACCAGCAGGACCAGCAGGACCCCGGAGATGCGCATGAACACCCAGGCGTACAGCTCGAAGTTGCCCCGGGTGGGCTTGGGCTGGCGGCGGTCGGCCGAGGTCGAGCGGGGGAGCGGGGCCGGGGTGACGTCGGCGGCCATGTCAGAGCTCCTCGACCACGTGGGCGCCGATGGCGATCACCGGCGGGATCGCCAGCGCCACGAACAGCACCGTCTGGACCCAGAGCATCTGACGCTGGCGGGCCACCCCCTGGGACCAGAAGTCGAACAGGATGATCCGCAGCCCGTTCAGGGCGTGGAAGATCACCACCACGGCCAGGCCGATCTCCAGCAGCCCGACGAACGGGTTGCGGTAGGTGTCGATCACCCGGTCATAGGCTTCGGGGGAGACGTTCAGCAGCGCCTGGTCGACCACGTGGGCGAACAGGTAGAACAGGATGGCCACCCCCGAGACCCGGTGCAGGACCCAGGTCCACATCCCCTCACGGCCGCGGTAGAGCGTCCCAAGGCGCTGCATCCCTCGACGGTCACCTCCAGAACTGATCCCCTCTCGACTCTACCACCGGGTAACCCCGGTGTCGTGCCAGCAAACTGCCTGCTCACGGGCGGTTTTGGGCGGGGTGGCGTTTGGTCGTATCGTTGCACCTCCACCATGTCACAGGACGTCGGCGGGCGGCTCGTCGCAGGCCGCTGGACGCTGCACACCCCGCTGCGCCGCGCGCGGCGCAGCGTCGTCTGGCGGGCCACCGAGCCCGGCGGCCGCGAGCTCGCCGTCGAGGAGCTCCGCCTCCCGGCCAGACCGGACCCCGGTGAGCGCGGCCAGGCCGATCTCTGGGACCGGGTCGCGGCCGAGGCTCGGACCGCCGCCGCCCTCGACCATCCCGGCCTGCTTCGCCTGGACGACGTGGTCGTCGAGGACGGCGTCGTCTATGTGGCCACCGAGCTGCTCGACGCCCTCACCCTGGACGAGCTGATCGCCCGCCACGGCCCCCTCCCGGTCCGCCGCGTGGCCCAGCTCGGCCTCGAGCTCCTCGACGCCCTTGAGGCGGCCCACACCGCCGGCCTGCCCCACCTCGACCTCCGCCCAGGCTGCGTCCTGGTCACCGCCGACGGCCGCGCCCGCCTCGCCGGCATCGGCCTGACCACCCTCCGCACCGCCCAGGCGGGCGAGCATTCCAGCGCCGCCTTTCGCGCCCCTGAGCAGGTCAGAGGCGACGCCGTAGGCCCGGCGGCCGACCTCTGGTCCCTGGGGACAATCCTGTTCCTTGCCGTCGAGGGTGAGACCCCCTTCCCAGGCGACGGCACCGAGATCACCCGCACCGCCATCCTCATCCGACCCCCCTTGCCTCCTGAGCTCGCCGGGTCGCTTGCTCCAGCCCTCCACGCCCTCCTCACCAAGCCGGTCGGCGGCCGCCCCACCATTCCGCAGACCCGCAGCCTGCTGGAACCGCTCGCGGGGTCGGCCCGGCCGGCGGCCGCGGCGGTGGGCGGCGAGGAAGGTAGCGCGCCGCGGCATTGGGAGCCGGCCGGTGTCCACAGCCCCGGGGCCGGGCCGGAGTGGGGGTCGCCCCGTGTCGACTCCCTCGGGCACCAGCATGGTTGGGGTGGGGTCGGGTATGGGTCGCGGGCGGCGCGGAATGCGATGGACCCGCTGGTGCGGCGGGTGCTGTTGATTGCCGGTGGGTCGGTGGTGCTGGCGCTGGTGTCGTTCGCGGTGGCGGTGGCGGTGACCGGCGATCCGCTGGGGCTGCGGTCGCAGGCGGTGGCGTCGACGGTGGCGACGGTGCCGCCAACCACGGTTGCGCCGACAACCACGGCGCCGACGACCGTGACCTCGACCACCCAGCCGGCGTTGGTCCCGCCCGGCTGGGGCGTTCACACCGACCCGGCCACCGGCTACCAGGTGGCGATCCCGCCCGGCTGGCAGGTGGTCAGCGACGGCGGCCCCCGCACCGAGCTGCGCGACCAGAGCTCCCCGACGTTCCTGCGGATCGACTGGCTGCAGGACCCCCAGGCCGACCCGGTGACCCTGGAGCAGCAGGCCGACCAGGCCCACGCCGGCGAGCGTGACGGCTACCAGCGGGCCCGGCTCGAGCCGGCCCAGTTCAAGGGCCTGCCCGCCGCCGTGCTCGAGTTCACCTACCAGGACGGCGAGACCTGGCACGCCCTGGAGCTGGGCGTCCGCTCCCCACGGCACCACCTCGCCATGGCCATCTACGCCCGCGACCGCGACTGGGGCAGCGGCTGGGCCCTGTTCGAGGCGTTCAAGGGATCATTCGTCCCACCAGCGGGCTGATCGGTTGGCGCTGGCGGCCAACGGGTAGGGTGGGTCGGTATGTCTCCACCGGCTGCCGACCGACTGGTCGCCGATCGCTACGCGCTCAGAGCCCCCCTCGGGCGGGGAGGGATGGGTGTGGTCTGGCGTGCCCACGATGCGGTGCTGGGTCGTGAGGTCGCGGTCAAGGAAGTGGTGTTCCCGCCGACCATGGCCGAGGAAGAGCGCCGCCCGGCCCAGGCCAGGGTCATGCGGGAGGCCCGGGCGGCGGCCCGGCTGAATCACCCGGGGGCGGTCACCCTGTATGACGTCGTCCAGCACGGGGGCGGCACCTTCATCGTGATGGAGCTGGTCAACGCGCCGACCCTGGCCGACCTGGTCCGAGCGGACGGGCCGCTGCCGCCGGGGCGGGTGGCCGAGCTGGGGGCCCAGGTCGCCAGCGCCCTGGAGGCGGCCCATGCGGCCGGGATCGTCCACCGCGACGTCAAGCCGGGCAATGTCATGGTCCCGGCCGCCGGCACCGCCAAGCTGGCCGACTTCGGCATCGCCTCGCTTCAGGGCGACCCCCAGCTGACCTCGACCGGGCTGGTCATCGGCTCGCCGGCGTATATGGCCCCGGAGCAGGCCAGGGGGGAGGAGAGCGGCCCGCCGGTCGACTTTTGGGGGCTGGGGGCGACCATGTTCTATGCCGTCGAGGGCGAGCCGCCGTTTGACCGTGGCACCTCGATCGCGACCCTGGCCGCGGTGGTCAACGACCCGCCCCGGGAACCCCGCCGGGCCGGCCCCCTGGCCCCCCTCATCACCGCCCTGCTGGCCAAGGACCCGGGATCCCGCCCCTCCGGCCCC
>JASLBL010000637.1 GCA_030146615.1 Actinomycetes bacterium
GGCGGATCTTCGCACCCTCGGCGACCTGTACTGCGCCGCCAACCGAGCCGCCGAGATCACCCTGGACATGAGCCGGTTCGAGCAATGGACCGCGGTGGTGATGGGGTTCATGGAGCGGACCGGCCATCCCGATCTCCTCACCTTCTGCGGCACCTGCTGTGCGGAGGTGTGTCGGGCAGCGGGCCGGTGGGAGGACGGGGAGGGATGGCTGACCAGAACCCTGAGCCAGCTAGAGCGGAGCGGGCAGCAGGCACGGTGTGTCCATCCGGCCACCCGGCTGGCCTCGTTCCGGGTCGCCCAAGGCAGATTGGAGGAGGCCGAGCAACTGCTTCGCGGCTACGAGGACCTCCCCGAGGCCGTCCAGGCCATGGTCGCCCTGCACCTAGCACGCGGCCAGACCGCCCTGGCAGCGGCCCGGTTGCACCGCCGCCTGAACGAGACCGGCCGGGACAACCTGGTCGCCGTCCCGCTCCTCGCCCAGCTGGTCGAGGTGCAACTGGCCCAGCCGGATCTGGGCGGCGCAGCCGAAACGGCGGAGTCGCTCGCCACCATCGCCGCCCGGTCCGGGCAGGCGCGGGCCCAAGCGGAGGCGGAGCTAGCGCTCGGATCGGTTCGGGCCGCGACCGATGATCCATCGGCCCGCGAGCACCTGGACCGCAGCCTGGGACTGTTCGTGCGGCTCCGGATGCAGCACGCCGCAGCTCGAGTGCACCTCGCGCTGGCCCGGACCCTGACCGGAACCGACCCGGACAGCGCTGTCGAGGAAGCCCGCCAGGCCCTGCGCACCTTCGAGGACCTGGATGCGACCCATGACGCAGACCGGGCGGCGGCGTTCCTTCGTTCCCAGGGGGTCGCGGGGCGAACCGGCCCCAAGCTCGTGGGCCAGCTCAGCAAGCGCGAGCTCGAGGTCCTCCGCCTCCTCGGGGAGGGCCTGACCAACGCCGAGATCGCGGCCCGCCTGTACATCAGCACCAAGACCGTGGCCACCCACGTCGGCAACCTGTTCGCCAAGCTCCAACTCCGCAACCGAGCCGAGGCGGCCGCTTTCGCCCATCGGCACCTCCCCGCCGACACCGCCGAGCGGTAATGCTCGGGTTCGGCTCGGAATCAGTCGTTCTTCCGATCCTTGTTCCGTCCTGCCCTGCCACGCTCGGCTCGGTTGCCACCAGAGGAGGCGAGGGCGATGGCGAAGACGGATGTCGAGCGGGAGGGACGCCGGACGGCGTGGCGGGACCCGGTCCTTGGATTCGAGGGGTCCTGCCGGGCGCCGGCCGAGGTCGTCTACGACCTGCTGGCCGATCTCCAGAGCCACCTGGAGTGGGCCGGCCAGCGGCAGCTTGAGACCACGCGGCTGCTCACCCTGGAGGCTCCACCAGGGCCGGCCGGCGTCGGGGTCGAGTTCCTCAGCACCGGGTCAGACGGCAAGGTCGCCCGATGGTCGGACCGGTCGGTGGTCACCGAGGCAACGCGCCCCGAGGTGTTCGAGTTCGTCACCGACGGGCAACGGCACGGGAAGCCCGGCCGCCGGCCATGGCTGGCCACGGCCGTCCACCGCTACGTAATTGCTCCGGAGGCGGGCGGCTGCCACGTCACCTACACCGAAGGCCTCACCCGCCTGGAGGGCGCGCCCTGGATCCTGCGAACCCCCGGCGTCAGCCGGATCGTGTTCCGGGTAAGCGCCAAGTACATGCGGCGCGGCTTCGATGGCCTCCTCGCCCTAGCCGAGGAACGGGCCGGAACGTCCGGCTGGATGGATGAGAGCGGGAAGCGGTAGTCGAAGCTCGGCGAGGGCCGCCGCGCCCCCTTGCCGGCGGGCCACCTGGAGGGCCTAGTCAGCGCGGCAAGCGGCCCGAGCCGACACCTATCTAGATGAGGGACGGCGCTCCCCGCCGCCTTGGCCTAGGGGAGCGCAGACACCAGGCAACCACTCCACGGCCGTTGATGCTCTTGCGGCTGTCTGGACGACCTCCCTCTCGGCCGACGGGTACCGGTCCGACACCGTTGTGGCCGGCTCCAAGCACCCCAAGGTTCACCGCGGCTCTCGGAGAACAGTTCGGTCCATCGTCTTCATAAGGCCCTTGGCCATGGTCGCGACTAGCTTGCAGCCGAACGGGTGGAGCCCGACCTCGGGATCGGTCCGCATGAAGTCCATCTTCGACCCTGCATCGACTCAAAGCGTTCAAATCGAGCTGGCAAATCTCTGGCAAGCGGCGCTCGAAGGCGCTCGGCCCTCCAACAGGCCTGGTGCTGGACCCGGCCTGACCTGCGGTTCTGGTGTGGAGCCCCCCGCCGGAATCGAACCGGCGACCCCATCCTTACCATTCGTGCTGTCGCTCTCCTATATGGGAGTCGGCACAGGTCAAAGTGACTCGGGTGACCGTGAGTGGCCGTCAGGCCCCGTCAGTGTCCGTCCCGTATGGCACGGAGATGGCACGCCGACCGGGCCAGGTCGGACGACCAGCTCATGCTGCTGATGCCAGCCACTGCGGGGTAGACAACCGAACGCGCGAG
>JASLBL010000080.1 GCA_030146615.1 Actinomycetes bacterium
CTAGTTGTGGGGCCGCATCTTGGGGCCCGCGATCCGTCAGGCTGGCGCAGCCACCCTGACCCCTTCTATGACCGGCCAGCGTCTAACGGCAACGAGGCCACAACGTACCTCACGTAGAGAGTGAGGCGACCGGCCTCCGGACGTGTAGCGCAATGTCGGAAACAGCCATCTGCCACGTCATTCGCCTGCCGCAGCAATTCCTGCTCACCCGTTGGCGCCGTCAGTCTGTGCCGCATGCCCCCCTGTCCCCTCTCTGAGGGCAATGTCGACGTCGGCCGCCTGTGGCTGGTGGACGGTCCGACGTTGGCTACGCCGCCTGGGGTTGCGCTCCAGCTAGGGCCGCCGCGAACGCCTCGGTGATGAGCTGATAGCCGGCGTCGTTGGGATGTAGGCAGTCGGTGCCGCCGACCAGGTCGCCCGGACCCAGCTTGCCGTAGGTCTCGGCCACCAAGACGTCCTGGGCGGCCGCGATCGACCGGATCAGATCGTTCAGCCCGACGGTCACCCCTGGGCCGCCCTCTAGCACGGCATCGGCCAGGGGCGCCAGCGACGCCAGCTGGCAGCTCGGCAGCGGGTTGTAGTAGGTCATGGTGATGATCACCGTGTCGGGACCGGCCGCGGTTCGCAGCTGGCCCAGGATCAGGGCGAAGTTGGCCGCAAAGGTCTCAAGGCGGGCCTGGATCAGGGCGGCGCACTCGGGGGTCGGGCCAGCCGCACAGGACGACGAGACGACCCCGAACAGGTCGTTGCCGCCGATGTCGATGGTGACCACCTTGACGTCGTTGCGGGGGTTGCGGTCGCCGTTGCGTGCCTGCAGCTCGGCCACCGCTTCAGGGAGCTGGTTGGCGATCAGCGTGGTCGTGGTGGCGCCGCCCACCCCGAGATTGCGCAGCGCCAGGCTGCGACAGCTGGGCCGGCTCGACGGTTGGCAGGCCAGCTGCTGGCGAAGCAGCTCATAGAAGCTCGGCACATAGGCGGTTACCGCCGGGTTGGAGGCGCCCACCCCGGCCGCCAGCGAGTCGCCCAGGGCCAGATACAGCGGCCGTCCGATCGGCGGCTGGTCGGGCTCGGCGCTGGCTGATCCGCTGACGGTGAGCAGGCCTAGGACCAGGATGCCGGCCAGTATCACGACGCGACGATTCATGGACAGCTCCTGCCTTGGCGCCGACGGTTCGTCCTGATCTTTCCAGGTTGTCGGAGCCTACTCCCAAGGCAGACTTTTGGGGCGCCGGCGCCGCCACAGAGCCGGCCTCGAGGTCGAGGTAGAGCAAGCCGTCACAAGCTAGGGTCGGCTCACTCTTGCGAAAAGCCGACAGTAGTCGTAGATGTGATACTCGCCGACCGCGACCTGGACCGCGGGCCGTCGAACCGCTCATGACCTGCACATTGACCTTTCAGCCTTTGCCGTCGTCTCTCGCCAATCGTCGACCTCGGACGGCCTGGAACACGCGGATGAGGCTCCCAGCACCTCGCGCCGCGGCGCCGTGCGAGGCGTAGGGCTTGCCAGCCGCGGGTGCGCTGCCCAGGATGGGACCGTGGAAGTGTCCTCGGGATGCTGAGGATCATCTGGCATGGCCTTGAAGAAGCAAGCGACCCCGAAGCGCTGGCGCTCCAAGGAAGCAAAGGAGATTGTCGCTGCCGTGCAGCGGGCAGGTGGGCAGGTGGAGCGCACGGCGAGCGGGCATCTCAAGGTCATCGGGCCAGCCGGTTCCGCCATCGTCGCCTCAGCCCCCAACAGCGGCCGCACCGGTGGGCGCGCTGTCCACAACACCCTGGCCACGATCAGGAGCGAGACCGGGCTGGAGTTGTGAAGCGTTCGGCCGGGCGCGGCCTCGCCGGATGCTTGAATCGTCAAGCCTCGGACCGTTGCCTTACAGGGTCCTGGGTGTTGGCTTGACAAGGAAGCATCCGTTGGCCCGTGGCGGTAGAGGCGAGGCGCTACTGCGTTGGCCGTGTGGCCGCCGGTGAACGGAGCCACAGCGACGCCTGGGTCGGCTGCACGGTCTGGTCGACCACGGCCAGCAGCTCCGCGCGCAACGCATTCAGGTCGACCTGCTCGCGCAGACGGACCGCGAAGGCGTCCAGGGTGCGGGCGGCGTCGTAGCGGCGGCGGTTGAAACGTCGGTCGACCAACGCCTGGATCCGGCGGCGCAGCGGCTGGAACAGCGCCACCGCGGCCAGCGTGGCGGCGGCCACGCCAAGGCTGCCGGTGCCAGCGGCCAGCCGCCCGGCGGCCGGCACGACCAGCAGATACGGCAGCACCAGCAGCCCTGTGACGAGGGCGTAGGTGACGGTCCGGCTGACCAGGCGGTCCAGGTCCCACAGCCGGTAGCGCAGCACCGCCACCGCAACGGCGACCGGCACGCACAGCACCGCCGCGTACCCGGCCGCCGCGATGAATGCACCCAGCAGCAGCCCGACCAGGGTGAGGGCGGCGCCGGCGGCGACCCAGCGCAGCTGCTGGCGCTCGAGCCCGGCCGAGGACCGGAAGCGCAGCACCAGCGAGGCCAGCGCCGCCGGCAGGCTCAACCAGTGCAAGGCGACGGCGGTCAAGGTGAGCACCGATGCGGCCGTGCCGGCCGCCCCGCCCAGCGCGAATGGGTTGACAATGGGGGCGGGGGTCTCTTGCAGTTGGCCGGGCATCAGGCTGCCGGCCAACGGGGCCACCGTTGCCCCGAACACGGCCGTGGCCACGACCACGCGCCAGCGGGGCGAGCGGAGCCGCCCGTCGGGCACCAGCAACGCGGGCAGGGTGATGCCCAGGGCGATCGCCGACGCCCAGCTGAACTCCCCGGTCACGGCGGCTAGCTGGGCGGCCAGCGGCAGCGGGCGGCCGGCGCGGAGCAGCTGACCGATCCACACGTCCCAAGGGATCCACAGCGACCAGAGCAGCCCAGAGGCGGCGAACAGCCAGCCGATCGGGTTACCGGGCCGCCGCAGGCTCAGGACCAGCCCGACGCTGGCATAGCCGAGGGGGAACGACAGGGCAAAGGCGGCCCCGTCGGCCAGCCCGGCGGCCGTGAGGGGCCGGGTCCCGACCAGCTCGACCACCAGGCCGGCGGCGCAGCAGCCAAAGCTGACCAGCCATAACGACCAGGCCAGCACGGTCCTGCTCCGGGGCTGTGGCTTCACCATGTCGTCCTCGAAGCGGTCAGGGTCTGGCATCCCGCCATCCTGGCTGGTCAACGGTACGACAGCGTTACGGGCCCGGAGCGCCGACCCTCGCCACCGTCGGCCGGGGCGTCTAGCTCCCGGGAGGCCTTGTCAACCAACACCTAGTACTGCAGCCGCACTTTGGTGGGGTAGGTTGCTCGCTTCGTGAGGGCAGAGCGGAGTGGGTGGAGGCAGAGCGTGCTGGCCGAGGTTGAGGGCTGGGCGACCGAGTTCGAGCGGCTGTGCGAGCGCATCGGTCCCAGGTTTGCCCGCCCGGAGGTCCGGCGGCGAGCCGCCGGGTTCCTGCGCGGCCTGCTGGGTGGGGTCGACCGCAAGAACGGCTGGCAGCTCGCCGAGCACGCCAGCGAGATGACCCCCGACGGGATGCAGCGGTTGCTGACCACCACCCGCTGGGATGCCGATGCGCTCCGCGACGACGTGCGCGCCTATGTCGTCGAGCAGCTCGGCGACCCTGGCGGGGTCCTGGTGGTGGATGAGACCGGGTTCCTCAAGAAGGGCACCAAGTCGGCCGGGGTGCAGCGTCAGTACTCCGGAACGGCCGGGCGGATCGAGAACTGCCAGGTTGGCGTCTTCTTGGCCTACGCCGGCCCCAGGGGGCGGGCGCTGGTGGACCGGGAGCTGTACCTGCCCAAGGAATGGGCTACAGACTTCGACCGCCGCGCCGAGGCGCATGTGCCCGGCCAGGTCAGCTTTCAGACCAAGCCGCAGCTGGCCCAGCAGCTGCTGGAGCGTGCGCTGGAGGGGCAGGTGCCGGCCGGGTGGGTGACCGCCGATGAGGTCTACGGCGGCGACGCCCGCCTGCGCGCCTGGCTGGAGGAACACGACTTGGCCTATGTGCTGGCGGTCAAGGCCACCCAGCCGGTGTGGGCGGCCGGCGAGCAGGGTCCCGCCGAGGTCGCTGCCCGCCAGCTGGTCGCCCGCCTGCCCACCCGGGCGTGGCGGCGCCTGAGCGCTGGGGATGGCGCCAAGGGCCCACGGGTCTATGACTGGGCCAGGGTGGCGCTGACCCGACCCGGTTGGCCGGGCCGCGGGTTCTGGCTGCTGGCGCGCCGACGGCTGTCGGATGGGGAGCTGGCCTTCTATGTTTGCTTCGGCCCGGCGCGCACATCGCTTGCCGAACTGGTCCGCATCGCCGGGAGCCGGTGGGCGGTCGAGGAGTGCTTCCAGGCCGCCAAGGACCAGGTCGGCTTGGACCACTACCAGGTTCGCCGCTATGACGCCTGGTACCGGCACGTGAGCTTGGTGCTGGTCGCCCAGGCGTTCCTGGCGGCGGTCCGCGCCCAAACGGCCAACGGCCGGCGAGTGGGCGTGGGGGGCAGCTGAGCACGCAGAACTCCCAAGACCTCCACAGCCACCCGGGTCGGACCTGGTCGGGATCTCGACCGCGGAGGCGCGTCGACTGCTGGTCGGGCTGGTGTGGTGGACACCACCCACGGTCCGCCAGGTGCTGTGGTGGTCGTGGTGGCGTCGCCGCCATCAGGCCCGCGCCCGGTGCTGCCATTGGCGCCGCCGCCAGCGCCGCCTGGCCGCGGCGATCCTGGCCTGAGCCCGCCGGGTTGGCGGCCAGCACCGCCCAGACCCTCGACCAGGTCCCATCCCGCTGCCAGCTGCGCAGCCGGCTGTAGCAGGTCTGCCAGGGCCCGAACCGCTCAGGCACATCTCGCCACGGCCGGCCGGTGTGCAGCTTCCACAGGATGCCGCCCAGCACCTGGCGGTGGTCTCGACAGGGTCTGCCACGCCGGCTGCTGGCAGCCAGCAGCGGTCGTACGCGGGTGAACGCCTGGTCGGTGAGCTCGAACATCGGCCGCCTCCTGGCTGTGGTCCTGGAGCGCGACGCTACCCAGCCGCAGCATCATCAGCAGCAAACTGCGGCTGCAGTACTAAGCCTGGATCCACCGAGGGTTGCTGGGGTGAGCGGCTAAGCTTGTTAGGAAAAGGGCCCTCTAGCTGGGAGAATGACGTTGCTGAGGCGTCAGTCCACCCGGCCAAGGAGGGCACCTTTTCGATGCCATCGTCGCACACCCCAGACCAGCTCGCCGTCACCTTCGACGACCTCCGAGCGGTGGCCAATGCTGGCCTGCTGCTGCCGGCCATCCTCGCCCAGCGCCTTGGGCTGGAGGGCTTGGCAGATGAGCTGATTGATCTCGGCCAGCGGCCCGGTTCGGCTCGTCCTGGTCGCAAGCTCCTCACCCTGGTCCATGCGATGCTGGCCGGTGCCGACAGCATTGACGACGTCGCGATGCTGCGTGCTGGGGCGACTGCCGGGGTGCTCGGCCATCAGGTGATGGCGCCCTCAACCTGCGGGACGTTCTGCGCGCATTCACCTTCGGGCACATCCGCCAGCTCGACCGGCTCGCCGAGCACGCCCTTGCGCGGGCCTGGCGTGCCGGTGCCGGGCCGGGGGATGCGCCAATGACGATCGATGTGGATTCCACCATCTGCGAGGTCCACGGCCACCACAAGCAGGGCGCCGCCTACGGCTACACCGGTCAGCTCGGCTACCACCCACTGTTGGCGACCCGGGCCGAGACCGGCGAGGTGTTGCACGTGCGCATGCGCACCGGCTCGGCCAACACCGCTCGCGGCGCGGAGCGGTTCGTCAACGAGCTGGCGGGCCGGGTGCGTCGCGCTGGTGCCAGCGGTCCGCTGGTCCTACGAGCCGACTCGGGCTTTTGGTCGGCGAAGGTGCTGGAAGCCTGCCGCCGCCACCGGCTGCGCTTCTCGGTCACCGTGCGCCACACCGACAAGGTCCGCGCGGCGATCGCCAGCATCGACCCGACGGCCTGGACCCCGATCGACTACCCCGACGGCGGCCAGGCGCAGGTCGCCGAGACCCAGCTGGGTGGCGACCGGCTGATCGTGCGCCGCACCCGCCTGCTGGACGCGCAGGCCACGCTGTGGCCGGATTGGCGCTACCACGCCTTTGTCACCGACCGTGACGGCAGCGCGGTCGACCTAGACGTCGACCACCGCCGCCACGCCGTGGTCGAGCTGGCCATCCGTGACCTCAAGGCCGGCTCGGGTCTGCGCCACTGCCCCTCGGGCAGGTTCCTGGCCAACGCCGCCTGGGTGGTGCTGGCCACCTTGGCCCACAACCTGCTGCGCTGGGTTGCCACCCTGGGCCTAGGCCAGCATGGGCTGGTGGTCGCCAAGACGCTGCGGGCCAGGCTGCTCGCCCTGCCTGGCCGCCTGACCCGCTCCGCCCGCCAGCAGACGCTGCATCTGCCCGCCGGCTGGCCGTGGGCGGCGGAGCTGACCGCAGCCGTCATCCGCCTGCGGACCGTGCCAGCCTGGCCCCCAGGCGTCCAGGCCAGATCGGGATGAGCACCGACGTCGAGGTCTGGACCCGCACGCTGGTCGGCGTCCAGGCGCTGTTGCCCGTTCCAAGCCGCTGGCAGCCCCGAGCCGGTGCCGACTATGCCTGCTGGTGCTTCGATGACGAACGCTGGCTGGTGACGGTCTGCGAACCCGAGCCGGTCGATCCTGGCGACATCCCAGCCCAGGTGGCGCAGCTACTCCCAGGTGCCCGCTACCTGATCAGCATCGGCCTGGAGCCGATCAACCCGTCACCAGCAGCGTGGCGGTTCCTCAACCGCATCATCACCGCACTCGCCACCGGCAGCCACGGGCTCGGCTTTGACGTATTTACCGGCGAACCGATCCGCTACG
>JASLBL010000143.1 GCA_030146615.1 Actinomycetes bacterium
GTAGTTGGAGTTCACCGACTGCCAGCGGGCCGTCGGGTCGTGGCGGGCGACCGCCCCAAGCCAGGCCACCTGGGTCGCGAGGTTGTCGGTCATCAGCTCGGGTGTCATCTCACCGACCGGGAGCACGTGCAGCTCGGGGGCATACACCGACACCGAGGCATGCGGGGCGTAGGCGATCAGGTTGGGGAACAGCACCGCCCGGCCACGCCGCACCCGGCCCTGCGGCCAGATCGCCGCAGACAGCTTCGGCGTCGCCTGTTCGATCCGCTCGGAGCAGAAGGGGCAACTCACCCGGGTCTGCTCGGCCAGCTCGGCGAGCGCCTGGGGGTCGGCCGGAGGGAACAGCGCACCGGGCGGGGCGCTGACCAGCCGGGCGCCATACCCGGTGAGCGGGTCCCAACGCACCTCCACGCTGGTCGGGACGGCCTCGAACCCGCGGCCTGGGTGCAGGATCTCACCGTGCAGGACCTGGCTGCGCAGCTCCATCGCACCTCCCGTGTCAGCGGCGGAACAGGATCAGCGGCACCAGCCGCTCGGCCGGGGTCAGCGAGCCGTGGTGGCCGACCAGCTGCGCCTGTCCCGGATCGACGTCGCGCTGGAAGACACCGATCGGCTCGCGCGCGGCCGCGACCACGTCGCCGATGCGGGGACGGACGCGGTCCAGTACCCGCGGCCCGAACCAGCCCTGATCGATCGCCTCCTCACGGGAGACGATCCACATCTGCTCGCCGAGCACCGCCCGCCAGATCTGCAGGACGTCGGCGGCCGCGCCGTCCTGGGCGTGGACGTGCCGGGCGTGCGCCTCGCCGGCGGGCAGCCGCAGCCCGGCGGCCAGCTCCGGCCGGTCAGCTAGGTCCAGCTTCTGCTCCTGGCGCAGGTCGACCATGCCATGGTCGGCGACGACCACGAGCAGGGCATCCCCCGGCAGCCGCTCGGCGATCTGCTCGGCCAGCCGGTCGACGAACCCGAGATGTAGCCGCCAGTTGTCGCTGCCGACTCCACGCACGTGGCCGGTGAGGTCCAGGTCGCGATGGTAGGCATACACCAACGTGCGCGGCGCGCCGGCCAGATGCCGCAGCGCCATGGCGGCCAGCTCGCCGAGCGAGTGGACGCTCTCGTAGCGGCCGCCCCGCAGCACCACCCTCGTCAGCCCCGATTTTGCGTGGTCGCGCGGGCCGACAGGTTGACGCTGACGCGGTCGGCCACGGCACGCTCGAAGGTGGTCTGCTCGGGCTGGAAGCGATCGGGCGTAACTCGGTCGCGCAGGTCGGTCGCTGGGCCCGGTCCGTAGGCGGCCCAGTGCAGCAGGTTCATCGCCCGCTGCTGCCCGGGTACCGCTACCGTCATGCCAACCAGGTCGTGCTCGCCGGCCAGCCGGCCGGTGCCCAGCGACCCGAGGCTGGCCACGGTGGTGGCCGGAAAGCAGGTGGTGATGGGCTGCACGCTGGTCGCGCCGGTGGTCAGGAACAGCGCCTGCTCGCGGTCGGCCTCCAGCTGCTGGAAGCCGAGCCCGTCGACCGCCAGCAGGCACACGCGACGTGCCGGCTCGATGCCGAGCAGGTTGGCGAAGCCGGGAACATCCAGCGCGCCCAGCAGCGAGGGAACCACCTCGACCAGGGACGCCTCGCCGTCGCGCCGGAACGGAGCTTGCGGATCGATCACCATGCCAGCCGAGCATACGGGAGACATGGACCGGACATGCGGCGTCCGGTTCCGGACTGCGGCGGACGGTTCGGTTGCCGGCTGTCCAGCCGGGACTGCTGCCGCAGCGTCCGCACGGCACTGCCAAGTGCGGATGCCCAAGCCGCTTCCGGTGTCCGCACCGTCCAGACCGGCCGGCCACTGGCGAAGAGGCTGGAGCAGGTCCACCATCGGGGCCGTCTTGTTTCGACCGGCTCAGCGCGCGCTGCCGTCGAGCGCCCGCGAGCGGCGCAGCCACCGGGTCAGGTCCGAGGGGGTGATGATCCCCACCACCTCACCGGCATGCACCACCAGCACCCGCCCGGCCTCGCTCTCCTCCAGCTTGCCCAGCACGCCGTCCATCCGGGCATCCGGCGCCACCACGACCTGGTCGCCGACCGGGACCATGTGATCCCGCACCCGACGGGTGGACCACGCCTCCCTCGGCACCCGCCGGACCCCCCGCAGGGTTAGCAGGCCGATCGTCCGCCCCTGCTCGTCGACCGGGAAGGCGCCGTGGTCATAGCGCATGAAGTAGTCATCCACCGCCTCCTGCAGCGATAGGTCCGGCGGGATGCGCAACAGGTCGCCGGCCATCACGTCCTCGGCCTCCACGCCGCGCAGCAGCTGCTGGAGCTGGAGCTCCTGGTAGGAGGAGCGGGCGGCCTGGACCAGGAACCAGCCGATGAAGGCAAACCAGATGCCCCCGGCGAGGTTCCCGCCGAGGAGGGAGGCCACCCCGGCGGCGACCAGCAGCCAGCCCACCCCCTGGCCGGACACCGAGGCAACCCGGGTCGCCCGGGGGAGGCTGCCGGTGGCCTTCCAGATGGCCGAGCGCAGCAGCCGCCCGCCGTCCAGCGGGAACCCCGGGACCAGGTTGAAGGCGGCCAGCAGCAAGTTGGTCCAGGCGAGATACCCGAACGTCCCGGCCAGCGGTCGGGACAGGACGTCGCCGCCGACGCCAGCAATGATCCCGAACAGCCCGGCCAGGAGCCCGCTGGTGAGCGGTCCCACCAGCGCGATCAGGAACTCGTCGCCCGGGCCGCGGGAGTCCACCTTGGCCCGGGTGGCCCCGCCGAACAGG
>JASLBL010000175.1 GCA_030146615.1 Actinomycetes bacterium
CCAGGGCCACGGCCGGGCCCCGCCAGCGGCCAAGCGGGACCCGCAGCGAGCGGGCCCCGGCGGCCAGCCGGCCCGGGCGGGCGCCCCGGCTGACCGACCGCTCGGCCGCCACCACCGCCACCGCCAGCACCCCCAGCAGCAGGCTCTGGGCGAGCGCCCCGGCCCGGTCGAACACCCGCGAGGCGTAGATGGAGCTGGTCAGGGTCTCATAGCGCAGCAGCTGGACGGCCCCGAAGTCGCTGATCGTGTAGAGGAAGACCAGCAGCGTCCCCGCCCAGACGGCCCCGGCCGCCTGGGGCGCGACCACCGTCCGGAACACCGCCGCCGGGCTCCGCCCGAGTAGGCGGGCGCTCTCCTCCAGCGACGCCGGGAGCTGGCCCAGGCGGGCGGCCACGGGCAGGTACACGTAGGGGTAGGTGAACAGGGTGAGCACGTACAGCGCCCCCCAGAACCCCTCGAAGGCGGGCAGCCGGTCCACCCCGAGGGGCTCGAGCAGCCCTTCCAGCAGCCCACCGGGGGCGAACGCGGCCAGCAGCGCGAACGCGGCGATGAACGACGGCATGACCAGCGGGAGGGGCAGCAGCAGCCGGGCCACCCGGCGGCCGGGCAGGTCGGTCCGGGCCACCAGCCAGGCCAGGGCGGTCCCGAGCACGGCCGAGGCGGCGGCGACCGAGACCCCGAGGAGCAGCGTCCGGGCCAGCGGGCCGAGGGTGGCCGCCGAGGTCCAGGCGGCCAGGGTCCCGCCCTCGGTCATCCCTCGGACGGCCAGGTAGGCCAGGGGGGTGGCGAACAGGCCGGCGACCAGGGCCGAGACGGCGACCAGGGGCGCCGGGGCCGGCCGACGGCGGGGCGGTGGGCTGGCGGGCCGGGGGCGGCGCTCAGACGCCGTTGAAGCCACTGGCCCGGATCAGCTCCACCGTGCGCTGGAGGCCGCCCCCGAGGGCGTCGACGTCGTAGTCGGGGGAGCGCAGGCTGGCCAGGGGCGGCAGCCCGGGGGCGGCCGGGACCCCGGTGACCAGCGGGTACTCGAAGGTCTGGTCGCTGAAGTAGCGCTGCGACTCCTCGGTGAGCAGGAAGCTCACGAAGCGGCTGGCCTCCTCGGTCTTGTCGGTGCCGGCGACCACGCTGGCCGTGGAGGGGATCACCAGGGACCCGACGTCGTCGCCGGCGAAGTGGTGGTTGCGGCTCGGGGTGCCTGGGCTCTCCTGCTGGAAGCGGTAGTTGTAGTAGTGGTTGACCAGGCCCATCTCGACCTCGCCGCGGCTGACCGCCTCGACGATGGCGTTGTTGTTGGCATAGGTCCGGGGCTTGTTGGCCACCATGTCCTCGAGCCAGGCCTCGGTGGCCGCCTCCCCCTCGAGCTGGCGCATGGCGGTCACGAAGTCCTGGAAGGAGCCGTTGGAGGGGGCGATGGCGACCTTGCCGGCGAAGCGGTCGTCGGTCAGGTCCAGCACCGAGTCGGGCAGCTCGGCCTCGGTGACCTCCTCGGAGTTGTAGACCAGGACCCGCTGGCGGCCCGAGATGCCGACCCAGCGGCCGTCGGCGTTGCGGAAGCGCGGGCCGACCTTGTCGAGCACGGCCGCCTCCAGCTGGCCGAGGCGGCCCTTGCCGGCCAGGAAGCCGGTCGCCCCCGGGCTCTGGGACAGGAACACGTCGGCCGGGGTCCGGTCGCCCTCCTCGTCCAGCAGCAGGGCCAGTTCGGCCGAGTCGCCGTACTTGACGTCGATGGCGATCCCGGTGTCCTTGTTGAACTTCTCCAGCAGCGGCCCGATCAGGTTCTGGGTGCGGCCCGAGTAGATGGTCAGGGCGTCGCGGTCGTTGCTGCAGCCGGAACCGGCCAGGGCCAGCAGCAGGGCGAGGGCGGCGACGGCGGTCTTGCGGTACATCCAGCCTCCATGTTTAGGTTCGGCTAAATCCTAGCCGCCCGCCCCTCGGCGGCCAAGTCCAGGAAGCGAGCAGCCCGACATGGCCCTTCGCCTGCCAGCACCGCCCCAGCCGCCCGGCCCCGGGCCCGCGGCCGGGCCGGGGCCGGTGGTGATGTTCCTGCCCGCCCACGACGAGGAGGCGACGGTCGCCGACGTGGTCGCCAGGGTGCCCGAGCTGGTGCTGGGCCGGCGGGTCGAGTGCCTGGTGGTGGACGACGGCTCCGGCGACCGGACGGCCGAGCTGGCCACCGCCGCCGGCGCTACCGTGCTCTCGGAGGCCCCCAACCGGGGACTGGGGGCGGCGGTCCGGACCGGCCTGGCCGCCGCCGTCGAACGGGGGGCGGCCGCGGTCGCCTTCTGCGACGCCGACCGCGAGTACGACCCGGCCGAGCTGGAGCGGCTGGTCGCCCCCATCCTGGAGGGGCGGGCCGACTACGTGGTCGGCTCCCGGTTCGCCGGCGAGATCCGCCGCATGCTGCCCCAGCGCCGCCTCGGCAACCTGGCCCTCACCGGCCTGCTCCGGTTCGTGGCCCGGGCCCCGATCGGCGACGGCCAGAGCGGCTTCCGGGCCCTGTCGGGGGCGGCCGCGGCCGACGCCGAGATCGTCCACGGCTACAACTACGCCCAGGTCCTGACCCTCGACCTCCTGGCCAAGGGCTACCGCTACCTGGAGGTCCCGATCGGCTACCAGTTCCGCACCTGCGGCCGCTCGTTCGTCCGCCCCCTGCGCTACCTGCGCCGGGTCGTCCCGGCGGTCTGGCGCGAGCTCAACCGGCCGGCCGGCCCGCCGCCACTGCTAGTCCTCGACCACGTGGCTGGTGAAGGACTCGCGGGCGGCCGACCAGGCGGCGTGGTCAAAGGCGCCGTCCGGGGCTAGGGCGTCGGCCGCGGCCCAGGCCATGGCCAGGGCGTGGTGGGTGTTGTCGTGCACGAACAGGCCGAGGCGGCCGAAGCTGAGCAGGGCCGGCTGGGCGGCCGCCCAGGCGTCCAGGGCCTGGAACGGGGTCGCGTAGCCGGCCCGGTAGACGGGGTAGACGGATGCCAGCCGCCGTACCGCCACCCGCCGGACCGGCGTCGGGTCGGCCAGGCCCCGGTCGCGCAGGGCGGCCGCGACCAGGCCGGCCAGCCGGTCGTTGCCGGCCCGCCAGAGCGCGCTGTCGCGCGAGCAGGGCAGCTCGGCGCAGAGCACCGTCCGGCCCGGCGGGTCGTCGCCGTCGCGGTAGTTGGCCGGCTCCGAGACCCGGGTCACCGGGGTGCCGGGGTCGGGCAGGTAGTGGGCGTCGTAGTCGCTGTAGCGGCCGCCGTCCAGGACCAGGTAGACGAGCAGCATGGCCCGGAAGGCGAGCTGACCGGCCGCCTCCAGCACGGCCGGGGACGGAGCCGGGTCGGTGATCCTGGCCAGGGTGGGCAGGGGAATGGTCGACCACACCCGACGGGCGGCCAGCCGCTCGCCCCCGGCCAGGGTGACGGTCGCCCCCTCGGGGCCGAGCTCGACCCGCTCGGCCGCGGTCCGGTAGCGCAGCTCGGCGCCGGCGTCGGCGGCCGCGCCGGCCAGGCGCTCGCAGATGGCCCCGAACCCGTCCCTTGGGTACCAGAACCAGGGGCGCTGGCCGCCGGCGGCGCGGGCCACCCTCGCCAGCAGCCGCCCGGGGGAGCCGGCCGACACCCGGCGGCGGGCCTGCTCGCCGGCCAGCTCGCCCGGGTCCAGGCCCCAGAGCTTGCGGGCGTACGGGAAGTAGAACCGCTGGCACATGGTCGGGCCCAGCCCGGCCCGGAGGGTCTCGGCGAAGGTGTCGGCCCGGGGCCGCCGGGCCCAGGCGGTGGCGGCGTCGACGGCCGCCCCGGCCGCGAACGACGGCGGCAGGCGGCGGACCAGGTCGGCCGGGCGGAGCGGGAACCGGATCCAGCGTCCCTCGAGGTAGATGCGGCCGTTGCGGGGCCGCCGCTGGAGGCCGTCGCCGAGCAGGCCCTGAAGGTCGGCGAGGATGCGGGGGTCGATCGCCGGGTGCAGCCGGTGGCTGCCGTGGTCGACCCGGATCCCGTCCAGCTCGAAGCTGGCCGCGGCCCCTCCAGGCCCGGTGGCCCGCTCCAGCACCACCACCCGGTGCCCGGCCCGGGCCGTGCGGTAGGCGGCACCGACCCCGGCCGGCCCGGCGCCGAGGACGACCAGGTCGGCGGGTTCAGCCAGCGGTGGCCCGGGGGTAGCCGACGGTCGGGCCGCCCACGTAGTCGAGGTCGACGCTGTCGCCCGGCCGGAACTCGGGGGCGTCCAGCACCCGGACCCGCAGGGCGGTCCCGCCGGGGAGCCGGGTCAGGTAGACGGCGTCGTGGCCGAAGTACTGGACCGAGTCGATGGTCGCGCCCGCCCCGGCGCTGACCCGCAGCTGCTCGGGCCGCAGCAGCACGTCGACGTCGCCGCGGAGCTCGGCCCGGAGCGGCACCCGACCGATGGCGGTGTCGGCCAGCCCGGCCGTGGCCACCCCGGGGAGCAGGTTGGCGTCGCCCAGGAAGCCGGCCACGGCCCGGGAGGCGGGGGCCCGGTACAGCTCGGCCGGGGTCGCCTGCTGCACGACCCGCCCGGCCAGCATCACCGCCACCTCGTCGCCGACCACGAACGCCTCCTCCTGGTCGTGGGTGACGAACACGGCCGTGACCCCGAGGTCGGCCAGCAGCCGCTGCACCTCGGCCCGGATCTGGACCCGGAGGATCGTGTCCAGGTTGGAGAACGGCTCGTCCAGCAGCAGCACCGACGGACGGGTGACCAGCGCCCTGGCCAGGGCGACCCGCTGGGCCTGGCCGCCGGACAGGCTGGCCGGCATGCGCTCGCCGAAGCCGGCCAGGTCGACCAGGGCCAGCGCCTCCTCCACCCGGGCCCCGCGGCGCTCCTCGCGCGACAGGCCGTAGCCGACGTTGCCGGCGACGGTCAGGTGAGGGAACAGGGCGCCGTCCTGGAACACCATCCCGATCCGGCGCCGCTCGGGGGCGACAAAGGCCCCGGGGGCCGACAGGTCCCGGCCGTCGAGGCGGACCTGGCCGGCGTCGGGGCGCTCCAGTCCGGCGATGCAGCGCAGCAGGGTCGTCTTGCCGCAGCCGCTGGGGCCGAGCAGGGCCACCACCCGGCCGGGCTGGGCCCGCAGGCCGGCCTGGTCGAGGACCAGGACGCCTCCGAAGGCCTTGTCCAGACCCTCGACGGCGAGCGCGCCGGTCGCAGCGGTTTGAGGCATGCCTAAATGCTACCTCCCGCCGGAGATCGGTCCAACCTTGACATTTAATTGTCAAGGTCAGTACGGTGGCGGCATGCGCGTAGGGGACGCCGCCCGGCACCTCGGGACCAGCGCCCGGATGCTGCGGTACGCCGAGCAGCTCGGGCTGGTCGCGCCGGCCCGCACGGCCGGCGGCTACCGGGACTACGGGGAGCGCGACCTGGCCGCGGCCGCCTTCGCCCTCGAGCTCCAGGCCCGCCACCGGGTCACCCCGGCCGCCCTGGCCTTCGGGCTGCGAGCCCTGGAAGACCCCGAGGTCGCCGGGTCCCTGCGGCGGCTGGCCCGGCTCCGCAGCGGTGGCCAGCCAGCCACCGCCCTCGACTTCGAGACCGCCAAGGCCAGGCGCCTGCTCCGCCTGGCCTCCTGACCACAGAGGAGCGCCCCCCGTTGGACACCCTGCTCAAGGACCCGGGCCTGGCCCCGGACGGCCGCCGCAAGATCGACTTCGCGGCCAGCCGCATGCCCGTGCTGGCGGCCGTGACCGGCGAGCTGGTCCGCACCCGGCCCCTGGCCGGGCACCGGATCGCCGCCTGCCTGCACGTCACCACCGAGACGGCCAACCTCTGCCGGGCCCTGGCCGCCGGCGGGGCCGAGCTGGCCCTGTGCGGCTCCAACCCGCTCTCGACCAAGGACGACGTGGCCGCGGCCATCGCCGACGAGCTCGGGGCGGCCGTGTTCGCCGTCCACGGGGCCGACCGGGACACCTACTACCGGCAGGTCGCCGGCGTCCTCGACAGCCGGCCGACCCTG
>JASLBL010000184.1 GCA_030146615.1 Actinomycetes bacterium
GTGCATCTCCTGAAGAAGACTTGGACCAGGCGAACGTGCCGCTACACTCCCTCCCATGGCAGGCTGCTGTCCCTCACGCGACTATCACCGCTTCTTCAACCAGCGGTTCGCCCGCCGGCTCGCCAACCGGTACGCCAAGCGCGGCCTCGACCACACCGCGCAGAGGATGGTCGAGTTCCTGCAAGGGCTCGGCGTGGAGGGGGCCAGCGTCCTGGAGATCGGCGGGGGCGTCGGCGAGCTCCAGATCGAGCTGCTGCAGGCGGGCGCGGCCCGCGCCCAGAACCTGGAGCTCTCCCCCGCCTACGAGCGACAGGCCCTCGAGCTGGCCGAGCAGGCAGGGGTCCAGGGGCGCCTGGACTGGCGCCTCCACGACCTCGCCCAGGACCCCGGGACGGTCGAGCCGGCCGACCTGGTGGTCCTGCACCGGGTGGTGTGCTGCTATCCGGACTATGCACGCCTGTTGGGAGCTGCCGCCGACCATGCCCGGCGCGCCCTAGTCTTCAGCTATCCACCCCGCAACCTGCTCTCGCGCGCCTTCTACCGGGGGTTCAACCTGGTGATGCGGCTGACGGGGAGCGGCTTTCGGGGCTTTGCCCACCCGCCGGGCGCGATGCTGGCGGTGCTGGAGGACCACGGGCTCCGACGGACCTACCAGGGCCGCAGCCGGATCTGGCAGGTCGCCGGCCTGCAGCGCATTTCATAAGGTGCGGTCACCGCTCGACGGGGATAGGGCAGGTGTGGTCGGCGTCCCGACGAGGCGATTCCGGCGGAGTCGCGACAAAGAACCGCCACCAAGTGCCGTATCAGCAACCTGGCCGACCGCGTGCAAGGACGGGTTCCGAGCACTTCCCTGAGGAGCTTTCCTCAGGGCCCAGCGCCCAAGCCAGCAGCTAGGTTGACATCAGGTGCCGCCACAGGGCGGCGATGGTGAGTGCTGGATGGGCATCTCACTCAGCCCTCACAGGACTCCTCCAGGCCGGGGCGCAAGGCCGCGGACAGCCCCACAGCATCATGTTCTGCAGCGGCGGCCTCGGTTGTCGCCCGATCTCACGGCGGCGTGAGGTCAGAGATGCTCCGGGTCTCGCGCTCGGAGACCACCCCTAGGCCGCGCCTGGCGGTGCTCCCTGCTCTGCTCCGGGGAGGGCGATACCCTCGCGGCATGCGCACGATCGCCGTTCGGCTGCGCCCCGGCACCGACCTCAAAGGCGAGCTGCTGGCCCTTGCCGCCCGCGAAAGGGTCCGGGCGGGCTGGGTGCTGACCTGCGTGGGCAGCCTGTCCCAGGTCAGGCTGCGGCTTGCCGGCGGCGCCGAGCGCGCCACCTGGCAGGGCGCCTTCGAGATCGTCGCCCTCACCGGCACCCTCTGGCAGGGCGGCGGCCACCTCCATCTGGCGGTGGCCGACCACCAAGGCCGCACCGTCGGCGGCCACCTCGCCGAGGGGTGCACCGTGCGCACCACCGCCGAGGTCGTCGTCGCCGCCGACGCCCGGCTAGTGTTTGCCCGCGAGCAGGATCCGGCCACCGGCTACGACGAGCTGGTGGTCCGCGAACCCGACCCGTGAGGTCAGGGATCGCCACCGGTCCTCGCAACCCCGGTCCATTCGACCCGGCAGCGACAGGCTGGTGGCGGCACGCGTGAGAGAAACGGCGGCTGGATTGACCGATTCTCGGCCGGAAACTCATCCGGAATTCCGTGCAGCCGATGCCACTCGGTGCCAGTCGCTGCTACCTGCTGGACAGGCTATACTTGGGTCTGACCTGCACGTATGGCTGTTTCTGCTGGTCACCGCGTGAGGGAAGAATGGCCCTGGTTTGTCGTTGTAAGCGACACGCGCTACCACTGCGCCACACGCCCATAAATTACTGTCTGCGCAGCTCAACTCTGGTAATCAGATTTTCGCGGCCTCCAGTGTAACCCACCCTGGACACTTGGGGCCTGCTCCAACAGGCGGCGATCTGCCGAGAGAGCCCAGGACCGTGCTGGATCATGTCTTGGACGACCAGGCCACCTTACAGCTCCGGCGCGGCTCAGGTCAGGTAGCGGCCGATCACGTCCTCGACGTCAAGCGCCTCGGTCTCCCACTCTGGCTCCTCGCCGCGGCCCAGCCGGGCCTCGGTCGCCGCCCACCGCTCACCACCGTGCCGACGGGCGAACACCACCCGATACCAGGCCTCGACGACGTGGCCGAGCGGCCGCAGGTCCCGGGTTGACCGCGCCGTGTCCAACGCCTGGTCCAGCTCCTGATCGAACCGGCCACGGTCGGCGCCAGGCAGCGCCCCACGGACCAGCTCGACCCGCTCCCGGCAAGTTCGGGCTGGTCACCCCTTCGGCCACGCTCGCCACGCGCCTCCTCGCCGTCCCGACGGTCTTCCGCCCAGCAGTGTGGCAGAGCCTCCCGCACCTGGTGCCCGGATGGTAGGCCGGCTCATGAACCTGTTACTCCTCCCGCCGTGACGACGGCTTAGCACAGCGGCGAACGATCCACGGCACTCTCCCCCACCACCAGGAAATCCTGCACCAAGGTGCATTGCTGTCCTCAGAGAATTGGGTCGAGGGTACTGCGCAAGGTCATGTGGCGATGTCAACTCAAACTGGCCCCACGGTGACGGCTTGAAGTGGCTCCAGCGGTCGGGGCGAGGAGCCCGTCTGCCGACGGTCTTGGCGGTTAGCCCCAGAAGATGCCGGTGGGGTCGCGGTCGAGCTCGGTGAGCAGGTCGTCGACTCGGTTCGAGGGTGCGAGTAGGTCGTAGATGTGGAAGCGGAGGTTGCGGTCGCGCCAGTACAAGGTCCAAGACTTGTCGGTGGCGGTGTAGCGCAGACGGGCGATCGGAAAGTTGGTCCATTCCGGCCCGAAGTCCTCACGCCAGGGAGCGCGCCGCTCGACGATGGTGAGATGTCGTGGGGCGATCTCGCACTCGACTCGGACTTGGTGGCGGGCGTGCTCGGGCACCCGTGCGGCGCACCACCGCTGCACTCGTGCGACGTCCAGTTCCGGCAGGGCCATCGGATCACCAGCCGTCCGGGGTCTGGGCTGCGGTATTGAGCGCGTCGAAGGCGGTGTCGAGTCGCTGTTGGCGGCGCCGGTTGGGTTCATGGTTGGCTTCGGCCGCTACGAACCCGATCAGCTCGTCCAAGTCGTCGTCGGTGGCGGCGAGGATGGCGCCGTCGTTGTGGGCGCGGATCTGGAACACCAGTCGTTCGCAGTCGGTGTCCAGCAACCGCAACTCGCGCAGCGCTGCTGCCACCTCGTCCGGGATGACGATCTCGTGGACGGGGTCGGCGAGGGCCAGTTGTCGGCGGCGCAGATCGAATGGGGTGTCCTCCCAGTTGCTGATGACGCCTTCGTCGTCGCAGGCGCTGCACTGCCACCGGATCGGCGCCCCCAGCTCGGTCCATAGCACGATCATGCGACCCGGGCAGCGGCGGTTGGCCGGCCGGCGTCGGCAGGGCAGCGCGCTTTCCCAGGCGGTTCCGGCGTCACCGGCTGTTGCCGCCCGAACGATGTTGCTCAGGTGCTCGGCCAGTCGGCGCGCCGGGCCCGGGGTGTCCTCAGGTGGGTCGAGGAAGTGGTGCAGGTCGGTGACCAACATTTCCCCAAGACTGTACCGACCACGCTCTCGCGCGACCCCGCTGCTCGTCGTGGTCAGCCGGCGGCGCGCCGTTTGCGGGCGTGGGCCAGCCGGTAGGAGGTGGTGCCGGTTTCGATGATCTGTCCGGCGAAGGTGAGCCGGTCGACGATGGCCGCGCAGAGGCGCGGGTCGGTGAAGGTTTTCGTCCAGCCGGAGAACGGCTCGTTGGAGGCGATAGCGATCGCCGACCGTTCCTCCCGCTCGGTCAAGACCTGGAACAGGAGTTCGGCGCCGTGCCGGTCGAGTTCCATGTATCCCAGCTCATCGAGGCAGAGCAGGTCGACGCGGCCGTAGCGGGCGATCATCTTGGACAGCTGCTTGTCATCAGCGGCCTCGACCAGCTCGTTGACGAGCTTGGAGGCCAGCGTGTAGCGGACCCGGTGCCCGGCCTCCGCGGCGGCGGTGCCGAGCCCGATCAACAGGTGCGACTTCCCGGTCCCGGAGTCACCGATCAAACACAACGGGTGCCCGGCTTTGACCCAGGCGCAGGTGGCGAGCTGGTGGATCACCGCGGGGCTGACGCCCGGGTTGGCGGCGAAGTCAAACTCCTCGAGGCGCTTGTCGCGCGGGAAGCCGGCGTCATGGATGCGCCGAGCGGCACGCCGCTTGTCCCGGTCGTCGCACTCGGCCATCACGAGCTCGGCCAAGAACCCCAGGTAGGACAGGTGTTCGCGTTCGGCTGCGGCGGCGATCTCTTCGAACCGGTCGCGGATGGTGGGCAGCCGCAGCACCCGGGTGGCGGAGTCGATCGCGGCGATCGCGGCCTGCTCAGTAACACCACGCCGGGTCGATGGGCTCATGAGCTGGCCTTCCCGAGCAGGTCGTCGTAGACCTCGACCGAGGGCAGCGGCCGGTCATCAGCTGGCAGGTCGACGAGGCGACGCTCGGTGAAGCTGACCATCTGCTGCCGATGCGATGCCGCCTCGATCGGCGCTGGGTGCACGCCGCGCCGCTGCGCAGCTTTGCGAGCCTGCACCGCGACCACGTCGGCGCTGACCGAACCGACCGACAACGCAGCCGTGATACCGGCAAGCACGTCGACGTGCTCGAGGTGGCGGTGCAGCAGCAACACCTCAATCAGCGCCCGGGTGCCAGCCGTGTCACCGAACGCCTTGCGCGCCGCAGCCCAGAACGAGTCATGGGGCAGGGTGAAGGCACCGCTCGCGCGGGCTTGGGCGAGCGCGGTGGCACCGGGCAGCGCACCGGGCTTGCGCAGCAAGATCTCCAGGTAGTGGTCCAGGTCGAGGACTTTCACGCCCTTGCTGATCGCGCGCTGGTGCCGAGCCACCACCTGGTGGCGGTCGAACACCGTCACCGTCGAGGCGGACAGCTTCACCCGCAGCCGGTGCCCGATGAACCGGGCCGGCACCGAGTACTGGCAGCAGCGCACCATCACCTGCGCATACCGATCGACGCGGGGTGTGAGGGTGAGCGCGGTGTCGAACGGCTCGGCCGGCGGCGGCCGCAGCAGGGTGCGTTCGAACGCCCAGTCCGCGCCGACGCTGTTGGTCCGGTTGCCGATGCGCCGCCGATCATCCGCATCGTCCCAGGCTTCGAGCAGTTCGTTGAGTTCCTCGATCGAGTCGACCACCGGCATCGGGACGCAGTGGGTGCGGCGGAACCGGCCGCCCTCACCCTCCACCCCGCCCTTCTCGTGGCTGCCTTCATGACCGGGGCGGCAGTAGAACGCGTCGAAGCCGTAGTGGGAGCGGAAAGCGGTCCAGCGGTCGGACTCGACCCGGGTGCGGCCGAACAGCACCCGGGACACGGCGGGCTTGAGATTGTCGTAGCGGATCTGATCGGTCGGGACGCCGCCGAGCCGTTCGAGGGCGTAGACGTGGCTTTCCAGAAACGCCTCTTGTCCCTGGGACAGCGACGCGCGGTGCGCGGCCCGGCCCGAGAACGAGAGCCGCATCGTGAACAGCGCGGTCTTGGTCTTGATGCCACGCAAGATCACCCACAGGTCGTGGAAGTCCACCTCGGCCTCGGCCGCCGGCAGATGCGTCTGCGGCACGCAGCCCTCCTCCAACGGCCCGCCCGCCTCGGCGGCAATCTCCGGGCGGCGCTTGGCGACGTAGTCCCGCACCCTCGAGTACGACAGATCCTTCGCGCCGTGCTCGTCCACCAGCCGGGCCAGAACCCGCCGAGCCGTATGACGTTGCTTCTTCGGCGCGTCCAGATCACCGCGCAGCATCTCGTCGATCGCCGCCTTGAACGGCTCCAGCCGCGGCGAGGTCCGCATCGGTATCTTGCGTGGCGGCGGGATCGCACTCGCCAACGCCTGCCGCACCGTGCGCCGGTGCACCCGGTGCTTGGCCGCAAGCTCCCGAATCGACAACCCGTCGACCCGCGCATCGCGTCTGATCGCGGCGAACAACTCCACCCTCGATCCCACCCTCGACCCCTTCCGTGATCACCAACCGGTTGGTGATCACGGTCAAGTGGGGCCACTTCAAGCCGTCACAACCGCCCCGGCGTGTCGGCGAGTGGGCCAAATCAGGCCGTCACGACGACCTTGGCGCGCCCAGCCAGGTGGGGCCGCTTCAAACCGTCACGGTGGGGCCAACTCAGGCTGTCACGGCCAGTCATGAGACAAAGGCGGGCGAGATGGTCGTAGCCAGAAAGGTGATTGGAGTTAGGGAGGTTCCCTGTTGCGGGGCCTGCTTGTGGCATAGACATAGGTACAGGGTGCTGCCCAAGATTGGTTACAGCTGAGAATGACCGATTGGGGCGCGGTGCATCACGCCGCGAGCCTGGTGGTCTGGGCCCCGTTGGGTGACCTTCACCGACCTGTGGCCCCCCGGCGCCGAGCCGACGGTCGAGCACACCCAGGACATCGACGACTGGCTGGCCGTGATCGCCAGCGGCCGCTGCGTCGGCATCACCCCAGAGAGCACCGTACCCAGTACCGGCGCCAGGGCATCGCCTTCCGCCCCCTCCGCAACGCCGACCCGGTCCCGGTATGAGGCATCTGGCGGCGCCAGGACCCCCACCCGGCCACCCACGCCGCCGTCGCCCTCGCCGCGGACCTGTACCGCCAGCAGCAGTGAGCCGCCACTACGGCGGCAGGATGCCCGACAGATCCCACACCCGCGGACGGTCAGGGACCAGCCGCAGCAACACCCCTGGCCTAGGCCCAATGCCGATAACTTAGGTTGGTTCGGCTGGTATGGGTGCGTCCTTGCCTTCGTGGGAGGTGGGGATGCCTAGAGCAGGCCAGGTCAAGCCGCCAGTGGAGCCGCGGCTGTCGGATCGGATCGCGATCGGGGTGCTGACCAGCACCTACCCGCCGGAGCTGGTGGACCGGGTGGTGGCCGAGGCGGGCCGGACCCAGCAGCGCCAGCGGCTGCTGCCCGCGCGGGTGGTGGTCTGGCTGGTGCTGGCGATGGCGCTGTTCAGCGGGCAGGCCTATGAGGAGGTGGCCCGGCTGCTGGCCGGCGGGCTGGCTGGGCCCGCCGCTGGCAGCAGTGGTACCGGGTGCCCTCCACGCCGGCGATCGCCAAGGCCCGCGCCCGGCTGGGCGCCGAGCCGCTGGCGCGGCTGTTTGTCGAGGTCGCCCGGCCACTGGCCACCCCCGACACCACCGGCGCCTGGTATCGGGGCTGGCGGCTGCTGGCGATCGACGGGACGTGTCTGGATGTGGCCGACACCCCCGCCAACGACCAAGCGTTTGGGCGGCCGGCGACCCATCGGGGCGAGCGGGCCGCCTTCCCGCAGGTCCGGCTGGTCGCGGTCGCCGAGTGCGGCACCCACGCGATCATCCAGGCGACCATGGGGCCGCTGGCCAAGGGCGAGACGACCCTGGCCGCCGGGCTGCTCGGCCCAGCTGGCATGCTCGGCGAGGGGACGCTGCTGCTGGCCGACCGCCAGTTCGTGGACGCCAACCTCTGGCGCGGAGGTCCCGTCCCTTCATGGCATCAAGACTATTGATCGGCCTTGTCGCCCCCCCGATGTTGGTAATCAGTCGCGCATTGCGCCGTTTTTCTGCCTTGCGACCTTTTCGAGCTCGGTGATCAGGGTTTCGTCGGTGGCGTCGGCTCGTAGTAGCGCGCCGAGTTCGGTTGCCCGGGTGCGATGGTCGGGCTCGTTCAGCAGGCGGGCCACGGCGGCGGCGATCGCCTCGGGCGAGGCGCTGTTCTTCAGCCGAAGCCCGACGCCGGCTGCGGCGACGCGTGCGGCGTTGTCGGGTTGGTCGCGCCCGAGCGGGAGCACCAGCTGGGGCACCCCGGCGGCCAGGGCCTTGATCACGGTGCCGTGCCCGCCGTGGCTGACGACCGCGGCCGCGTGGGGCAGCACGGTGGTGTGCGGGGCGCTGCGTACGACCCGGATGCATGGGGTGGCGGGCACCGAGTCTGGGTCGATTTCCGGTCCCGTCGTGACCAGTCCGCGTACGGGCAACGTGTCCAGCGCGGCGGCCACGCGGCGCAGCAGCTCTGTTTGGCGCATGAAGGTCGAGGACATGCCGACCAGGACGAGTGGCTGGTCGCCCGGGGGCAGCTCGACGGGCTCGACCCAGTCCGGGTCGTCGAGTCGCGGGCCGACGTAGCGCACGTTGGATGGGAGCCGGGCGGGGAAGTCGAACGCCTGGGAGGTGAGCACGAGCACGCGTGCGGCCGCGGTGTGTTGGTCGAACGGGTGCGCGAGCGGGGCCAGCCCGAGCTGGGCGCGGGCGGTGTTCAAGCCCGGAAGCCCCCGATCCCACAGGCGGGCGCCCACACTCTTGACCACGGCCTCGCGCAGCCTGCCGATGGGCCCGCGAGCCGGGAACCAGCCGGTGCCGAACGGCGGCATCCCCGGGCAGGGCACCACGTAGCAGCTGGACACCATGACCGCGAAGGGCACACCGCGGGCCTCGGCGGCGGCCATGCCACCGAGCATGAACATGCTCGACACCAGCGCGTCCGACCGGTGCTCGTCGAGAGCGGCACCGACCTCGTCGGCGTAGTCCGCGGCTGGCCCGGAAACGATCCGATCATGGAGCATCTGCACGATCTGGGCCGGTCCGGACAGGTCGTTGTCGTCAAACGGGTCGGGCGCTGCCGCATCGTGGCGGTGCGGAACCCGCTCCCACGTGCGGAAGACGCCGCCCGCCGCCTCGACCGCGCCCTGTAGGGGCGGTCCGGCGAGCACCACCACTCGATGCCCGTGCGCGACGAGCGTTCGGACCACGGCGAGCTCGGGCGGGACACTGCCACCGGCATCCCAGATCGTGACCAGATAGTTCATCGTTGGGTCTCCGTCTACTCGGGCGGGGCAAGCGCTCCGCGGATGAGCCGTTCCATGACACGGGCGGTCTCGGCCAGCGACACACCCAGGTCGCGGCGCAGCAGCTTCCACACGTAGACGTCCGCCGCAGCCTGCAGCGCGTTCAAAGCCGACCGTCGCGCGCCGGCCTCGACCGGCAGCTGATCGCCGAAGAGATCCTCGAGCGACCGCCGGTGGTGCTCGCGGCCCATACGGCACACCTCGGCGACCGCGGGCAGCCGCTGTTCCTGTTCGAGCAAGCGGATAGTGGCATCGCCCATCATCTCGTACTGCCGCAGCACCACCCGCACCGCCGACCGCACATCTCCCCGCCGCGCCGTTGCGCGCTGAGCGTCGATCTCGACCGCGAAGTCCGCGGCGCCCTCGACGAGCAGGTTCTCCTTGCTGCCGAAGCGGTTGAGCACGGTCTGTGCGGTAACTCCCGCGTCCGCGGCGACCTCGGCGAGGGTGACCTCCTCGTAGGGCGCGCTCATGAACCGGGCACGAGCAGCGTCGAGGATCCGCCGGTGGGTGCTCTCGGCGGCGACCGCCCGGGCGGACATCTGGTAGGTGCGCCTCGTTTTCATTTGAGCATGAGTAAAGCAGTGGTTTGGGTATCAGTCAAGTGAAAGATGCCTGAAGCCTTGTGCAGTCACGGACCCATCGAGCCAGTCGCCCTCGCGCCAGGGCACCGAGCGAGTCGGGGCCGCGCGAGCCCGTGACGCCGCGTCGCCAGCGCGTTGTCAACCGCGGGACCCGGTTCTCCCCGCACGCCGACCCGCTGGTCCTGATCGACGAGGGTGGGAGCGCGGCCAGCGAAAGCGGACCGGCGGAGCACACCGGCGCGGGCGGGGGACGACAGCACACCCTCGGCGACGGAAGGCCTACCGGTCGGAGCACCCCGCCGGGCGGGACGACCAGACAGGCGACGGCGTACCGTCGATCTTCGGGAAGCACCCCCGCGCGGGCGGCGACGAGTCGGGATGCCGCTCGAAGTAGTCGATGAGTGCTGGAAAATCGCCGGCATTGCCTACACAGGTTCGAATCCTGTCCCTGCCACAACCGCTCTGAGCTGCGAAAACGCGACCGCCGGCCGTCCGATCAGGCCGGGTTCGACGCTCCGGTTTCGCTCCGGTTTCCCTCCACTAGCCCCAATGCCGATAACTTAGGTTGGTTCGGCTGGTTCGCTGTTGGTCGCGTGGCTGCTGCGGTTGGGTGTACGACGGCGCGCGCTGCTGGGGCGTGGCCGGCGGATGGGCGCCGGCTTGGACGCTCCAACGATGACGACCGCCTGGGCTGGGGGCAGCGTCGGTTGGGGCCAGCCACGGTGCTTGGCGCATTTGACGCCGAAGTTCGACATCTTGCGCTTGACCACGCGAGGGAAGGCACGCAGGCGGCGTGCGGGCAGCAGCCGCTCGGCGAGCTCGGCGATGACCCGCTGCAGCGTTCTGGCCTGGGGCTCAGGGGGGGATGGCCGCCTGGCCGGTGCTGGCGACCTGGCGGCGGACGATCCGCAGGCTGCGGATGAAGGAGACCCGGTCGGGATCCACCTGATGGTCCAGGGCGGCCTGGTGCATCAGGGTGCCGATGGCGTGATGGACCAGCAGCATGCCCCAGACTTCCTGGGCGACCATCTCCGGGGAGCGGGAGCGCAGCACCACCTTGGGGCCGCGCTGATGGGTCTTGAGCTCATCCAGGGTGGTCTCAAACTCCCACCGCTGCTGGTACAGCGCGGCCAGCTCGGCCGCGGGCGCCTTCCTGGGATCCAAGATGGTGGTCAGCAGCCGGTAGGGGGCCGGGGCGGCGGGCCGGCCGGGATCCTTGCCCAGGGTGTACTCCACCACCCGCACCTCGGCCGCCGGAAGATCCGCCTCGAAGCGGTCGGCCAGGGCCAGCATCTTGGTGCGGTTTCGCCCGACCAAGGTCGGCTCTTCGCCCCGTGCGAGCAGTTCCCGGAGCACTCGCTGCCCGGTGTACCCCGTCGCGCCCAGCAATACGATCCTGCGTCTTTCCACGACTCCGCCTTGGTGTGGTTGAGGGCCGAGCGTCAGCTGGCCAGCCGGTTGAGTTTGCGGATCTGCTTGTCGAAGGCTCGGGCGGGGACGATACGGCGCAGCGTGCTGACGCGTCCGGCTC
>JASLBL010000203.1 GCA_030146615.1 Actinomycetes bacterium
CCGGCCGCCAGGGCGGCCGCCACGGCCAGGGCCAGCCAGGCGACCGGCCGCCGCCGGTGGCTCACGGGTGCCTGGCCCGCGACGCCCTGGTCCGCCGGGGCACCAGGGTGGCCCCGGCCGGCCCGGCCGCGGCCAGGGCGGCCCGGAGGCGCTCGAGCTCGCCAGGGGTCAGCCGGTAGGTGGCCCGGGGCAGGCCGTCGAAGCTGTCGGCGGTCTCCGCCACCGGGTCGGGGTCGCCCTCCACCCACACCCTGGTCTCGCTGGAGAAGGCCCCGAACTGGCGGAGCAGCTCGAGCTGGCCGGGGTCGGCCGGGTCGAGCTGGGCCACGCCCGCCGGGAGGCCGCGCCCGAGCCGGGACGGCCGGCCGTCGCGGCGGGCCATCGCCGCCAGCCGCGCCGCCGCCTGGCGGGCGCTGTCGGGCAGGGCCTCGGGGTCCACCGAGTCGCCGGGGGCGACCCCGACCACGGCCGAGGACAGCGCCGGCCCGTGCAGGTCGAGGACGCGCCCGAACAGGGCCGCGGCGTCCCCGGCATCCAGGCCCCTGGCCGGCGAGTAGGGAGCCCTCCCGGCCCCGGCGGCCGGCGCCTCGGGGCCCGCCGCCGGCTCCTCGAGGGCCAGGCCGACGGCCAGCAGCGTGGTCAGGGGGACGGCCGCGATCAGGCCGACCGACCCGCACAGGGTGCGCACGATCTCGACCGCCACCGCCTCGGCCGTGGCCACCGTGCCGAGGGCGTCGCCGCCGCTGACGAACAGGACCAGCAGGGGCAGCGACGCCCCGGCGTAGGCCAGGAACAGAGTGTTGACGGTGGCCGAGACGTGGTCCCGGCCGACGGCCAGGGCACTCCGGGTCAGCTCGGCGAACCCGGCCGCCGGGTTGGCCCGGCGCAGCTCAAAGACCAGCGACGCCTGGGAGACGGTGACGTCGTCGAGCACGCCAAGGCCGCCGATGATGATGCCGGCCAGCAGCAGGCCGCCCAGGGAGATGCCGCCCACCTGGAAGCTCGCGTCGCGGGCCTCGTCGCTGGACAGGCCGGTGAGGGCGGTCAGCTCGACGAAGCTGGCGGTCAGGACCGCGGTCAGGCCGAGGGTGAGGGCGGTCCCGACGACCGCCGCGGTCGTCTTGCGCCCCAGCCCGTGGGCCAGGTACAGCGAGACCAGCATGATCGCCATGGCCCCGACCAGGGCGACCGGCACCGGGCTGCTGCCCCGCAGGATGGCCGGGACCACGAAGCCCACGATCACCGCGAAGGAGCAGGCCAGGCCGATCAGCGAGCGCACGCCCTGCCAGCGGCCGAAGGCGATCACGGCCAGCATGAACAGTGCCGCCAGGGCCAGCATGGGCCGGCCCCGCTCCAGGTCGCGGATGTTGTAGAAGGGCGGCTGGCCCTCCTGCTCGAGGATGGACAGGCGCACCCGCTGGCCGGCCCGGAACGTGTCCCCGGTCGGGTCGGTGGTCTCGAACTCGACCTCCTCGCCCCCGTCGGGCCGGGCCCGGACCTTGATGCAGGTCGAACCGGGGAAGCCCGGCTCGGCCTCCTGGCAGGGGACGGTCTGCACGCTGGTCAGGGTGGCCGGGACGAACCGGGTCGGGTCGGCCTGGCCGGCGGTGGCCGGGTCGGCCAGCGGGCCCGACGGCCACAGCGCCACCGCGCCGGCCACCACCGCCAGCACCAGCGCGACGACGACGGCCAGCAGCAGCCGGTGGAGGTTCCCGCTCGCGTCCACGGACCGACGCTATGCCCAGGGGAGGGTGCTCCGCCAACCGCCGTTGCGGTTGTCGGGGACCGGCCGTACAGTTGCAAACTGTCTATAGCTGCAACTTGGTTGCAACTAATGCCGAGCAACTGGTGGTCGCCATCCGATGCGGCCGGACATGGGAGGGCACGTGCACATCCCCGACGGCTTCATCAACGCCCCAACCTCGCTGGCCGCCGGGGCGGTGGCCGCCGGTGGGGTCGGGGTCAGCCTGCGCCGCGCCGCCCACACCCTCCAGGAGCGGCAGGCGCCCCTGGCCGGCCTGGTCGCCGCCTACATCTTCGCCGTCCAGATGCTCAACTTCCCGGTGGCCGCCGGGACCAGCGGCCACCTGCTCGGCGGGGTCCTGGCGGCGGTGCTGGTCGGCCCCTGGGCCGGCTGCGTCAGCGTGGCCGTGGTCCTGGTCGTCCAGAGCCTGCTGTTCGCCGACGGCGGGCTGACAGCGCTCGGGCTCAACATCACCAACATGGCCGTGGTCGGCGTCTTCGGCGGCTGGGCGATCTTCCGCCTGCTGCGCCGGGTGCTGCCCGCCACCAGGACCTCGGTGGTGGCCGCCTCGGGGATCGCCGCCGGCCTCTCGGTGGTGCTGGCCGCCGCCGCCTTCGTGCTCGAGTACGCCACCGGCGGGACCGGCGGAGCCCCGATCGGGACGGTGCTGGCGGCCATGGTCGGCGTCCACACCCTGATCGGCGTCGGCGAGGGGATCATCACCGCCCTCACCGTCGGCGTGGTCCTCGGCGTCCGGCCCGACCTGGTCGACGGGGCCTCCGACCTCCAGACCCCGCTCGCCCTCGGTCCCAAGCCGGAGCGGACCGCCGGGGAGGTGAGCTGATATGCACTCTGGGAAGCTGCGCCTGTTCCTGATCGCCGGGCTGCTGGTGGCCGTCGGGCTCGCCCTGGTCGTGAGTGGCTTCGCCTCCAGCTCGCCCGACGGGCTGGAGCGGGTCGCCGAGGACGAGGGCTTCCTCGAGACCGCCAGGGACCACCTGTTCGCCGACGGGCCGCTGGCCGACTACGCGGTCAAGGGGGTCGACAACGAGCGGCTCAGCACCGGGCTCTCGGGGCTGATCGGGGTGCTGATCACCTTCGGGGTCGGGCTGGGACTGTTCGCCCTGGTCCGGGCCAGGCGGTCCGGCGGCCGGGGCGGCAGCGGCGGCGGGAAGGGCTCGGAGCCGACCCGGGCGCCCTGACACGATGGCGGCCGGCCACAGCGACGCGCTCTACCTCCCGGGGACGAGCCCGCTGCACCGTGCCCGCCCCCAGTGCAAGCTCGCCGCCGCCTTCCTGTTCGTCCTGGCCGTGGTGGCCACCCCGCGCGAGGCCTTCTGGGCCTTCGGGGTCTACGCGCTGCTGCTGACCGGCCTGGCCAGGGTGGCCCGGCTGCCCCTGCCCACCCTGGCCCGGCGCCTCGTCATCGAGCTGCCGTTCCTGCTCTTCGCCCTGTTCCTGCCCCTGGTCGGCCAGGGCGAGCGGGTCGAGGTCCTGGGGGTCTCGCTGGCTCGCGAGGGCCTCTGGGCGGCCTGGAACATCGTCGCCAAGGGGACGCTGGGGGTGGCCACCTCGGTCGTCCTGGCCGCGACCACACCCGTGCCCGAGCTGCTCCGCGGGCTGGAGCGGCTGCGCCTGCCGGCCGCGTTCACCACCGTGGCCGGGTTCATGGTCCGCTACGCCGACGTGATCGTCGACGAGGTCAGGCGCATGCGCATCGCCCGCATCTCCCGCGGCCACGACCCCCGCTGGATCTGGCAGGCGCGGGCCGTGGCCGCCTCGGCCGGGACGCTGTTCATCCGCTCCTACGAGCGGGGTGAGCGGGTCTACCTGGCCATGGTGTCGCGCGGCTACGCCGGGTCGATGCCGGTGCTCCAGGAGCTGGCCGCGACCCGCGGCCAGTGGCTGGCCGCCCTCTGCCTGCCGGCCGCGGCCGCCCTGGTCGCCGCCACCGCCTGGGCGATCCGCCCGTGACCCCGACGCCGACCCCGGCCCTGGAGGTCGAGGGCGTGGCCTTCGCCTACCCGGACGGCCACCAGGCGCTGTTCGGGGTCAGCCTCCGCATCCAGCCGGGGGAGCGGGTCGCCCTGCTCGGGCCCAACGGGGCCGGCAAGACCACCCTGGTGCTCCAGTGCAACGGCGTGCTCCTGCCGGGCGCGGGCCGGGTCGTGGTGGCCGGCCTGCCGGTGGCCCCCGAGCACCTCCGGGAGATCAGGCGCCGGGTCGGGATCGTCTTCCAGGACCCCGACGACCAGCTGTTCATGCCCACGGTGGCCGAGGACGTGGCCTTCGGGCCGGCCAACCTCGGCCTGCGCGGGGCCGAGCTGGAGACCAGGGTCAAGGCCGCCCTGGCCGCGGTGGGCATGGAGGAGCACGCCGGCCGCCCGCCCCACCACCTGTCGTTCGGGCAGCGGCGCCGGGTCGCGGTGGCCACCGTGCTGGCCATGGAGCCGGACATCCTGATCCTGGACGAGCCGTCGTCCAACCTCGACCCGGCCAGCCGCCGCGAGCTGGCCGAGATCGTCACCGGCCTGGACGTCACCATCCTGATGGTCACCCACGACCTGCCCTACGCCCTCCAGCTCTGCCCGCGGGCCCTGGTCATGAACGGGGGCACGATCACCGCCGACGGGCCAACGGCCGAGCTGCTGGCCGACGCCGACCTGCTGGCCGCCAATCGCCTCGAGCTGCCCTTCGGCTTCGACCCGGCGGCCCTGCGCGGCCGCTGACCGGGCCGGCGGTCAGGCCCCGGCGGGCTCGGCGGCCGGCGGCTCTGGCATCGGGAAGTGCCGTCCCATCCAGGCCCGCCAGGCCGGCTCCTCCCTGGCCGCCACCTCGGCGACCCCGTCGCCGAACAGGTAGAGGTAGACGCTGGCGTGGGCCGACCCGTCGCCCGCGGGCTCGGCGGCCACGAAGCCGATGCCCGGCGCCGGCTTCTCCAGCAGCACGGTGAGCATGTGGTCGGTGGCCCGCTCGGCCACCCCGGCCAGGGCCGGGACGCCCGGGGCGGTGGCGGCCACCGGCTGGCCCTCGGCGGCGTCCGCGGGCAGGCCGGCAGTCGCCGCCAGCTCGGCGTACGCCCGGGGCACCGGCCCGGCGGCCTTGCCGTTGACCAGGACGGAGGTGCAGGGCTGGCCGGGGAAGTGGGTCAGGTACAGGCGCAGGTTGTAGAGGAACAGCCGCCAGCCGGACTCGGTGGCGTCGAACTCGGCGTCCCACTCGGCGCCGTCGCCGAAGCCGCTGTTGATCAGCCGGACCACACAGGTGCCGCCGTCGCGGGCCTCGACCAGCCACTCAACGGCGAAGTCGGGTCGCCCCTCGCCGGTCACCTCGGACACGAACCGCCGCAGCGGCTCCCAAGCCGTGATCCGAGCCACCTCGGACCCGTAGCCGGGCCCGAAGTCGAGCTCCACCGTCCCGCCGACCCGCCCCTCCACCTTGGCCGGCACGAACCAGGCGGTGATCCCGGGCCCGCTGGCGACCGCCTCCCAGACCTCCTCGGGAGTCCCGGGGACCTCGATGGCGAGGTCGATCGCCCGGGTCACGGGCTTGGGGTCGTGGTGCTCGGAGCTCATGGTGCCTCCTCGGTGTCGGATGGCTGGCCGGCCGGCAGGGGGTGGGCCGCCACCACCAGGCGGTGGGAGCGGCCGCCGGGGGCCTTGGCGTCGTGGTAGCGCGAGACCAGGGTGGTGACGGCCTCGGCCAGGTCGCTGGTGAAGGCGGCCCGCTCGGCCGCCGAGCGGAAGCGGATCTCGGTGTCCAGGGCCAGGGTGGGCAGCCGCTTGCCCGCCTTGTCGGCCCGGCGGACCAGGCTCGCGACCTCGCGGACGACCCGGGCCGCCAGGGCGATCAGGTAGCGGGCGGACAGGCGGTCGGCGATCCGGTCGGGGTCGCCGGCGGCCTCGCCGAGGGCCCCCGGGGAGACGACGTAGGAGGCAGCGGTGGCGTGCAGCACCCGCTCGGTCAGGCCGCCCCAGCGGCGCTGGCCGACCTCGGTGACCAGCCCGTGCTCCTCGAGGATGCGCAGGTGGTAGTTGACCTTCTGGCGGGGGAGCCCGGCCCGCTCGGCCAGCGCCGAGGCCGAGGCCGGCTCGGCCAGCCCGGCCAGGAGCCGGGCCCGCAGCGGGTCGAGGGCCACCACCGCCGCGGCCGGGTCGTCGATCACTTCGAGGTCCAGCATGCGGGCCATCCCACCATTGAACAGAAACTTTGTCAAGGGGGCCGGGATCGGGCCTGGATCCGTCCTGGCCGAGCCGGCGGGGAGCGAGGGAGCCGATTGGACTGGTATCGCTCCTGGCCGCGTATGCTTGGACGATGGAGCTGCGTGGTATGGCCCGCCGGCTCCCGCTCGCCGGCGCCGCGGTCGCCGGGGCGGTGGTCGGGCATGGGATCGCCTACGCCCTGGCCGTCCCCGAGCCCGGCCGCCGCCTGGCCGTGCTGGCCGGCAGCGGCCACGCCTACTGGTCGGCGGCCATCGCCGCCGCCATCGTGCTCGGCCTGGTGTCGCTCGGGGCCACCCTGGCCCGCCACTTCCGGGCCGGCCTGCGCACCGGCGGCCGGCCGGCCGCCGAGCCCCTCGGCCGCCTGGCCGCGCGTCTTGCTCTGCTCCAGGTGACCATCTACCTGGTCCAGGAGCTGATCGAACGGGCCGCGGCCGGGGTCCCGCTGGTCGGCCCGGTGGACGGCCGCCTGCTCCTCACCGGCGTCGTCGTCCAGTTGCTGGTCGCCGGCGTGCTGGCCCTCGGCCTGGCCTGGGCCGGCCGGGTCGCCGAGGTCGCCGGCCGCGCCCTGCGCCGACGTCGCCTCCACCGGCCCGACCCCCGCCCGGCCCGCCTCCGGCCCACCGGCTGGGTCCGCCCGGCCATCCTCCTCGCCGCCGGACTGGGCGGCCGCGCGCCGCCCCTGAACTGGGCTCGCTGAGGGGTCAACCGGAGACTGCACGACTGCGGTCCCTGATCCATGTGGGGGGGCCCGCTCCCCCACGGCCCCCCAGAAGTGCCTGCCATGGAGCGCGTGTGCCAGAGCTTGGAGGAGACGATGAACCGGAGAACCGTATTCGGCGCGGCCGTCGTGGCCGTGCTGCTGGTCCCGCTGCTGGCCGTGCCGGCCTCGGCCCACGGCGAGCACAAGGTCGCCAACTACACCTTCGTGGTCGGCTTCGGCACCGAGCCGGGCTATGCCGGCGCGACCAACAGCGTCCAGCTGATGATCAGCAACAACGGCAAGCCCGTGACCGACGCCAAGGGCCTCAAGGTGGCCGTCAGCACCGGCGACGCCGAGCCCAAGGAGATGGCCCTCCAGCCGCACTTCGGCGAGGGCTGGGGCGAGCAGGGCGACTACCGAGCCTTCTTCATCCCGACCACCCCCGGCGCCTACACCTTCAAGGTCACCGGCACCCTCGGCGGCAAGAAGATCGACAAGAGCTTCACCTCGGGCAAGGACGGCTTCGACGAGATCACCGACCCGGCCGAGGTCCAGTACCCGGCCGTCGAGCCAACCGGCACCCAGCTCACCACCCGGCTGGACCGCGAGACGGCCCGCATCAACGCGGCCCTGGCGGCCGAGCGTGAGGCGGCCGACGACGAGGTCGCCAGCGCCCGCCAGCTGGCCACCATCGGCCTCGTCGTCGGGACCCTCGGCCTCCTGGCCGCGATCGGCGTCGGCGTGGTCGCCCTCCGCCGGAGGCGCTGACTGCAGTGCGACCCCGGATCGGGGGATCCGGCGCCGGGCGGTGGCCCGGGCGGGTTGGCCTGGTCGTCGTCCTGGTCGGGTTGTGGCTGGTGGTGGCTGGGGCGCCGGCGGGCGCCCATGCCCTGCTGCGTGAGTCCGACCCGGCCGCCGGGTCGTCTCTCGACCAGGCGCCGCGCCAGGTCGTCCTCACCTTCACCGAGCGGCCCGAGCCCGGCCTCTCCAGCATCCAGGTGCTCGACACCGGCGGCCGGCCGGTCCAGCGCGGCGACGCCGCCCCGGTCCAGGGGGCCCCGCTGTGGTTCGCGGTCGGCCTCGGCGACCTGGCCGACGGCACCTACACGGTCAGCTGGCGGGTCGTCTCCAAGGACGACGGCCACGTCACCGCCGGCTCGTTCGCGTTCGGGGTCGGCGTCCCCGCCCCGACCGCCACACCCCAGGCCCAGGCGGCCTCCCAGGGCGACTCCCCGTCCCCGTCGGCCCCGGCCACCGCCGCCCGCCTCGCCCTCTACGCCGGGCTGACCGTCCTCGTCGGCGTGGCCGTCACCGGCCTGGCCGTCTCCGGCCGGGTCCTTCCCGCCGGCGCCAGGGTGCTGCTGGCCGTGGCCGCCACCCTCACCGTGGTCGGCGGAGTGGTCCGGTTCCTGGCCGAGCAGGCCCGTATCGACGCCCCCATCGGCACCCTCCTCGACTCCTCGACCGGCCAGGGCCTCGTGCGCCTGGGCGTTGGGGTGGTCGCCACGGCGGTGGCGACCTGGTTCCTGGCCGCCGGCCTCGGCCGCCCGAGCACCCGGGACCCCGCCCCCACCGCCGCAGGACCCCCGGGCACAGGGGACCCTGCCCTTGCCGTCGCAGGACCCAAGGGCACACAGGCCGCCCTGGCCGCCGCCGAGCCCCCGGGCGCAGAAGACCCTGCCCCCACCGCCCCGGGGTCTGCGGGCACCACGGACCCCGCCCTCGCCGTGCCAGGGCCCCCGGAGGGGGAGCCTAGCCGTCGGCCGGATCGTGTGCCGGCGGATGTCCACACCCCCCTCGGCAACTCCTCCGGCCCGCGGCGGGTCGACACCTGGCGGCTGGTGGCGGTGGGGGTGGCGGCCGGGATCACGATGCTGCTGCATGTGATGGCCGGGCACGCGGCCGGGCCGTCGCCGCTGCGCAGTCTCAACCTGATCGTGCAGTGGCTGCACCTGCTGGCCGTCGGGGCCTGGATCGGCGGGCTGGTGTGGCTGCTGGCTGGGCTGCGGGGGCGGGAGCGGCCCGAGCAGCTCGCCTCGGCGGTGCGTTTCTCCAAGCTGGCCGCCCCCGTCCTCGGCCTGGTCGCGGTCACCGGCCTGTCCCGTGCCCTGCACCTGGCCGGCGGTTGGCAGGGGCTGCTCGACTCGCCGTACGGGCGCTTCCTGGACGCCAAGGTGGCCCTGTTCGCGGGGCTGGTCCTGCTCGGGGCGCTCAACCGCTACCGGGTCGTGCCCGCCCTAGCCAATGGCGTCCGGCGCCTCGGCGACCTGGCCCGCAACGTCCGCGGCGAGGTGGTCCTGGCCGCCTGCATCCTGGCCGTCACCGCCGTCCTCAGCCAGCTCCCGCCGGGCAAGTTCGTGGTCGAGCGGGCCTCGGCCAAGCCGGCGGCCCCGCCCAGCATCCAGGTCGAGGGCAGCGACTTCGCCACGTCGGTGCGGATCGCCCTCACCGCCACACCGGGCACACCCGGCCCCAACAGCTTCACCGCCAAGGTCACCGACTACGACTCCGGCGAGCCCTGGCCGGCGAGCCGCGTCGCCCTGCGGTTCACCCCCCGAGGCCAGACGGAGATCGGTACCTCGACCCTCGACCTGACCAGGGACGGCGACGGCCTCTGGCGGGGCCAGGGCAGCCAGCTCTCGATCGCCGGCGACTGGGTGGTGGTCGGCCTGGTCGAGGGGTCGGGCCCGGCCGTCACCGTGCCCATGGAGCTGGAGACCCGCGCTGCCCCTCAGCCGGTCAAGGTGTCCGAGGTGCCCGGCCAGCCGACCCTCTACACCATCACCCTGGCCGCCGGCGGCACCCTCCAGGGCTACATCGACCCCGGCCGCACCGGGCCCAACACCGTCCACTTCACCTTCTTCAACCCGAGCGGCGACGAGCAGCCCATCGACAAGGCGCGCGCTACGATGACCAAGCAGCCCGGTGCACCCGAGGCGCTGACGCTCGTCCGCCTCGGGCCCGGGCACTTCGCCGCCAACGTCGACCTCGAACCGGGCCGCGTATCGTTCGCGATCGAGGCCACGACCGGCCGCTCCCAGCGTAGCGGCCGGTTCGAGCAGCTCATCGAGTAAGAGGAACGTCCCATGGTCCAACGCCTTCCCCGCAACCGCCGCCTCCGGGCGGCCGTCCTGCTGGCCGCCGCCGTGCTGGCCCTCGCCGCGTGCTCGGGGGGCGGCGACGACGGCGGGTCGGCCGCGGCGGCCACCACGGCCGCCCCGGTCGCCGACCGCCCCAGCAGCCCGGCCAAGCTCACCATCGAGCGGCCTCGCCAGGGCCAGACCGTCAACCAGGACCGCCCCGAGCTGATCCTGGCCCTGGACGGCGGCAAGATCGTCAACCAGACCACCACCCGCATCCAGGGCGACGAGGGCCACATCCACCTCCACGTCGACGGCAAGCTGGTCGACATGAACTACGGCCTCCGCCAGCGCCTCCCCCAGCTCCCCCCAGGCCAGCACGTCGTCCAGGTCGAGTTCGTCGCCGCGGACCACGCCCCATTCGACCCCCGGGTCCTCACCCAAGCCGCTTTCCAGGTCGCCGGATGACCCAGCTCGACCCTCGGCCGCCGCACCCCCAGCCACCGGTACAGGCCCGGGCGCGGCTCACCCGCACCCTCCGGCGCCGGCTCCCCCGGTGGGGGAGCGTAGCCGACCGGCGAGTGGTGGTCCCGCGGCTGTCCACAGCCCCCGAGGCGGGCGCCTGGCTGGTGGTGGCCGCCGGGCTGCTCTTCCTGCTGGCACGACCCACCCTGGGAGGGCTGCCACTGGCGGTGCCCGTGCTCGCCGTCGGCTACCTGCTCCTGCTCATCGTGGCCCTGGCGGTGCGTGGCAACGACCGCGAACGAACGGCCCCCGCCCCGCTCGGCTGGCGGTTGCCGTTGCTGCTGGGCCTCGTGGGCGTGGCCGGGGCTGCGGTGGTTGCTGGGCCGGTGGCGGATCGGCGGGCTGGAGCGGTGGCGGCCGGGCTGGCGCTGGGGGCTGCGGTGGCGGAGGAGGCGCTGTTCCGGCGGGTGCTGTACGACCGGCTGCTCCGGTTCGGGGTTGTGGCTGGCGTTGTCGGGAGCGCTGGGGCGTTCGCGCTGGTGCACCTGCCGGCGTACGGGCTGGCGGCGATGCCGGTCGACCTGGGGGCCGCGCTGTTGCTGTCGTGGCAGCGGTACGCTTCCGGCCGCTGGACGGTTCCGGCCGTCACGCATGCTGTTGCCAACCTCCTGGCGGTGACCTGAGACCATGCGCCATCTGCGCCCCCTCGTCGTCCTCCTCGTCCTGCTGCTGGTCGCGTCCTGCACCAGCGACCCGCCAGAGCCGGTGCGGATCGGGGCCATCTACCCGCTGAGTGGCACGCAGGGCATGGGCGGGATCGACGAGTACCACGGGGTCCGGGTCGCGGCCGAGCTGATCAACGCCGACGGGGGCATCGGCGGGCGGCCGGTGGTCCTCGACGAGGTCGACGTGCCCGAGGCCGACGCCGCCCCCGGGGCCGTCGAGCAGCTCGCCGACCGCGGGGTCGACCTGGTCCTCGGCAGCTACGGGAGCACGATCTCGAGCCCGGCGGCGACGGCCGCGGCTGGGGCGGGGTCGCTGTTCTGGGAGACCGGGGCCGTCGGCAAGCTGGCCGGGCCGGGCGAGGGCGATCTGGTGTTCCGGGTCGCCCCGACCGGGGGGCTGCTGGGCCGGGGGGCGATCCGGTTCGTGGCCGACCAGCTGGCTCCCAAGCTGGCCCGGCCCACCCACTCGCTGCGGTTCGCCATCGCCGCCGTCGACGACGTGTACGGGACGGCGGTGGCCGACGGCGCCCGGGCCGAGCTTCGCGACCGGGACCTCGAGACCGTGGCCGACGTCGCCTACGACCCGCGCCGCTACGACCCGGCCAAGGTGATCGCCGAGATCGCCGCCGCCCGGCCCGACGTGCTGTTCGTGGTCGCCTACCTCGAGGACGGGGTGGCCCTGCGCAAGGAGCAGGTCCGCCAGCACCTGCCCCTGCTGGCCAGCATCGGCACCTCCTCCAGCTACTGCATGCCCGAGTTCGGGGCCCTGCTCGGCGAGGACGCCGTCGGCCTGTTCGCCTCCGACAAGCCGGACACCCACGGGATCAACCCGGCCGGGCTCGCCCCCGACGCCCGCGCCCTGCTGGACCGGGCCGACGCCGCCTACCGCGAGGCCAACGGCCACTCGATGAGCGCGGCCGCCCTGGCCGGCTTCTCCGGGGCCTGGGCGCTGTTCCGCCACGTGCTGCCGGACGCCAGCTCGATGGCCCCGGCCGACGTCGCCGCCGCGGCCCGCAGGGCCAGGGTGCCGGCGGGCGGCCTGCCCAACGGCAGCGGCATCGAGTTCGCCCCCGCGGGTGGCGCCGACGCCGGGGCCAACCTCCGCGCGGCCAGTGTCATCTGGGAGTGGACGGAGGTGAACCGGCGCGAGGTCACCTGGCCACCCCAGTTCGCCACCGCGGAGATCGTGGCCATCCGCCCCTCCCGATGAGCAACCCCGTCGGCGGCGCCTCCCGGTCCCGGTCCGGGCTGGCGCTCCTGGCCGGGGTCGGGATCGTGGCCCTGTACCTGGCCGGGGCGGCCATCAGCGGGCGTGCCAGCATCCTGGCCAGGCGCCCGCTGCTGGACGGGCTGGCCCCGCCGACGCCGTACCGCTGGGTGAACCCGCCCCCGGAGCTGGCCGCCAGCAACAAGCCGCCGGCCTCGGCCCGCTTCACCCTCGAGCTCACCGCCGAGGGGTCGCAGCTGGGCGCCTTCTCGACCAGCGACGGGCAGGTCAACCTGGTCCTGAGCCAGGGGGCGGTGCCGCCCCGGCCCCGCCAGACCGGGGTCGAGGTGACGGTGGAGCCGGTCGACCCGGCGACCCTCGGACCGGCCCTCTCCGGCCTGGTCGTCGCCGGCAACGCCTACCTGATCAAGGCCAGCTACCAGCCGTCGGGGGACGAGGTCGAGGCCCTCGGCGGCCAGTCCAGCGTCGGCCTCGTCTACCCGCTGCTGAACACCGCCGTCGCCGACCCGGGCGGCCACCAGGTGCTGCTGTCGCCCGACGGGCGGGTCTGGGACGCGCTCCCGAGCACCGACACCCCCGGCACCCACCAGGTGAGCGCCCGGCTTTCCCGGACCGGCCACGTCCAGGTCGGGGTGGCGCCGTCCGCCGACGGGTCGGGGAGCGACTCCCGCAACCGGACCCTGCTCCTGGGCACCGGGATCGCGGTCGTGATCGTGGCCGCGGCCCTCGTGCTGCGCCTGCGCGAGCGCTCGCGGCCCGGCCCGCCAGGACGGGGGCGCCGCCGATGAGCACGGCGGGCGCACATGAGGCCTTGACCGGCACGGAGGAGCGCCGATGAGCATCCGACGTCGGGCCGGGCTGGTCGCCGTCCTGGCCCTGCTGCTCCTCGGGGCGTCGGCCGGGCCGGCGGCCGCGCACGCTCTCGGGACCGGGACCGAGGCCAGCAACTACCGGACCGGGATCCGGGGCATCGACCAGGGCACGCCCGGCATCGCGGTCCGCACCGTGGCCGGCGAGCAGCTCGAGCTGGTCAACCGCTCCGACAAGGAGGTGGTGGTGCTCGGCTACCGCCTGGAGCCGTACCTGCGTATCGGGCCAGGGGGAGTGTTCGAGAACCAACGGTCGCCCAGCACCTACACCAACCGCTTCCGCACCGCCCCGGCGGAGATCCCGCCCGAGTTCGACGCCAAGGCCGCCCCCGAGTGGCGGCGAGTCGGCGACGGCCCGTCGGCGGCCTGGCACGACCACCGCTCCCACTGGACCGCCCCCGACCCCCCGGCCGTGAAGGCCAGCCCGGGGACGCCCCACGTGATCGTCCCCGACTGGCGGATCCCGGTCCGCCAGGGCGACCTGACCATGGTCATCCGGGGCGACATCACCTGGGTCCCCGGGCCCTCGCCGTGGCCGTGGCTGCTGGCCGCGGTGGCCCTGTTCGCGGCCGCCCTGGCCGCCGCCGGCGGCTACCGCCGGCCCAAGGTCCTGGCCGTCGTCGCCCTGGTCGCGGTGGCCGCTGACATGGTCCACACCGCCGGGGCGCTGCTCGCCTCGACGGCCCCGCTGGCCACCGAGCTGTACGGGACGGTCACCTCGGCCGCCGGCTGGGCCGTGGCCGGGATGGCCGCCTGGCGCCTGTTCCGGGGGCGGGCCGACAGCGGCCTGCTCTACCTGCTGCTCGGCGGGGTGTTCCTGACCCTGGCCGGGGCCCTGCCCGACCTGTCGGCCCTCAGCCGCTCCCAACTCGCCTCCGGCTTCGGCCCGGTCGTCACCCGGGCCGCCATCACCTTCACCCTCGGCCTGGGGGCGGCCATGGTGGTCGCCGGCCTGGCCGGCTTCCGGTCGCCGCGCCGGGCCGAGACGGCCGGCGTAAGCTGAGCCCGTGGTTGTGACGTGGCCTCGCAGGGTGGGGCGCCGGGTGCTGGTGGCCGGCGTCCTCGCGCTGGGCGGGCTGACCGCCGGCGCCGGGGCCGCGCTGGCCGGCCCGGCGGCCGGGTCCCAGGTACCGGCCCCGACACCGGGCCGGCTGCTGCTCTCCTGGTCGTTCAACCCGCTGGTCACCGTCGGGCTGCTGGCCCTGGCGATCGCCTACCTCCAGGCCAGGCGGCGCCTGGTCGCCAACGGGGTGGCCTGGCCGGCCCGGCGGACCGCCTACTTCCTGTGCGGGGTCGGGGCCATCGCCGTCGCCCTGCTGTCCCCGATCGAGGCCTACGATACGGTGCTGTTCTCGGTCCACGTGACCCAGCACATGCTGCTCACCATGGTCGCGGCCCCGCTGCTGGCCCTGGGGGCGCCGATCACCCTGGCCCTGCGGGTAGCCAGGGGCAGGACCCGCCGCCGCATGACCCGGGTGCTGCACAGCCCGCCCCTGCGGGTGATCGGCCACCCGCTGGTCGCCTGGGTCCTGTTCACGCTCAGCCTGTACGCGCTCTACTTCTCGCCGCTGTTCGACCTGACCCTGCGCCAGCCGCTGGTGCACGACCTGGTCCACCTGCACTTCCTGGCCGCCGGGCTGCTGTTCTGGTGGCCCGTGGTCGGCCTCGACCCGTCCCGCTGGCGGCTGCCCCACATCGCCCGGCTGCTGTTCGTCTTCCTGATGGTGCCGTTCCACGCCTTCCTCGGGGTCGCGATCATGAACAGCGGCCGGGTGCTGGCCCCGACCCTGGAGAGCTTCCAGCGCTCCTGGGGCCCCACGCCGCTGGCCGACCAGCAGCTCGGCGGGGCCATCCTGTGGGGGGCCGGCGACCTGATCGCGCTCGGGGCCGTCCTCGGCGTCCTCGTCTCCTGGGCCAGCTACGAGGAGAAGGTGGTGGCCGTCCGCGAGGACCGCCGCCTGGCCCGCGAGCGCGCCGCCGGCCGGCCCATCCGGCCGGTCACCAACACCCGGCCGCCCGTCCCGTGAGCGACCCGACCCACGGGGGGACCCCCCCGGAGTCCTCCGGAGCCCCCCCGGCCGACCTCACCGGCAAGGTCCGCGACTGGTGGGACGCGGACGCGGCCACCTACGACCACTCCTCCGACCACGGGCCCGGGTCGCCGGCCCAGCGGGCCGCCTGGAACGCCGCCCTGAACCGGCTCCTGCCCGGCCCCGGGTGCCGGGTGCTTGACGTCGGCGCCGGGACCGGGTTCCTGTCGCTGGCCGCGGCCCGGCTCGGCCACCGGGTGACCGCCCTTGACCTCTCCGGGAGGATGCTGGAGCGCCTGGCCGAGCACGCCGCCCGCGACGGCCTCGAGGTCGAGGTCGTCCAGGGAACCGCCGAGGAGCCGCCGCCGGGACCGTTCGACGCCGTGATCGAGCGGCACCTGCTCTGGACGCTGCCCGACCCGGGTGCCGCGCTCGCCGCCTGGCGCGGGGTCGCCCCCGAGGGCCGGCTGGTGCTGTTCGAGGGCCTGTGGGGCGGGGCCGACCCCGTCGAGGCCCTGCGCAGCCAGGCCAGGGAGGGGCTCCGCCGGCTGCGCGGGGAGCCCGACCACCACCACGACCGCTACGACCCGTCGGTCATCGAGGAGCTGCCGCTGTCCGGCGGGACCCACCCCGACCGGGTGGTCGAGCTGGTCGAGGCGGCCGGCTGGGGACCGGCCCGGCTGGAGCGGCTGGGTGACATCGAATGGGCTCAGCTGCTCCAGCAGCCGCCGAGCGCGCGACTGCTCGGGGTCACCCCGCGGTTCGCGGTGGTCGCCGGCGGGACCTAGACTCGACCCAAGGAGGCGATCCAATGGCAACCGACCTCGTCTGTCCGAAGTGCCAGGGGCTGATGCGGACCTACGAGCGCAGCGGCGTCCATGTCGACCAGTGCACCGACTGCCGCGGCATCTTCCTGGACCGGGGTGAGCTCGAGCGCCTGGTCGACGCCGAGCAGGGCTGGCAGCGCGGCCACTCGGCCCCCCGCGAGCGCGACCGCGACCGGGACTACGACCGCAGCCGCGCGCCGAGCATCCCCAACCCGTTCAAGGACCACGACGACGACGACTACGACCGCCGCCGCTACAGCGAGGGGTCGCACAAGCGCCGCAAGAAGAGCTTCTTCGACGAGTTGTTTGACTAGCCCGGGGCTGCCGCGTCGGCTCCTGCAGCTGTACGCCGGGCTGGTGCTGTACGGCGTCTCGATGGCGCTGATGGTGCGGTCCTCGCTCGGGGTGATGCCCTGGGACGTGCTCCACTAGGGGCTGGCCCGGCAGCTGGGGTGGTCGCTGGGGTCGGTCACGATCGTCGTCGGGGCCCTGGTGCTGCTGGCCTGGGTGCCACTGCGGGAGCGGCCGGGGCTCGGGACCCTCAGCAACGTCGTGGTCGTCGGGCTGGCCGTGGACGCGGTCCTGGCCGTGCTGCCGGCGCCGGGCGGGCTGTCGGCTCGGGTCGGCTTCGCCGCCGCCGGCATCCTGCTCAACGGCGTGGCCACGGCCGCCTACATCGGCGTCAACCTCGGTCCCGGGCCGCGGGACGGGCTCATGACCGGGCTGGTGCGACGCACCGGCGGCCCGCTGGGCCCCGTCCGGACGGCCATCGAGGTGGTCGTGGTCCTCAGCGGCTGGCTGCTCGGCGGCACCCTGGGAGTCGTCACCGTGCTGTACGCGCTCAGCATCGGCCCGCTGGTGCACGTGCTGCTGCCCCGGTTCGCGGTGGCGGCGCGCTAGCCGGCGAGCTCGGCCTCGGGGTTGGGCTGGAGGTCGCGGGCGGCCTCCAGGGCCTCGCGGCAGGCGCGGCCGTAGATGGTCCCGAGGAAGGCGTAGCCGGCGCTGGAGGGGTGGAACCGGTCGTCGCTGAACATCTCGCGCTTGCCGTGGAAGGCCGACTTGGTCAGCTTGGCGATGTCGAACACCGAGATCCCGTGCTTGGTCAGTTCGGTCCGGTACAGGCGGGTGAACAGCAGCGCCCGGAGCCCGATCAGGTCGCGCAGGGGACGGTGGAAGGCGGTGGCTGTCTCCGCCGGGGGCAGCCCCGAGACGATCACCTTGGCGTAGGGGGCGGCCTCGGCCAGGCCCGCGACCAGCAGCCGCAGCTGGCGCCGGGCCTCACGGAGAGTGGTGCCGTGGGTGACGTCGTTGGTGCCGACGCAGACCAGCACGATGTCGGCGCCCAGCCCGTCCACCTGGGGGAGCTGCTTGTCGACGACATCGGCCAGCCGGGAGCCGGACACCCCGAGGGCGTGGAGGCTGACCCGGTACTGGTCGCTCAGCGCCTTGGCGACCCCGTAGGTGAGGGTGTCCTCGGCGGCGTCGGCGCCGACCCCGGCGACCGAGCTGTCGCCGAGAACCACCAGCGTAAGTGTCTCGCCGTCCTCCGGGCCGATCGTGCCGCTGATCTCCAGCGGCGGGTCCGACGGAACAAAACGGTGGCGCCGGGCCGCCATGACCTCGGCGGCCAGCGTGGTGGCCAGTGCGCCCGCCCCGAGCAGGGTCGCCCGACCGATGTGCCGGACAGCGATGCCCAACAGCGCCTCCTCGTACGAGGATCAGCGTACGGTCTGCTGACCGGTTTGTGAAGTCCTGCAACCACCGTACGCGGCACTATGTCGCTGCCCGTCACCTGACGATCTGGGCCGGATCCCGCTGGTAATGGTCCACCAGCTGGGCCGTGCAGGCGTCGATCCGCTCGTGCAGGGCCCGGCGGTAGGCGGACAGCTTGACCTCGGCCTCGACCAGCCCCCGCTCCAGCCGGTGCAGGGCCGGCGGGTCGTCCCAGGCGATCGGGGCGTCCCACAGCCCCTCCAGGCCGGCCAGGGGGCTGACCAGCCCCTGGAGGGCCAGGCTGGTGGCCGCCGGCGAGCGCCGCCTGGCCCCGTCCCGCGGCCGGGCCGCGGCCAGGCTGGCCAGGTCGTCGGCGCTCGGGTGGCCGCCGTCGAGCGCGGTGCGGACGAGGTCGAGCCGCCCCTGGACGAGCTGCCGCCAGTAGCTGACCCGCTGCTCCTCCTCCCGCAGCGACTCGCGAAGTGTGCGAAGGTCATCGAGCGGCGCTCGCCACTCGTCCCTGACGTGGTTTCCGGTCACGGCACCCTCCCCAAGCGCGCGGTCCCCAACCTTTCTCGGCACGTTTGGCCCAAGACTTCAGTGGCCGATCGGAAGACGTGCCTCTACCATCCGGCCATGCCCGCCTCCGCCAGCGACGCCGCGCCCCGGCGCCGCCGAGAATCCAAGGCCGCCAGGCAGGCCAGGGTGACCGAGATCCGGGAGCGGCTGGCCGCCCGCTACCCGGCCGTGACCACCGCCCTCGACCACCGTTCGGCCTGGGAGCTGCTGGTGGCGACCATCCTGTCGGCCCAGTCGACCGACGTGGTCGTCAACCAGGTCACGCCCGAGCTGTTCCGCCGCTACCCGACCCCGGCCGACCTGGCCGCTGCCGACCGGACCGAGGTGGAGGTGGCCATCCACGCCACCGGGTTCTTCCGCAACAAGGCCAAGTCGATCCAGGGCGCGGCCGCCTACCTGCTCGAGCACCACGGCGGCGAGGTTCCCGAGACGATCGACGAGCTGGTCCAGCTGCCCGGGGTCGGGCGCAAGACGGCCAACGTGGTGCTGGGCACGTTCTTCTCCCGCAACGAGGGCGTGGTCGTCGACACCCACGTCGGGCGGCTCGTGCGGCGCCTCGGCCTGACCAGCAACCACGACCCGGTCAAGGTCGAGCGCGACCTGATGGCGCTGCTGCCGGTGGAGGAGTGGACCATCTTCTCCCACCGCCTGATCTGGTTCGGGCGCGAGGTGTGCACGGCCAAGGACCCGCGCTGCGACCGCTGCGAGCTGGCCGACCTCTGCCCCTCGGCGTTCAAGGTCGGCCGCTTCGTCAAGGCGAAGCCTCGGAGGGGTCAGGGGAACCCCAGGGGGGTACTCCGGTGAATCGGGATGCTCGTCGCTGACGCCATGACCGCCGGGCCGGTGACGGTGTCGCCGGAGGCCACCGTCGCCGCTGCCGTCTCGGCCATGCGGCGGGGGCGGTTCCGGCACCTGCCGGTGGTGGCCAGGGGTGAGCTGGTCGGAGTGGTCTCCCAGCGCGACCTGGAGACCTGGCCGGGAGCGCCGGTGGAGGCGGCCGAGTCGCTCGGCGACCGCCCGGTGGCCGAGGTCATGACCAGCCAGCCGGTCACTGTCTGGCCCGACGAGCCGGTCGAGGTGGCGGCCCGGCTGCTGGCCGAGCACGGCATCGGCTGCCTGCCGGTGGTGGCCGACGAGGGCCTGGTCGGGATCCTCACCGAGTCCGACCTGTTCGCGGTGCTGCTGCGCCTGCTCGGAGGCGGCGAGCCGTCGAGCCGGATCACCCTGGTCCTGCCCGACGCGCCCGGGGCCCTTGGGCGGGCCATGACGGTGGTCGGCGAGCTCGGGGTCAACCTGCTCACCGTGGTCACCGAGCCCGGCCCGGAGCCGGGCACCCGCGGGGTCGTCCTGCGGGCCGGGACCATCAACGCCGCCCCGGTGGTGGCCGCCCTGGTGGCCGCCGGCTTCCCGGCCACCGGCCCCGGCCGCCCCGAGCCGGACGACCGGTGAGCGGGGCCTGCGCGATTGCCGCCGACGAGCGGCTGGCCGCCTACGACTTCGGGCCCGACCGCCCGTTCCAGGCCGGCCGGCTGGCCGCCGGCCTGTCGCTGCTGCGGGCGGCCAAGGTGCTGGACGAGGACGACCTTCTGGCCTTCGCTCCGGCCGCCGACGCCGACCTGGAGCTGATCCACGACCGCGACTACCTGGAGGCCCTGGCCCGCTTCTCGGCCGCCGGGCCGGCGCCACCGGACCCGGTCGAGGCGGTCCAGTTCGGGCTGGTCGGGGACAACCGGCCGTTCCCGGGCATGGACGAGGCGGCCCGGCTGGTCGCGGGGGCGACCATGGCCGCCGTGGACGCGGTCGCGGCCGGCGACCTGGCCCACGTGTTCGCGCCCGTGGCCGGCCTGCACCACGCCCAGCGGCGCCGGGCCGTCGGGTTCTGCCTGGTCAACGACGTCGCCGTGGCCATCGCCCGCTGCACGAGAGCGTGGCCGCTGCGGATCCTGTACGTCGACCTGGATGCCCACCACGGCGACGGGGTCCAGGCCGCCTTCTACGACGACTCGCGGGTGTGCACGGTCAGCCTGCACGAGACCGGCCGCTACCTGTTCCCCGGGTCGGGCGAGGTCCACGAGCTGGGCCGCCCGCCGGGGAGGGGCCGCAGCGTGAACGTGCCCCTGGAGCCGCGGACCGGCGACGACGGCTTCCTGGCCGCCTTCGACGCGGTGGTCGAGCCGCTGGCGGCGGCGTTCCGGCCCGACCTGCTGGTCACCCAGAACGGCTGCGACGGCCACGCCGACGACCCGCTGAGCGACCTCACCCTCAGCCTGCGCGGCTTCCGGGAGCTGGCTAGGCGGCTGCACCGCCTCGCCCACCGCCACTGCCAGGGCCGCTGGGTGGCCACCGGGGGCGGCGGCTACGACCTCGACCGGGTGGTCCCGCGGGCCTGGGCCCTGCTGTGGTCGGAGCTGAGCGGCCGCCGGCTGCCGGCCAGGGTTCCGTCCGCCTGGCTGGCCGGCCGCCCCGAATCCGATCCCTCCGGCTGGCTGGAGCCGCGCCGCCGCCGGCGGCGGGGGAGCGCCGGCGCGGCCCGGGAGCTGGAGGAGCGCAACCAGCGGACGGTCAGGGCGGTGCGGCGCCTCACCCTGCCGCCCTCGGTGCGAGTCGTGTACCCGCTGGCCCGGCGGGCCGGCGGGGTCAGCCGGCTGCCCGGGTGGGAGCCGCGGGCCGGGGAGCACCAGGCCCCAGGCGGGCCGCTGGTGCTGCGCGACCGCTGCCCGGCCTCGCTGCTGCGCCGGCTCGAGGTCGACCCCGGGATCCACGCCTTCGTCCGCGACCCCGGCGAGGAGCGGGAGGTGCTGGCCAGGGTCGCCGAGGAGCCGGCCGGCGAGGTGGTGGTCGCCCACACCCCCGAGGGGACGCTGGTCGGGTACGTGGCCCTGCTCGACCCCGAGCCCGGGACCCGCTTCGCCAGCCTGCCCGGGCTGCTGGAGGTGGGCGCGATCGAGGTGGCGGCGGGCTGGCGGCGGGGCGGGGTGGCCAGCGCCCTGCTCCGCTTCGCCGTCGAGCCCGACCCGTTCGAGGACCTGATCCTGATCGCCTCCGGCCTGGCCTGGCACTGGGACCTGGAGCAGAGCGGCCTGTCGGCCGTCGCCTACCGGCGAGTCCTGGCCAGGCTGTT
>JASLBL010000246.1 GCA_030146615.1 Actinomycetes bacterium
CAGGGTCGAGTCGACCCTGGACCGCGACACCCGCCTGTCGGCCAACACCGCCGCCGCGATCACCGCGCTCGCCCCCGTGGCCGCGGAGCCCGGCTCGGTCCTCACGGTGTCGGGGCCGCAGCGGCTCCGGGTCGCGGTCGAGCTCGGCCTGCCCCTCGAACGGGTCCGCGACCTGTTCCTGGCCGGCCGGGCCGCCCCCCTCGACCGGGCCCTGGCCGGCAGCACCGCCGTGTTCCACGACGCCGACGGCGATCGCCCACCCGAACGGTTCGCCCCCCTGTCCACCACCGTCCCGACCCGGGCCGGGGAGGTGAAGCTGGTCCCGCTGCGGACCGACCCCGGACGGGGGCTGTACGTCCACCGGGTCGAGGGGCCGGGCGGCGAGAGCAGCAAGCGGCCCGCGACCCAACCGGTCGCGGGCCTGGGGCGAAGCTCCGGGGGCGAGACTCGAACTCGCAACCCTCTGATTAACAGTCAGATGCTCTGCCGGTTGAGCTACCCCGGAATGACAGAACCGCACTGTAACTGACCTCGCCGCAACCGTGCACACGCCGCTGTCGCCCCAAGCACCCCCCCGTAACGCCGCGACGGTTTGGGCGATGCATCCACAGGGCGGTGACTTAGCACGACTTTAGCTGGGCCAGATGATGATCCGCGGCAACGTCACGAGGGGAGATGCATGAGCCGAACGGGCAAGCTGGTCATCGTCGGCGTGGTGGTGCTGGTGCTGGCGGTGGGGGGTGGGTTCCTGCTGTTCGTGAACCGGACGTCGGACTCGCCGCCGCCGGCGGTCCTCGACCCGGCGCCGACGACCGCCGCCGGGGAGGCGACGGGGGCGACCCAGGGGGACGGGGCGGCCAGCCCGGACGGCACCTGGCAGGTCAGTGACGACGGCTCGTCGTATGTCGGCTACCGGGTCAAGGAGCAGCTGACCTTCCTGAACAGCCCCAACGAGGCCGTCGGCCGGTCCAAGGCCGTGACCGGGACCATGCAGGTGGCCGGGGACACGGTCGAGGAGGTCAGGATCGAGGCCGACCTGACCCAGCTGACCAGCGACGAGACCCGCCGTGACAACGCCATCCGCCAGCGGGGGCTGGAGTCGGAGCGGTACCCGACGGCCACCCTGGAGCTGACCGAGCCGATCCAGCTCACCTCGACGCCGGTCGAGGGCCAGGAGGTCCGGGGCCAGGGCAAGGGCCAGCTGACGGTCCACGGGGTCACCCGCGAGGTCGACCTCGACCTCCAGGGCCGCTGGTCCGGCGAGACGATCCAGGTGGTCGGGCAGCTGCCGGTCAAGATGACCGATTACCAGATCCAGCCGCCCCGCTTCGGCCCGGTGGTCTCGATCGAGGACAGTCTCAACGTCGACTTCAACCTGGTGTTCGAGCGGGCCTAGGCGCCGGCCAGGATGAACACCAGCTGGGTCATGTCGAACAGGATGTGGGCCAGGATCAGCGGCCACAGCCGCCGTGTCCGGTGGAAGTACCAGGCGTACATCAGCCCCAGGCCGAAGATGGTCAGGGCCGCCCCCACCCCCTGGTAGACGTGGAGGACGCCCCACAGGGCGGTCGGCAGCAGCAGGATCACCGCGACCGGGGCCCGCAGCTGCTCGAGCCGGGTCTGGGCGTAGCCCCGGACCACGATCTCCTCGGTGACCCCGGCGGTGACGGCGATCAGCACCGCCTGGATCGCCCGGAACCACAGCGGCAGCCCTTCGGGCAGGAAGTCGACCTCCCGCTGGCCGAAGTACTGGAACAGCTGGGCCAGCACCAGGACCAGGATGAAGCTGGCCACCCAGAGCAGGAGGCCCATGCCCAGGTCGGCGGCGCGGAACCGGGTGAGGCCGATCCCCACCCAGCCCTCGCGGTTGCGGGCCAGCAGGAACCCGACGACCAGGACCGGCGTCCAGGACAGGAACAGCTCGAAGACGATGCTGACCACCGACGGCACCAGCTCGGCCTCGACCTCGGCGGTGCCCTGGGGCCCGAGGGCGAGGATGAGTAGGCCGAGGATGCCGGGGGAGAAGGCCAGCAGCAGGACCAGGCCGAGCTCGAGGCGCAGCATCCTGGGCGATCCGGGCGGCCTCGGGACCGGGTTGCGCGGCGGCTGCGGGCCGCCCAGCTCCGGCGGCGCGGCCTCGTACGGCCCTCCGACTGGGACCCCGAAGGGAACGGGCTGGGGTGGTCGCGGGTCGGTCGGGTCGGCCACGAGGCTCCTTGCGGACGTCAGGGAATCCCAGCGTACCGCACGCTACGCAGTTCTCCGTTTTGTAACGTCTCCTTCAGGGTCCGGCCAGGATCCGGTCACACGTGATATCGTGCCGTGCGATCTGCCCCAAACCCCACGTCGTCCGGCCAGCCGTGACGGGCGACGGGAAGGAGACGCGTTCTATGCTCGCCTACCTCGATGCCGCATCGGGCAGCCTGATCATCCAGGCGATCGTGGCCGGCGCCGCGGGTGCGGCGGTGTTCTTCAAGCTGGGCTGGCGCAGGATCACCTCCCCGTTCCGCCGTCGTACCGCCACCGCCGAGGTCGGCGAGCGCGACGAGCGCTGAGCGGCGCCCCCCGAAGAACGCACACACGGTAGGAACTGGATGAGCGATCTGGAGCTGGAGCCTGCGTCGTTCCGGGACCCGGCGAGCACGGTGGCGTACCTCGACGGCCGGGTCCTGCGTGGCCTGACCAAGGACGGCGCGGCCGACTTCGACACCCTCGCCGCCGCCCCCTTCTTCGACAAGGCCATGGACGACGGCAAGCTGGTCAGGACCACCCAGGTCCCGGTCGAGGACCTGCCGCAGAGCGTCCGCGGCGACGCCTGGGTCCGGGCGCTGGAGCACGAGCGGATCCCGTTCGTCAGCTACCCGTACGAGTGGACCTTCTCGATGCTGAAGGACGCCGCCCTGGTCCACCTGGACCTGCTCCTGGCCGCCCTCGACGCCGGCCTGACCATGAAGGACGGGTATGCCTACAACCTGGCCTTCACCGGCGCCCGGCCGGTCTTCATCGACGTCGGCTCCTTCGAGCGGGTCCGCCCCGGCGAGCCCTGGGCCGGCTACCGGCAGTTCTGCCAGACGATGCTCTACCCGCTGCTCCTCCAGGCCCACAAGGACGTCCGCTTCCAGCCCTGGCTGCGCGGGGCCGTCCAGGGCATCCAGCCCCAGGACCTGGCCAAGCTGTTCACCGGCACCGACAAGATGAAGCCGGGCGTGCTCAAGCATGTCTCGCTCCACGGCGCCATGGACCAGCGCTACTCCAAGTCGCGGGCCCAGGACACCCAGAAGGAGCTGAAGGAGGCCGGGTTCTCGACCGAGCTCCAGAAGGCCACGGTCACGGCCATCCGCAAGCTGGTGGCCCGCCTCGACTGGGGCCGTTCGGCCTCGGAGTGGAACGACTACCAGCGGACCAGCACCTACACCGACGCCGAGCGCGAGATCAAGGCCGCCTTCGTCGCCAAGTCTCTGGAGGGCAGGGGGGCCAAGCTGGTCTTCGACCTGGGCGGCAACGACGGCACCTACTCGCGCGTGGCCGCCGGCCATGCCGACTACGTGGTCTGCGCCGACGGCGACGACCTGGTCCTGGACGGCCTCTACCGGTCGCTGCGCCAGGAGGGCAACCGCCAGATCCTGCCCGCCTATCTCGACCTGTCCGACCCCTCGCCCGGCCTCGGCTGGCGGGGCCGCGAGCGCGCCGGCTTCTTCGACCGGGCCCGCCCCGACGCCGTCCTCGCCCTGGCCCTGCTCCACCACCTGGCCATCACCGGCAACGTCCCCCTGGCCGAGCTGGTCGACTGGCTGCATTCCCTCGGCGGCCGCCTGGTGGTCGAGTTCGTCGACCCGGCCGACCCGATGGCCGACCGCCTCCTGGCCAACAAGCCCCCTGGCATGCACGGCGACTACCGCCGCGAGGTGTTCGAGCGCCTGCTGGAGGCCCGCTTCGACATCGTCGACCGCGCCGAGTACCCCTCCGGCACCCGCACCCTCTACCACGCGACCCCTCGCCGCTAGCCCACGGAGTACGATCCGGCCACGGGGCTGTAGCTCAGTCGGTCAGAGCAAGCGACTCATAATCGCTCGGTCGCAGGTTCGAGGCCTGCCAGCCCCACAGAACAAGACAAGCAATTCCGAGTGACGGCAGCTACTCCGCGAGGGTGGCGGTCATTCCACATCGGACCTCAGTGACGGGCCCAGCGACACACCACAACGCCCACGATGGTCTCGGTGTCGTTGTCGTCGGTGAAGGCGATCGCGAACGGCGTGCCATCTGCCACCAGGTCACGAATTGGTCGCGACCGCGACGGGAGGGAAAACCCGTCGGCCCCTCGGGCACGAAAGGGGTACGGGGCCACGGGCCAGGACCCCCCGGTCCCGCGGACGGGATTCATGGCGCCATCCCTGTCTCCAAGGGTTCGCAACCGGACATGCCACTCGCCCACGGGCGGGCCCTGGCATGCCGGTGGACGAGGGGAGCGCGACCTTGTGCGGGTTTGTTGGCAGCCTGGGCCCGAGCGGCCACCCACACGCGACCGGCATGGCCGAGCGGGTGTGGCGCATGACCACCTCCCTGGCCCACCGCGGGCCCGACGACAGCGGCCTGGCCGGTGACGAGCGAGTGCAACTCGGCTTCCACCGCCTGTCGATCGTCGACATCGCCGGTGGCCACCAGCCGATGGCCTCGGAGGACGGCCGCTACCTGATCGTCTGCAACGGCCAAATCTACAACCATGTCGAGCTGCGTGAAGAACTGGAGCGCGCCGGGATGTGCTTCCGTACGCGCTCCGACACCGAGGTGGTGCTTGCACTGTACCGGCTCGCCGGCCGGGACCTGGTGCACCGGCTTCGGGGCATGTTCGCCTTCGCCATCTGGGATGCGGCGCGGGGCGAGCTGTTCGCCGCGCGCGACCGTTTCGGCGTGAAGCCCCTGTACTACGCTGAGCTCGCCGGCCAGTTCTGGTTTGCCTCCGAGAAGAAGGTGCTGCTGGCCCTGCCCGGCACCGCCGAGGTTGACCGCGACGCGCTCGCCAACTACCTGGCGTTCCAGTACGTCCCAGGCACCGCGACGGTCAGCACGGGGATCCGCGAGCTCTCGCCGGGCGGACGCCTGCTCGTGCGGCCGGGCCAGCCGCCGCTGGTCGAACGCTGGTGGCGGCCGACGCTGCGCCCGGCCGCCCGTCCCGTCACCGGGGAGGGCCGGCGCATCCTCGACGCGCTGCGCGACTCGGTCCGGGTGCACCTGAACGGCGAGGTGCCGGTGGGCGCGTTCCTCTCCGGCGGGATCGACTCCACCGCGGTCGTTGCGCTCGCCCGCGAGGCCAAGCCGGACCTCGAGACGTTCACCGTGGGCTTCGAGCGTGACGGGTACAGCGAGATCGACCTGGCCCGCCGCTCCGCCGAGGCGCTTGGCGTGCGGCACCACGCATACGTGATCACCGCCGAGGAGTTCGCGTCCGAGCTGCCGCGGATCGTCTGGCAGCTGGACGACCCGGTGGCCGACCCGGCCGCCGTGCCCCTCTGGTTCCTGGCCCGCGAGGCGCGCCGCCGCGTCAAGGTCGCCCTCAGCGGAGAAGGCGCCGACGAGCTGTTCGGCGGCTACCGGGTGTACCACCAGCCGTGGGCGGTGCGGTCGGCCAACCGGCTTCCCGATCCTGCCCGCCGGCCGCTGCGGGCCCTCGCCGCCCGGCTGCCCGACGGGCGGGCCGGGAAGGGCGTGCTGCTGCGTGCCGGCACGCGCCTCGACGAGCGCTACCTGGGCAACGCCCGGATCTTCTCGACCCCGGAGATCCGGGAGCTGCTTGGCGATCCCTCCGCGCCAGGGCCTGAGGGGGCCATCGCGCCGCTGTATGCCGCGGCCCGCGGGTTGGACGACGTGGCCACCATGCAGGCGATCGACCTGGCTCTCTGGCTGCCCGGCGACATCCTCGTCAAGGCGGACCGGATGAGCATGGCGCACGGTCTGGAGGTGCGCGTGCCGTTCCTGGACCGCGAGGTGTTCCACGTCGCCGCCGGACTGTCGCGGGCCTCCAAGATCGGGCGGGGCACGACCAAGCTGGCGCTGCGTCGGGCCCTGGTGGGTGTGGTGCCAGACGACGCGCTGGTCCGCCCCAAGCTCGGTTTCCCGGTCCCGATCCGTCACTGGCTGGCCGGTGAGCTGCACGACTGGGCCGGCCAGATCATCGCCGACGGCGCCCTTGGCGGCCTGTTCTACGCGGACACGGCGCTGGAGCTGCTGCGCCGCCACCGGGCCGGCGACGGTGACCACAGCCGTAAGCTCTGGACGCTGCTGGTGCTGTGCCTGTGGCACCAGGCGACCCAGGCGCGGCGACTGGACCAGGCGGCCCTGGTAGAGCCCGGCGCCGTCACCGACCGTCAACGCCGCGACCACGCCGGGTTCGGGTCCAGACCGTGGACGGCCGCACCGACCGGGGCCTGAGGGGACCGTCCTGGGCAGCTTGGCTGGAAGGCGCCGCAGTCATGAACCAACCCCGCAAAACGGACGATCTTGGGAAGGGCGGAAATCCTTCGGCGGGAGCGTGCTCATACTCATGTCGGGACCGGCGAGGAGGGCCGTGGACGAAGACGAGTTGGTCGCGGCGGCCAAGAATGGCGAGGGGGAGGCGTTCCTGCGGCTCGTGGAGGTGCACCAAGGGCAGGTGCGCGCGTTCCTGCGCGGGATCACGGGCGACCGTGAGCTGGCCGAGGACGCCGCCCAGGAGACGTTCCTCCAGGCCTGGCAGGGGCTGGGCGGCTTGCGCCAGGAAGACCGCTTCTCGAGCTGGCTCTACACCATCGCGCGGCGCACCGCGCTGAAGCATCTCAGGCAGCGGTCGCTTGCGGTCCCGCTGGACGACGCGCCCCCGGTGGAGGACCGCCGCGCGCCCGACCCCATATTCCGGCAGGACCTGGAAGCCGCGCTCGCCCTGCTCGACGCCGAGCAGCGGGCGGCGTTCCTCCTGGTGCCGGTGTTCGGCTTGGAGTACCAGGAGGCGGCCGAGGTGCTGGGCTGCCCGGTCGGGACCGTGGCCAGCCGAGTGTCCCGTGCGCGCGTCCGGCTGGCCGCCGCCTTGGCCGCCGACGAGGAGGAAGTGACGCCCCGGTGAACGTCCACGAGTGGTCGCTGGAGGTGGTGGCCGGACTGGACGGTCCGCAACCCACCAGGCCACGCGCCGCCGAGGCCATCCGACACGTCCAGGGCTGCCCGGCCTGCCGCCCGGTGGCCGCGCGGCTGTCCGACGTGGACCGCCTGGCGGCGCGGGCCGCGAGCGAGCTGACGCCATGGGACCGGCCGCCATGGGAGGCCGCGCTACGGGCCGCGG
>JASLBL010000281.1 GCA_030146615.1 Actinomycetes bacterium
GCCCACTGGGGCGGGATCGACGTGCTGTTCAACAACGCCGGCATCGCGCCTCCCGACGACGTCTCGGTGCTCGACACCAGCCTGGAGGCCTGGCAGCGGGTCCAGGACGTGAACCTCACGGCGGTGTTCCTCTGCTGCAAGTACGGCATCCCCCACCTGCTGGCCCGGGGCGGGGGGGCGGTGGTCAACACGGCCTCGTTCGTGGCCGTGATGGGGGCGGCCACCTCCCAGATCTCCTACACCGCGTCCAAGGGCGGCGTGCTCGCCCTCTCCCGCGAGCTGGGCGTCGAGTTCGGGCGCCGGGGCGTGCGGGTCAACGCCCTGTGTCCCGGCCCGGTCAACACCCCGCTGCTCCAGGAGCTGTTCGCCAAGGACCCGGAGAAGGCGGCCCGCCGCCTGGTCCACCTGCCCATGGGCCGGTTCGCCGAGGCCACCGAGATCGCCGCCGCCGCCTGCTTCCTGGCCTCCGACGACGCCAGCTACATCACGGCCAGCACGTTCCTGGTCGACGGCGGCCTGTCCGGGGCCTACGTGACCCCGGTCGACTGACCGCACCAAACCAGGCCAGGCTCTCCTACGCTTGGAGCATGCATCGTCTGCTGCGGTCCCGGGTGCTGCTGGCCGTCCTGGCCGTGGTCCTCGCATCCGCCGCGGTGGGCGGCTGGCTGCTGGTCCGGCCGGCGCCGGACCCGCCGGGCCGGGCCGACGTCCTGCTGGTGCTCGCCGGCGGCCGTGGCGAGCGCGAGGCCGCCGGCGCTCGCCTGGCCCTGGCCGGCGCCGCCCCGGTGCTGGTGTTCTCCGACGGCGGCCGGGCCGGCTCGTCGTCGGGGCGGCTCTGCCTCCAGCGGTTCGAGGGCGTGCGGATCCTCTGCCTGCACCCCGAGGCCAGCACCACCCGTGGCGAGGCCAGGGCCTTCGCCGAGCTCGCCGGGCGTGAGGGCTGGCGGTCGGTGACCGTGGTCACCTCCAGCTACCACCGGCGCCGGGCCGGCCTGCTGGTCGGCCGCTGCTTCCCGGGAACGGTCCGCACGGTCGGGGCGCCTCCCAACGGCGTCGACGGTCCCGAGATCGTCCCCTTCGCCGCCCGCGAGGGCGCGGCCGTGCTGGCCGCCGTGACCGTGCAGCGCGGCTGCTGAGCGGCTCAGGCCTCGATCGTCACCTTGATGGCCTCGCCCCTGGCCACGGTGTGGATGCCCTCGACCGTCCGCTCCAGCGGCAGGCGGTGGGTGATCAGGTCGGCCACCGGGACGGCGCCGGAGGCGACCAGCTCCAGGGCCTGCCTGTTGTGGGCCGGGCTGGAGCCGTTGGCGCCGACGATGCCGACCTCGCGGTAGTGGACGATGTTGGCGTCGACGGTGATGGCCGGCTTGTCCTTGGGCAGGCCGCCGAAGAAGCTGACCCGGCCCCGGCGGGCGGCCATCCGGAGGCCGTCCTCCTGGGCCGTGCCGGAGGCGGCGGCGACGACGATGACGTCGGCCCCGCGCCCGCCGGTCAGCTTGCGGACCGCCGCCACCGTGTCGGTGGCGCCGGCCGCGATGGTCTCGTCGGGCCGGACAAGGCCGGCGGCCATCTCCAGGCGCGGCCGGCTCAGCTCGACGAGGAACACCCGGGCCGCGCCCCGGACCCGGGCCAGCCGCACGTGCAGGCAGCCGATCGGCCCGGCCCCGACGACCACCACGGTGTCGCCGTCGCCGACGCCGGCTTGCTCCTGGCCGTTGAGAACGCAGGAGAGCGGCTCGACCACCGACGCCTCGGCGAACGACAGCCCCTCGGGGACGCGGTTGACGCCGTCGACGGCCAGCACCCTGGCCGGGACCCGCATCAGCTCGGCGAAGCCGCCGTCGTGGTGGTAGCCGATCCGCTCCTGATTGGGGCAGACCGACATCCAGCCGCGCCGGCACTCGTGGCAGGAGCCGTCGGGGATGGCCGCGATCACCTGGACCCGGTCCCCCACCGCCCAGCCGGCGGCGCCCTCGCCGACCTCGACGACCTCGCCGGCGACCTCGTGGCCGAGCACCCGGGGCGGGCGCAGGTCGGGGTGGCCGGAGCGCCAGATCTTGGCGTCGGTGCCGCAGGTGGAGCAGTTACGGACCCGGATCACCAGCTCGCCGGGCCCGGCCGACGGCTCGGGGGCGTCCTCGACCCGGACGTCCCCGGGGGCGTAGAAGCGCACCACTCTCACTGCGTCCGGCTCCTGGCGATTGGCCCTTTGCGACGTCAACGCTCCGCTGGACCGGATGCGCAAGCAAACCGTACGATAACCGCGGCATGCGACTTGTCGCGACGGAGCGCGTCGCTTGAGTAGCCCGCTCGGGCCCTCGACCCCGGAGGCAGCAGATGGCCGTGAACGCCGAGGCAGGCGCTAGCACCAGCAGGACAGGTAACGCGCGGGTCGCCGTCCAGAAGTTCGGCACCTTCCTGTCCGGCATGATCATGCCGAACATCGCCGCCTTCATCGCCTGGGGCTTCATCACCGCGTTCTTCATCGAGACCGGCTGGACCCCGGTCGAGGGGATCGGCGGCTTCGGGACCGACGCCAACGGCGATCCCAACACCGGCCTTGTCGGCCCGATGATCCGGTTCATGCTGCCGCTGCTCATCGCCATACAGGGCGGCCGGATGGTCTACGGCGTCCGCGGCGGCGTGGTGGCGGCGGTGGCCACCATGGGCGTGATCATCAGCACCCCAGATCCGAACTTCCTCGGCGCCCTGATCATGGGGCCGTTCGCCGCCTGGGTCATGAAGCACGTCGACAAGCTGTGGGAAGGCAAGATCAAGCCCGGCTTCGAGATGCTGGTCAACAACTTCTCCGCCGGCATCCTGGCGGCGGCGCTGGCCGTCGTCGGGTTCTTCGTGTTCGGGCCGCCCATCGAGGCCATCGCGACGGCACTCGGCGACGGCGTCGACTGGCTGGTCGACAACAGCCTGCTCCCGCTGGCCAGCCTCATCATCGAGCCCGCCAAGGTGCTGTTCCTGAACAACGCCATCAACCACGGCGTCCTGACCCCGCTCGGCATCCAGCAGGCTGCCGAGGAGGGCAAGTCGATCCTGTTCCTGCTGGAGGCCAACCCGGGACCGGGCGCCGGGCTGCTGATTGCCTACTCCATCTTCGGCACCGGAGTCGCCAAGAACACGGCACCGGCCGCGTTGATCATCCAGTTCTTCGGCGGCATCCACGAGGTCTACTTCCCGTTCGTGCTGCTGAAGCCCATCACGTTGCTGGCGACCATCGCCGGCGGCATGGTGGGCATCCTCACCCTGGTGATCTTCAACGCCGGCCTGCGGGCCCCGGCGGCTCCTGGCTCCATCATCGCCGTGTACGCGCAGACACCCGGCAACAGCCTGGTCGGCGTCACCCTCTCCGTCCTCCTCGCCGCCGCGACGACGTTCCTCGTCGCCTCGGTGATCCTGCGGGCCAGCCGCAGGAGTGAGGAGGAGAGCGGCGCCGACCTGGCCGCCGCGACCAAGCAGATGGAGGGCCTGAAGGGCAAGGAGGCGACCACCTCGGTCTCCAGCCTGCTGGCCAAGGCCGAGGAGGACGAGGCCCAGTCCCGCACCGAGCCGATCCGCAAGATCGTGTTCGCCTGCGACGCCGGCATGGGATCGAGCGCGATGGGCGCCTCCGTGCTCCGCAACAAGCTCAAGAAGGCCGGGTTCGAGGACGTCTCGGTCGTCAACGTGGCCATCGCCAACCTGGACGACACCTACGACCTGGTCGTGACCCACCAGGACCTGACGCTGCGGGCGATGGACAAGACACCGAGCGCGCAGCACGTCTCGGTCCAGAACTTCATGGCCAGCCCCAAGTACGATGCCATCGTGGAAGAGGTGCAGCAGACCAACGCCGCTGAGGGCACCAGCGCGCCGAGCTGAACCGTCAGGCTCTCCGAGCTGTCTCCGACCGACAAAGGAGCTCGCTGCGCATGAGTGACGTGCTGACGGTGTCCCAGATCAGGGTGCCGGGAACGGCCCGGACCAAGGACGACGCCATCCGCGAGGCCGGCGAGATGCTGGTCGAGGCCGGTGCCGTCACCCCCGCCTACATCGACTCGATGTTCGAACGGGAGCGGTCGGTCTCCACCTACATGGGCAACTACCTGGCCATCCCGCACGGCACGAACGAGTCCAAGGAGTCGATCAAGCGGTCGGCGCTGTCGGTGATCCGCTACGACCAGCCGATCGACTGGGACGGCAACGAGGTCCGGTTCGCCCTCGGGATCGCCGGCTACCAGGGTGGCCACATGGACATCCTGAGCAGGGTGGCCATCGTCTTCTCGGACACCGACGAGGTCGACAAGCTGCTGGCCGCCGGGTCGGCCGAGGAGGTCTACGACCTCCTCAACGCGGTCAACGAGGAATGACCGGGGTCGCGGTCCACTTCGGCGCGGGGAACATCGGTCGCGGGTTCGTCGGGCTGATCCTGCACCGCGCCGGCTACGAGGTGGTCTTCGCCGACGTCGTCGACGAGCTCATCGATGCCCTGAACAGCACGCCGAGCTATCTGGTCAAGGAAGTCGGCTTCGACCCGGCGGAGCACCGGGTCGACAACTACCGGGCGATCAACAGCCGTGGCGACGAACCGGCGGTCGTGGCCGAGATCGCGTCGGCCGACATCGTGACCACGGCGGTGGGGCCGACGGTGCTCAGGTTCGTCGCCCCGGTGATCCTGGCCGGGCTGCGGCAACGGCCCGACGGGGCGGCGCCGCTGGCCGTCATGGCCTGCGAGAACGCCATCAACGCGACCGACGTGCTGGTCGAGCACATTCGCTCGCAGGCGCCCGAGGGGGAATGGCCGGCGCTGGCGCCCAAGGCGGTGTTCGCCAACACCGCGGTCGACCGCATCGTGCCCGCCCAGTCGGGCGGCGGCCTGGACGTCACCGTGGAGACCTACTTCGAGTGGGCCATCGAACGCCCCCCGTTCCAGGGCAACGAGCCGTCGATCCCCGACGCCACCTGGGTCGACGACCTGGCGCCGTACATCGAGCGGAAGCTGTTCACGGTCAACACCGGCCACGCCGCGACCGCCTACCACGGCTTCGTCCGGGGCATCAAGAAGCTCAGCGACGCCCTGGCCGACGACGTGGTGCGGACCGCGGTGGAGGGGGTGCTGTCCGAGACCAGGCAGCTGCTGGTGGCCAAGCACGAGTTCAGCGACGAGGCCCAGCAGGCCTATGTGGACAAGATCCTCCAGCGGTTCGCCAACCCGCACCTGCCCGACACCGTCGACCGGGTGGGCCGGCAGCCGTTGCGCAAGCTGTCCCGCTCCGAGCGGCTCGTCGGGCCGGCCGCCGAGCTGGCCGACCGGGGCGTCCGGCCCCAGCATCTGCTGGCCACGGTCGAGGCCGCGCTGTCGTTCGACGTCCCCGACGACCCGGAGAGCGTCGAGCTCCAGCAGCTGCTGAAGACCCTGCCGGCGGAGGCGGCGACCGAGCGGATCTGTGGCCTGACGCCGGCCGACCCGCTGTACGCCGACGTGCTCGCGGTGATGGCGCGCCGGGTCGGCGGAGGAAGCTGACCACGGACGGGATGGGGCCGTCGGGCCAGCGGCTGGCCGTGCTGACCAGCGGCGGCGACGCCCAGGGGATGAACCCGGCGGTGCGGGCCGTGGTCCGCACCGCCCTCAACCACGGCGCCGAGATCTTCGCCGTCTACGAGGGCTACCAGGGCCTGGTCGAAGGGGGCGACCGCATCCGCCGGGTGACCTGGGACGACGTCACCGGGATCCTCAACCGGGGCGGCACCGCGATCGGCACCGCCCGCTCGGCCGAGTTCCGCGAGCGCGCCGGCCGCCGACGCGCCGTCCACAACCTGGTCGTGAACGGCATCGACCGGCTGGTCGTCATCGGCGGCGACGGCAGCCTGTCCGGGGCCGACCTCCTGCGCCAGGAATGGCCGTCGCTGCTCCAGGAGCTGCTGGCCGGCGGGGAGATCGACCGGGAGACGACCGAGCGCCACCCGGCCCTGATGATTGCCGGCCTGGTCGGGTCGATCGACAACGACATGCTTGGCACCGACATGACCATCGGGGCCGACTCGGCGCTGCACCGGATCATCGAGGCCATGGACGCCATCGGCGCCACCGCCGAGAGCCATCAGCGCAGCTTCGTGGTCGAGGTGATGGGCCGGCGGTGCGGCTACCTGGCGCTGATGAGCGCGATCGCCGGCAACGCCGCCTACGTGCTGATCCCGGAGTGGCCGCCCGACCCCGGCTGGGAGCGGGAGCTGTGCGAGATCATCCGGAGCGGCCGCGAGGCCGGCCGCCGCCACAGCATCGTGGTCGTCGCCGAGGGCGCCCACGACTCCGCCAACCGGCCGATCACCAGCGAGTACGTGCGCCAGCTGCTCTCCGAGCAGCTGGGCGGGGACATCCGGGTGACGATTCTCGGGCACGTCCAGCGCGGCGGCGTGCCAAGCGCCTTCGACCGGTGGATGAGCTCCATGCTCGGCCATGCCGCGGTCGAGGAGGTGCTCGCGGCCACCCCGCAGAGCGTCCCCCAGCTGATCGGTGTCCGGGACCACCGCGTGGCCAAGGCGCCGCTGATGGAATGCGTCGCCCGGACCCGCGAGCTGGCCGAGCGGATCGCGGCCCGGGACTACGACACCGCGCTGCTCATGCGCGGCGACCGCTACACCGAGATGATCCACATCTTCCAGTCCATCTCCCAGGCCCTGCCCAGAGCCCGGACAACGGACCGCGCCACCCGGATCGCCCTGCTGAATGTGGGCGGGCTGGCCCCGGGCATGAACGCCGTCGCCAATGCCGCGGTGCGGCTCGGGCTGGACCGCGGGCACACCATGCTCGGGGTCAACGGCAGCTTCCGCGGCCTGATGGACGGGGACGTGCGCGAGCTGGCCTGGGGCGACGTCGAGGGCTGGTCCAGCCGCGCCGGCGCCGAGCTGGGGATCAGCCGCCACGTGCCGACCGTCAAGGACCTGTACGCCATCAGCCGCGGCCTGGAGGAGCAGCGGGTCGACGGGCTGCTGATCATCGGCGGCTGGGACGCGTTCGAGGCCGCCTGCACGATGCAGCGCGAGCAGTCCCGCTACCCGGCCTTCCAGGTCCCGACGATCCACCTGCCGGCCACGATCGACAACAACATCCCCAGCTCGGAGCTGTCGGTGGGCGCCGACAGCGCCCTCGGCCTGATCGTCGACTCCATCGACCGCGTCCGGCAGGCGGGCATCGCCACCCGTCGCTGCTTCGTGGTCGAGACGATGGGCGGCCAGTGCGGCTACCTGGCCCTGCTGGGCGGGCTGTCCGGGGGCGCGGTCCGCGTCTACCTGCACGAGGAGGGCATCACCCTCCAGGATCTGGCCGGCGACGTCCAGCGCATGGTCGACAGCTTCCGGGTCGGGCAGAAGCTCTTCCTGGCCGTGATGAACGAGAAGGCCAACCCGATGTACACCAGCGACTTCCTGTGCCGGCTGTTCAACCAGGAGAGCCAGGGACTGTTCGACGCCCGCGAGGTGGTCCTCGGCCAGACCCAGCAGGGCGGGGCGCCGTCCCCGTTCGACCGGATCCTCGGCACCCGGCTGGCCGCCCACTCGATCGACTGGCTCGGCTCGCAGATCGACGGTGCCGGCACCGGCGGCGTGGCCATCGGGCTGTCCAAGGGGAAGGTCCAGATGCGGCCGCTGCGGGAGGCCGAGGAGCTGGCCGACTGGGAGCACCGCCGTCCGTTGCGGCAGTGGTGGATGCAGCTGCGGCCGCTCATCGACGTGCTGGCCGACCGGCTCGCCCTGCGTTCGGCGCAGCCGGGCTGACGGCGGCCGGGTCAGGTGCTGGCCGGAGCCTCGCGGAGCTCGAAGGAGACCACCTTGCCGGTGCCTGGGGCGGCCGAGTCGTCGTCGCGGACCTCGATCCGGACCACGTCGCCGCCGGCGTCGACAGTCAGCTCGACCGGGGTGTCGGTGTGGCGCAGGGCGCTGGCCACCAGCTCGCTGGCCATCCGGCCGGCATCGTCGACCAGGCTGATCGGGCCGGCAGAACTGACGGCCTCGGCGGCGAACGCGCCCGCCCGGCCGGGCGCCTGCGGCCCAGCGTCCAGCCAGGCCCGGCGGCGGCGCTCTGGGTCCTTGCCCAGCACCCGGTGCGAGGGCAGGCCGCCCCACACCGACGGCGGGCAGGTCGGGCACTCCAGCTCCTGGCCGGGCTCGACCGGCCGCTGGACGTGGCGAAGGTGCTGGCAGTCAAGGCGGACCCAGCGGCCGGGGTTCCCGGTGACCTCGGTCGCCAGCCGAGCCGCCTTCAGGGTTCCGGTGTCGGGGACGACGGGGAAGAGGTTGTCGGCCAAGGGCGATCACCCCTAGGGGAAGCGGTACGGCGGCCCTGGCGGACCCTGCCTGACAGGTACGATACGGCCGGATCGGGGCCTGGGAGAAGACCTGATCGGGGGATTCGGGTGCCGGAAACGAGAAATTCACATGGCTGGGAGGCCTGATGGACGAGCTGCGGGCCTGAGCCCGCAGGGGGAGGTCCGATGGACGTCGACCTGGGCGGCAGGACCGCCATTGTCACCGGCGGAGCCAGCGGCATCGGCGAGGCCTGCGCCCGCCGCCTCGCCGATGCGGGAGCCACGGTCACCGTGCTCGACCTGGACGAGAAGGGCGCCGAGCGGGTCGCCAACGACCTCGGCGGCACCGCGGTGGCCGCCGACCTGACCGACCCGGCCGCCGTCGACGGCCTCGACCTGACCGCCGACGTGCTGGTCAACAACGCCGGCTTCCAGCACGTGGCCCCGGTCGAGGAGTTCCCGCCCGAGCGGTTCGCGGCCATGCTGGCCCTGATGGTCGAGACCCCGTTCCGCCTCGCCCGCGCCGTCCTCCCCGGCATGTACGAACGCGGCTGGGGCCGGGTCGTCAACATCTCCTCGGTCCACGGCCTCCGCGCCTCCCCCTACAAGAGCGCGTATGTCGCCGCCAAGCACGGCCTCGAGGGCCTCTCCAAGGTCCTCGCCCTCGAGGGCGGCCCCCGCGGCGTCACCTCCAACTGCATCTGCCCCGCCTACGTCCGCACCCCCCTGGTCGAGAACCAGATCGCCGACCAGGCCCGCATCCACAACATCTCCGAGTCCGAGGTGATCGAGCGGGTCATGCTCACCGAGCCCGCGATCAAGCGCCTCCTCGAACCCGACGAGGTCGCCGACGCCCTCCTCTACCTCTGCTCCCCCGCCGCCACCTTCGTCAACGGCACCTCCCTGATCCTCGACGGCGGCTGGACCGCCCGCTGAGCTGGGAGGTCCCTATTCAGGCTCGGGCTTCGGGCGGGGAAGCCAGAGCTCGACGGTGGTGCCCATGCCGGGGGCGCTGGCGATGCGGGACCAGCCGCCGGCCATGGCGGCCTGCTCGCGCATGCTGATGAGGCCGAGGTGGCCGGCCGGGCGGCGCTCGACCAGGCCGGGGAGGAAGCCGATGCCGTCGTCGCTGACTCGGGCCAGGACGCCGCCCTCGACCTCCTCGAGGCGGACCGCGACCCGGGAGGCGCGGGCGTGGGCGCGCACGTTGGCCAGGGCCTCCTGGATGATCCGGTAGGCCACCACCCGCAGCTCGTCGGGCAGCTCCCCAACGGACTCGTCGGTGACCTGGACCACGAAGCCGGCCAGCTCCCCGGCCCGGCTGGCGTACTGGTCGATGGCGGCGGCCAGCCCGACCTCGTCCAGGAGCGGCGGGCGCAGCTCGAACACGAGCTGGCGGAGCCGGCCGACGCTCTCGGTGGCCGTGGCCGCCAGCCGATCCAGCAGCTCGGTGGACCGGGGGTCGCGCAGGCGGCTGCCGAGCGCCTGGAGCTGGAGGGTGACGGCCACCATGGCCTGGATGGCGTCGTCGTGGATGTCGCCGGCGACCTGGCGCCGCTCCTCCTCCTGGCTGGTCACAACCCGCTCCAGCAGCGATCGGCGCTGCTCGTCGGCCTGGCGGAGGCTGCGCAGGGTCCGGTGGTGCTCGGTGACGTCGCGCAGCACCATCAGCCAGCCGATGGGCGGCCCCTGCCGGTCGGGCATGGGCACCACCGTCGGCTCGTACCGGTGGGTCGTCCCGCCCCTGGTCACGACCAGCTCCTTGGCCAGCCCCACGCCCCCGTTGCTGGCCGCCGGCGGGTCGCGGACCGCGTCGGCCGCCTCCGGCAGCAGCTCGCCCAGCGGGCGGCCGACGGCGTCGGCCAGTGGGCGGCCCAGCAGCCGCTCGGCCGGCGGGTTGGCGTCGACCACCCGGCGCAGCGGGTCGAGCACCACCACCGCCTCGGAGATGGTCTCGAACACCAGCCCGCGGGCCACCGGGCGGATGCCGAGCAGCCGGAACCGGAACAGCCCCCAGACCAGCACCAGGCAGGAGACGACGAGCAGGAACGGCGTCAGGTCGACCCGCCCGAACGGCCCCACGTCGAAGTTGTAGAGCAGGTTGAGCCCATAGGGCACGACCAGGCTGACGATCAGGATGGTGGTGACCCGCCGATAGACCCGGGAGGCGCGGAGCAGGGCCGCCACCATCAGGATCAGGCTGCCCCACATCACCACGCCGGAGTAGACCAGGTGCGGCCAGAAGAGCGGACCGGGCTCGGCCACGGCGTCCGGGTCGAGGGCCGCCTCGGGCGGGTAGTAGCGGATGAGGTCGTGGGTGGCGGCGTTGGCCAGCAGGACCAGGACCACCACCGGGTGGATGGCCAGCAGGGCCAGGTTCCGCCCGTTGACCCACGACCCGCGCCCGGCGAAGAGCGCCGCGAACGCGAACCAGGCCGGCGGGAGCAGCACGAGGCCGATGTACTTCACGTCGCCCCAGCGCGAGATGGCCTCCAGGTCGGCCGCCCCCAGCTCGGCGGCGTAGGTGCCTGCCCAGAGCAGGAGCGCCGGCAGCACCAGGGCCAGGGCGACGCCGGCCGAGCCGCCTCGCCGCCGCCAGACGTAGACGGCCATGGCCACGAACACGGCGGTGGTGGCGAGCATGGCCAGGCCGATGCCGGTCCACTGCCAGGCGGCGGCCTCAACGAGGGTGCCGGGTGCGACCCGGAGCTGCTGAACCATCGTCCGAAGCGGGCATTCTTCAACATCTGCGGAGCCGGCGGGGGCCCCGTCGAGCGGTTCGAGACGGTTAGCGGCCTGCGTCGTGCGGGTCGAAGGCGGCGGCCAGGGCCTTGGTCAGGGTCAGGAGCACCTCAGGGTCGACCGCCTCGTCGTCCCCGGCCTCGCTGGCGGCCTCCCTGAGCACGTCCCCGACCCGCAGGGCCAGCGCGTCGCGGCTGGACTGAACCCGGCCCAGGAAGTCAGGGTCGTCGAAGCCGAGGCGGGCCAGCAGGCCGAGGGCCCGGCCGAGGGCGAGCAGCTGGTCGGCGTCGCCGGGGTGGAAGTCACCGTCGAGGGCCCTGGCGATGGCGGCGCGCAGCCGATCGGGCACGTCCATCTGCAGTCCCCAGTGCGGCATGCCGGCGTCCCTGCTCGCTGACCCGACGGCCACCGTTGATCTTGGCCGAACCCCGTCCGGACCGGCAAGTCCGGGCGACCCGGCTCAGCCGGCGTCGCGGGCCTCGCCGGCCAGGGGCTCGGGAGCCAGGCCGAGCCGGCCCCGGACCGCGGCCGCGGCCACCTGGTTGCCCTTGCGCTCGTACAGGGGCAGGCCGTTGGCGGCCGCGGCCGCCGCCTCCTCGGGGCGGCCGAGCAGCTCGGCCGTCTCGGCCAGGTCCAGCCAGGCGTCGGCCCGGAGGTTGAGCATGTCGGTGGCCTCGGCGAGCGCCACCGCCTCCCTGGCCAGCCCGGCCGCCCGGCCCGGGTCGCCGTCGGCGGCCAGGGCCCGGGCCGTGGCCGCCCGCCAGCGCACCTGGGCGTAGACGTCCTCCCGGGCGGCCAGGCTCCGGCTCAGGTCGGCGTACCTCCTGGCCTCCTCGGAGCGACCCCCGGCGGCCAGGAGGTGGGCCAGGTCGGCGGCCAGGTTGGAGCGGGCCCCGGTCTCCCCCATCCGCTCCAGGGTCCGGTAGCCGCGCTGGAGCCGCTCCTCCGCCGCCTCGGGGCGCCCGGCCAGCGACTCCACGGTGGCCGCGAACTGGCTCCAGATGGCCGCCAGGCGCAGCCGGCCCAGGGCCGCCGCGACCTCCGCGCCCGCTTCGACCAGGTCGCGGGCCTGGTCGAAGCGGCCCTGCATGGCCGCCAGGGCGGCCAGGACGTGGAGCACGCTGCCCTCCACGTAGCGGTTGCCGGCCGCCTCGGCCAGGAGGCGGCGGCAGCGGTCGACGCCGTCCGGGACCGGCAGCGGGCCCCAGAAGGCGGCCGCGGCCAGCATGCCCCTGGCATAGGCGTGGACCCGCTCGTCCCCGGCCCGCCGGGCGTGCTCGATCGTCCTGGCCAGCGCCTCCTCGGCCGTCTCGATGCGGCAGCGCATGAAGCTCTCGTACCCGAGGAGCCGCCACGCCCTGGCCAGGCCGCGGTCGTCGCCGGCCCGGCCGAGGGCGTCGATGGCCGCCTCGACCTCGTCCTGGATGGTGTCCAGGGGCAGCCCGGGCTCGGTGAGCAGCCGCATCCCCAGCCGGCCGACCGCCACCTGGGCGAGGAGGCCGCCGTCGCGGCCGGCCTCGGCGGCCACCGTGGCCGCGGTCAGGACCTCGGCCGCGCGGCCGAAGTCGCCGGCCGCGACCAGGCTCTCGGCCAGGTCGTTGAGCAGGTGGCCGCGGAGCGGGTCGTCGCCGGGCAGCAGGGCGAGGGCTCGGTCGAGCAGGGCGGTGGCGGCCGG
>JASLBL010000299.1 GCA_030146615.1 Actinomycetes bacterium
TCATTCGCGGGCTGCAGCCTGTCATCGAACCCGGCCTGTGCCGTACCCGTCCCTACTTGTGACGCCCTGCGCTCAACCCTTGATCAGCCCCACGAAGGCGCTTGCCATAACGGATGACGGCCACCGAAGCGTTCTACTCTCGACCCGAAATCGTCCGAGGAGCAATGCACCAGGGGTGCGTTGCTGGCGCCAACGAAGGCGGGGAGGCAGGAGCGGGGTGGTGGCCGACATCGCCAAGCTGTCGGTGGGCCGGGGGGCCTACTACACCCGCGAGCTGGCCACCGACCACCAGGCGTACCTGTCCGGCCACGGCGAGTCCCCAGGGCGGTGGTACGGCGCCGGCGCCAGCAGCCTGGGGCTGGAGGGCGAAGCATCGGTGGCGGGGTTCCAGCGGATGTTCGAGGGCCGCCACCCCGACACCGGGGAGCTCCTCGGCCGCCCGCATGGCAAGGGGGCGGTGCCGGCCTTCGACGTGGTCCTGCGGCCGACCAAGAGCGTGTCGGCCCTGTACGGCCTGGGGGATCCGGCCACCGGTCGGGCGGTGCTGGCCGCCCATCATGCCGGGTTGGCCGAGGCGGTCGGCTACCTGGACGAGCACCTGGGGGCTCGGCGTGGCCACGGCGGACATGAACATGTGTTCGGCCAGGGAGTGCTGGCGGTCGGGTTTGACCACCGGACGTCCCGGGAGGGCGATCCGCTGTTGCACACCCATCTGGTCATCGCCAACCGGGTCCAGGGGCCGGACGGACGCTGGACGGCCTTGGACGGACGGGACCTGTACCGGCATCGGTTGGCCGCGGACGCCATCTACCGGACCACCTACCAGCGGACGCTGTCCAGGACGCTGGGGGTGGAGTGGACAGCAGCGGACACCCATGGCAACCGCGAACTCCAAGGCATGCCGGATGAACTCGTGCGGCTGTTCTCCAAGCGCACCGGCCAGATCGACGCCGAACTGGACCGGCTGGCCGCGGACGGTCGGGGGCGGACGCCGCGGCTGGTCAAGTGGGCCGTGCAGGCCACCCGCAAGGCCAAGCAGCACGAGACCCCGGACACCCTGTACGACCGCTGGCGGGCCGAGGCGACCGAGCGGGGGGTGGACGCGGACACCCTGGTCCGGGAGGTGACCGGCCGGACACCCAACCGCGATCAAGACTGGACGGTGTCCGAAGAGGTGGCCGGTCGGCTGTTCGACCGGCTGGCCGGCCCGGACGGGCTGACCGCCACCGCGTCCAGCTTCACCCGCCCCGACGTCCTGGTCGCCCTGGGCGCCGCCCTGGCCGGGGCCGGACGGACCGAGCTCGAGGAGTTGGCGGACCGGTTCTTGGCCGAGCGGGCGGTCAGCGTGGTCACCGACCGGGCCCTGGAGGAGCGCCGCTGGTCCACCCCCGACCTCCTTGCCGTCGAGCAGCGGCTAGTCGCGGCGGCCACCGGCCGGACGGCCGAGAAGACGGCGGTCGCCTCCCATCAGGCGGCACGGGACGCGCTGGCCGCCCATCTCACCGCCGGAGCCGATCAGCAGGCCATGGTCCGGGACCTGTGCCAGGGCGGCCAAGGTGTGGCGCTGGTCGTCGGACGGGCCGGAACCGGCAAGACCTTCGCCCTCGGGATCATCCGGCATGCCTGGCAGCTGGACGGCTACCGGCTGCTCGCCACCGCGCCGACGGGGATCGCCACCATGAGCCTGCAGGGCGAGGGGTTCGAGGACGTCGCCACCTGCGACCAGCTCCTGGGCGACCTGGACCGAGGAGAAGACCAGCTGGACGCCCGCACCGTGCTGGTGGTCGACGAGGCCGGCATGGTCGGCAGCCGCAAGCTCACTCGACTCCTCGAGCACGCCCACCAGGCCCGGGCCAAGGTGGTCCTGGTCGGCGATGACCGGCAGCTGGCCCCGATCGACGCCGGCGGCGGGTTCCGCGCCCTACGGCTCCGCCTCGGCGCCAGCGAGCTGACCGAGAACCGCCGCCAGCACCAGGCCTGGGAACGCGAAGCCCTGGAACTGGTGCGGTCGGGGCTGGTGGAGGAGGCCGTGGCCGCCTACCAGGCCCACGACCGGGTGGTGGCCGCCGACTCCAAGCCCGCCGCCACCCTGGCCCTGCTCCAGGACTGGTGGACCGCCTGGCAGCAGGCCGACCACGACCCAGCCCAGGAGGTGATCGTGTTGGCCGCCTGCCGGACGGAGGTCGACCGGCTCAACACCGCCTGCCAGGAACTCCTGGCCGCCCGCGGCCGCCTTGGCCAGGAGCGGCTCCAAGTGGAGGACCGGCAGCTGGCGGTGGGGGACCGGGTCGTCTGCGGCAAGAACGCGATCGGTGAGCTGGGGGTGGCCAACGGCAGCCGGGGCACCATTACCGCCCTCGACCCCCAGGCCCGAACCCTGACCCTTCGCCTGGACGGCACCGATGCCCGGACGGTGACGCTGCCCAGGTCATATCTGGATGGCCGTGGCCGCGGGGAGCGGAACCGGCGGGTGGACCTGGCCTATGCCACCACCGGCCACCGCGCTCAAGGCCTGACCCGCGGCCGGGCCTTGGTCCGCCTCACCGGCACCGAGGACGTCAACTGGCTGTATGTGCAGCTGTCCCGGGCCCGCCAGGACACACGCCTGTACGCCGTGGTCGGGCCCGAACCCCAGGGCGGCGGGGAGCTGGACCTGCCCGACCGGGAGCAGCCCGACGCCTATCTGCAGCTGGCCCAGGCCCTGTCCCGAGCCGGCGGGCAGACCCTGGCCATCGACACCCCCAGCAGCCCCGATCTCCAGCAGCTGTCCACGGTCGAGCTGCGGGCCGAGCGGGACCGGCTGCGCTGCCAGCTCGACCAGTCCCCCCGGGACCGCGGCCGGGAGTTGGCCCGGGCCACCACCCGCCGCCAGCAGGCCGACGAAGTCCTGGCCGCCCACCAGCAGCCCATCGCTCGCCAGCCAGCCGGCATGCTTCGCTGGTTGCGCCGCCGCAGCGACCAGCCTGCCCGAACGCCGGGCGGGCTGACGTTTGCCACCCAACAACCCAACCGGGCCCACGAACGCCCACCTCGGCCCGCAGTATCGGCAGGTCGTGCGGACCCTGGCCTGGCAGCGGCGCGCCACCGGGCTGGCGGTCGAAGCCGACCGGCCGGGCTATGTCCTGGAGGCGCTGGGGCCGGTGCCGGAGTCGACCCGGGGCCGGCGGGCCGGGCGCCAGGCCGCCGCCCAGATCGAGGACTACCGGCGCAGCTACCAGATCACCGACCCCGACCGGGTCGGTGCGGCCGCTCAGCCAGGTCGACCTGCAGGCCATCCTGGCCCACCTCGGCGGCGACCCCGACCAGCTGCTGGCCGGCGCCGGCGCCGATCGGCCGGTGGTGGCGGTGCGGGTGCGGGCCACCGTGGGTCGGCCGGCGGCTCAGCCGAGGCGAGGTGGAAGCGGTTGCGGGCGGCCGAGAGGGCGGCCCGGACCCGGACCCTGCCCTGGCGGGTGGCCGCCACCCACGGCATCAGTGCCAGTGGGGGCCTGCTCGGCAACTTGTCGGTGCCCCGGCTGGGTTTGATCCTCGGCGGACTAGCGGCTATGGCGGCCGGGTGGGGGCTGCGGTTCCGGCCCAGCCCGGACGCGGTCGCCTGGCGGTGCGGGGCGGCCGGGGAGCGGCGAACTGCCCGGCTGCTCGCCCAGCTGGAGCGGCACGGGGGGGTGGTCCTGCACGACCTGGCCGTTCCCGGCAGCCGGGCCAACATTGTCACCTGGCCATCGGTCCCGGTGGGGTGTTCGTGATCGACTCCAAGCAGTATCGAGGCCGCCTCCAGCTCGATTCCTCCGGGCGGCTCTGGCACGGCCGCCACCCACTCGCTCCCGCCTGCGAGTGGTCAGCTTCGAGGCCGACCAAGCCGCCCAGATCCTGGCCGACCAGGGCGTGACGGTGGTGCCGATCGTGGCCGTCCATGGCGCCCAGGTCCCCTGGGGCAAGGTGGTCATCGACGGGGTGCCGGTGGTGCCGGCCCGGCGTCTGCCAAGCATGCTTGGCGCACTCCCGGCAGTGCTAGGGCCCGAGCGGGTCGTCGGCCTGGCCGACCAGGCGCGGATCCGCT
>JASLBL010000365.1 GCA_030146615.1 Actinomycetes bacterium
CTGGACGCAGTGTTCTCGCTCGACTCGGTGATCACGGCGGTCGGCATGGTCGACCAGGTCGGGGTGATGGTCGCGGCGGTGATCGTGGCGGTCGCGATTATGATGGTCGCTGCCGGGCCGATCAGCGTGGTCGTCGACCGCTATCCAACGATCAAGATGCTGGCGCTCAGCTTCCTGCTGATGATCGGTCTTACGCTCCTGCTGGATGGCTTCGACGTGCACATCCCCAAGGGCTACATCTACTTCGCGATGGCCTTTTCGCTCCTCGTCGAGCTGCTGAATCTGCGGGTCCGCGCCAGAAGCGCCGAGCCGGTTCATTTCCACCAGCGCTATAAGGCCGACGGCGGCGACGGCAGATCCGAGCGCGCGACTTCAACCGAGGCCACCCAGCCCCAGCCGCCCTCGGGTGATCGCTGACGCCGTCCTCGGCGCGCAAACGAGCTGCCGCTCACCCTGCGGGCGCCTGCAACGAGGCAAGTGGTCACCGAGGACCGACCTCACCCTCCAGTTGAGCTTGTGGCCATCGGTGGCACGCCTGAGCCAGCTTGGTCCTCGCCGGCCGTGCCCTCCGCGTGCCCGTAGCATCGGTCCCTGACGGTCTCTCACGGACAACAGCGGTCGGTCCGAGGCGTGCTGACCTGGGCCATCGGCGTAGCATGCCGGCCAAACAGAATGGCCGGACGCGCCTTCCAAGCTCGTGACGCGGGTTCGATTCCCGTCACCCGCTCCACCATCTCTGGCGCGAACGGCGAGGTCCGCATGGGGAGCAGGCTCACCGAGATCGTCGTCGACTGCCACGACCCGGCGGCGCAGGCGGCGTTCTGGGCCGCCGCCCTCGACTACCACGTGGTCCGCACCGCGCTCGAGGCCGTCACCTAGCATGCCGACCCACGTCGCCCTGCTCCGCGGGATCAACGTCGGCGGCCGCAACCGGGTCGCGATGGCCGCGTGGCGCGAGGTCGTGGAGGGCCTCGGCCACTCCGAGGTGGCGACCTACATCCAGAGCGGCAACGTGGTCTTCACCAGCGAGGAGGCCGACCCGGGGAGGATCGCCGGGTCGCTGGAGCGCGCCATCGGCGACCGGCTGGGGGTGCGGCCAAGGGTGGTGGTGCTCAGCCGCGAGGATCTGGCCCGGGTGGTGGCCGACAACCCCTTCCCCGACGAGCCCAACCCCAAGCTGGTCCACGCGGTGTTCCGGAACGGGCCGCTGTCGCCCGAGCAGCTCGCCGCCGTCGACGCCGCCCAGGAGCGGGCCCGAGAGCTGGGCTCCCGCGACGAGGCCCGGGTCGTGGGGACCACCCTGTACCTGCACATCCCGGACGGCTTCGGCCGCAGCGAGCTGGCCGCCCAGCTGACCAAGGCCGGGAGTGCCGGAACCGCCGCCACGGCCCGCAACTGGGCCACCGTGCGGAAGCTGCTCGACATGTGCGGCAGCTGACATTCACTCGCCATCGAGGACGCCGAGGGCAGTCTGTTCTGCGTGGTCGACACCACCCGGGGGGCGGCCTGACCCTTGGCTAGGGGGTTCCCGGGAACAGGGCGAAGCCCTGGTGGAGGGTGCCGGCGACGCGCTGGAAGTCGCCGCCGACGGCCAGGCCGGCGGGGAGGGCCTCCGTGGTGAGGACGCCGCGGGTGCCGGTGGCGCCCGGGCTCCAGGCCAGGGGGACCCCGGTGGCCGGATCGAGGGCGGCGACGTGGGTGCGGACGGTCAGGGCGCCGGGGCAGCGCACGGTGTAGGAGGGGTTCCTGACCGTGCACAGGTTGGTCAGGTGCCCGCCGATGTAGACGGCGCTGGCGGTCGCCTCGACGGCGTTGATGTCGCCGGAGTTGAACGGGCAGCCGGGGGCGCCACCGTTGTGCCACAGGACCGGCGGTGTGCCGGCGGTGCCGGCCGGCATGGCGATCACCGACTCGTGGGCGGCGCCGCAGATGCTCTCGTTGCCGTCGGCGGTGGTCAGGTAGGCGGTGTTGCCGTCGGGGGCCAGCGCCACCCCCCAGCCGGAGGCGTGGATGTTGGGGTTCCAGGCGGTCAGGGTGCGGGAGGCGATCGCGACCGAGGCGAAGTTGTAGCGGGTGACACCGCCGACCGAGGTGAACGCCCCGGCCAGGTACAGGGTGGTCCCGCTGGGGTTGACGGCCAGGTCGCGGACGGCCCCGTTGGCGTGCAGGGCCATGGCGCCGACGGCCCCGGTGGTGGCGTTGACCGTGGCCAGCCGGACCCGGCGCCGGCCGTCCACGGTGGCGAAGGTCCCCCCGACGAACAGGGTGTTGCCGGCCAGGGCGAGCTTGAGCACGGCGGCGTTGGGCTGGGGCCCGAAGGCGGTGTTGGCGATCCCGGTGACCGGGTCGAGCATGGCCAGCCGGTCGCAGCTGGTGCAGCCGCGGACGTTGTTGAACACCCCGCCGGCGTACAGGCGGGTCCCGTCGGGGCTGGCGAGCAGGGCGTTGACGTCGTCGCTGGCCCGCGGGTCGAACCCGGGGACGTGCAGGCCGGTGGTGGCGTCGAGGGCGACCAGGTGCGAGCGGGCGATCGTGGGGCTGCCGTAGCCGACCGCGGTGAAGCTGCCGCCGACGTAGATGGTGGTGCCGATCTGGGCCACGGCCCGGACCTCGCCCCCGTAGAACTGGAGGGTGGTGGCCGGGGTCGGGGACGGCACGGCCCCGGCCGGCGGCAGCACCAACCCGGCCAGCAGCACGGAGGCGAGGACGACGGGAAGGATGCGGGCGACGGTGCGCATGTGGCCCAACTCCAGACGCAGGCAGACTGACCGGCCCCGGGCGCGGCAAGGCTAAGCGCTGCGTGGTCGTCGAGGGATGCGCAATAAGACGTAGTTCTGCCTTATTCGCCGTCTCTGCGGCGAAGGGTCAGGACTCCAGGGTGGCCTTCACGGTGATCTCGAGGTTGCCCCGGATGGCGTTGGAGATCGGGCAGCCCTTCTCGGCCTCCTCGGCCGCCTGCTGGAACCCGTCCTGGTCGTACCCGGGGACCACGCCGTTGACCTCCAGGGCCGAGCGGGTGACGACGACGCCACCACCCTCCTTGGGATCGAGAGAGACGGTCGAGGTGACGTGCAGTCGCTCGGGCGCGTTGCCGGCCTGGGCCAGGAAGTGCGAGAACGCCATGGCATAGCAGGTGGCGTGGGCGGCCGCGAGCAGCTCCTCGGGGCTGGTCTTGCCATCCGGGCTCTCGGTCCGCGCCGCCCAGGTCACCGGGTAGCGGCCGATGCCGCTGGAGACGAACTCGGTGTCGCCCTTGCCGCCGATCAGCGGTCCCTCCCAGAGCGTGTGCGCCTGGCGGTCGGCCATGGCCATGTCGACATCCCTCCTGATGGATCGATCCGTTGTCCAACCGACCGAAACGCTAGGCCGCCGGGGCCCGTCCTGTCGACTCGGAGCCGAGCAGGGCCCGCACAGCCAGCCCGCCGAGGGTGTTGACGATGGCGACCAGCCCCAGGAAGCCGAACACGGCGGCCAGCCCGGAGCGGTCGGCCACCACCCCGCCGGCCGCCCCGGCCAGGGCGCCGACCCCGAACGACAGCGAGAAGTAGGTCCCGTAGGCGGCGCCGCGCCGCCCGGCCCGGGTCGAGCGGGCGACCAGCTGGTTGGTGATCGGCTGTCCGAGGAAGATCAGCAGGCTGAACAGGCCGGCCAGGGCCACACCGAGCGG
>JASLBL010000384.1 GCA_030146615.1 Actinomycetes bacterium
GCCGGGCGCAGGCCGCTTCCGGCCCGGCCCGGGCCGGCGGCCTCGGGCGGGCCGAGCAGCCGCAGCAGGGTGCCGGCGGGCGCGAAGGCGTCGTCGACCGCCTCCAGCGGGGCGCCGGGGTCGAGCCCGGCCTCCACGACCGCCCGGGCGCAGGCCACGCCCAGGTCCCCGTCCAGCAGCTCGCGCACGATCGCCGGCAGGGTCTCGGGGTCCTGGAGCAGCCAGGAGTGGGTCGCCCCGTGGACGACGACCAGCTCGCCGCCCGTCCGCCGGACGGCGTCTCGGGCCGAGGCCAGCGGCACCACCAGGTCGCAGTCGCCGTGCACGGCCACCACCGGTGTGGCCGTCCGCCCGATCAGGTCGAGCAGGGGGGCGCTGGCCGCGGCGTACAGGGCCGACAGGCCGGGGCCGAACAGCCGCCAGGGAGCGGTCAGGTGGCCGACCACGACCGGGACGGCCAGCCGGCTGAGCTTGGCCGCCTGCCCCAGGTCGCGGGCGAACGGCACCGTGGCCAGGGTGTCGGCCAGCAGCATCGCCCCCAGGACCCCGACCGACGGCGGCGCCCACCCGGCCAGGCGGACCAGGCTGTCCCAGGGCGCGCCGACGCTGGCGTCCACCAGCAGCAGGGCCACCACCCGCTCGGGGCTCCGGGCGGCCAGCTCGGTCACCAGCCGGCCCCCCAGCGAGTGGCCGGCCAGGACGGCCCGCTCGACCCCGAGCTCGTCCAGCACCTGGCCGAGCAGGCGCCCGTACTCGTCCAGGCCCTTGCCGTCGTCGGAGATCCCGCTGCCGGCGACGTCGACCGCCACCACCCGGAAGCCGGCCGCGGCCAGCCGGCTGAGGGTCTGCACGTACATCCTGTCGGTCAGCAGCAGCCCGCTGGCCAGCACCAGGGGGATGCCGTGGCCGCCGACGGCGACGCCGACGCGACGGGCGCCGACGGTCAGGTGGTGCCGGGCCAGCCGCGGGCCCGCGGCCGCCCGGAGGGCAGGTTCCCCGGCGCCGTCGCCGCCCGTTCTGTCGGTCCCGATCATCGCGCCGCCCGGCTCCCGCCCTCTCCGGCAACACTCCCGTCACCCGCCGGTTACCTCAAGTATGCAAGCTGGAGGCGAGGGCTGCAGCATCGGCCCATTCCAGGTGATACTGGCCGGGACCCGATCGGGATGTGTGAGCACCATGACTGAGAACGTCACGCGTACCGCGACCCTGTACCGCCGACTCGCCCCCAGCTACGACCTGTCCACCGCCTGGCTGGAGCCCTACCGGCGCCGGGCCGTCTCCCAGCTCCGCCTGCGCCCTGGGGACGTGGTCCTGGACGTCGGCTGCGGCACCGGCATGAGCTTCGAGCCGATCCAGGCCGCGATCGGCCGCGAGGGGCGGCTGGTCGGGATCGAGCCGAGCCCGGAGATGCTGGCCTCGGCCCGGGCCCGGGTCGAGGACGCCGGCTGGGCGAACGTGACTCTGCTGGAGGCCTGCGCCGAGGAGGCGGCGGTCCCGGAGCCGGTCGACGCGGTCCTGTTCGCCTTCACCCACGACGTCGTCCAGTCCCCGAGGGCCCTGGCCAACATCCTCGGTCAGGTGCGCCCCGGCGGGCGCCTGGCCGCCACCGGGCCCAAGTGGACGACCGTCGCGCCCCACCTCAACCCGCTCGTCTGGCAGGTGGCCAGCCAGTTCGTGACCAGCTTCGAGGGCTTCCGGCGGCCGTGGGCCCAGCTCCAGCGGGTCGTCCCCGGCCTCTGGGTCGAGGAGGCCTACTTCGGCTGCGTCTACCTGGCCTGGGGTGGCCTGCCCGCCAGGACCGGCGATACTGGTGGGGTGCGCGACCACGTCCACCTCACCGAGCTGGCCGGCCTGGCCGGCCGGCACCTCGGCTACAGCAGCTGGCACGACATCACCCAGGACGACGTCTCCGAGTTCGCCGCCCTCACCGACGACGAGCAGTGGATCCACGTCGACCCCGAGCGCGCCGCCGACGGGCCGTTCGGGGCCACCGTGGCCCACGGGTTCTTCACCCTGGCCCGGTTCACCGCCCTGCTCGGTGAGATCCTGGCCGTCGACGGGGTCGAGACCACCCTCAACTACGGGCTCAACCGGGTCCGGTTCCCGGCCCCGGCCCGGGTCGGGGCCCGCCTCCGGATGGGTCTCGAGGTCAGCAGCGTCGAGCAGGCCGGCGACGGCCTCCAGGTCGTCTACGGCGCCACCTTCGAGGTCGAGGGCCAGACCAAGCCGGTCTGCGTGGCCGAGGTGATCTTCAGGTACTACGGGTGACCCCGGCCCGCCGGGGGGCCGCGGCAGACCAGCGGCTGGGGCGGGCGGCGCTGGCCACGGCGCTGGTGTTCGCCGTCAACGGGTTCCTGCTGGCCTCGTGGGTGTCGCGGCTGCCGGCGACCCGGGACCGGCTGGGGGCGAGCGCGGCCGAGCTCGGGCTGGTGCTGCTCACCCCCGGGTTCGGGTCGCTGCTGTCGATGCCGTTCACCGGGCGGTGGTGCCGGCGGTTCGGGAGCCGGGTGGTGATCGCCGTCACCACCGTCGCCGCCTCGGTCGCCCTGGCCGCCCTGGCCGTGGTGCCGACCCTGGTCACACTCGGCCTGGCCCTGTTCGTGTGGGGCGCGTTCTACGGGTCGTGGGACGTGGCCATGAACGTCCATGGCAGCGCCGTCGAGCAGCGCGCCGACCGCGAGTGGATGCCCCGCTACCACGCCTGCTGGAGCGTCGGCGGCATCGCCGGCGCCGGCTGCGGCGCCCTCGCCGCCCAGGCCGGCCTCCCCCTCACCCTCCACTTCGCGGGCGTCGCCGTCCTCTGCACCGCCCTGGTGATGGTCGCCCTCCGCAGCTTCATCGAAGACCGCACCGAGGTTCCCGATCCAGCCACCCCCGCGACCGCCCCGGTCCACGCGACCGCCCCGGTCCACGCGACCGCCCCGGTCCCCGCGACCGCCCCGGTGGCCGCGCTCGCCCCCGACCCGGGCGCGCCGCAACCGCCCGGCGCGGCGCCAGGCCCCCCGGAGGGGGAGCGTAGCCCAGGGCGGACGTGGTTGCCGGCCCGTGTCCACAGACCCCGACCCCGGGTGTTGACGGGGCGGTTGTTGCTGGTGGGAGCGGTGACGTTGTGTGCGACCACGCTGGAGGGGGCGGCGGCGGACTGGCTGGCGCTGTACCTGACGGACGAGCGGGGGGCGACCCAGTCGCTGGCCGCGGCCGGGTATGCGGTGTTCGCGGTGGCGATGGCCGGGGGGCGGTTCTCGGGGACGGCGGTGGCCGAGCGGCTGGGGCGGCATGGGGCGGTTCGGGTTGGGGGGGTGGTCAGCTTCGCGGGGGTGCTGCTCACGGTGCTGGGGCCGGGGCTGGCGTCGGTGTATGTCGGGGCGGCGCTGTGGGCGCTCGGGGTCTGCCTGGTGTTCCCGGCGGCGGTCAGTGCTGGTGGGGAGGCTCCGGAACGGCCGGCGGACGCGATCGCCGCCGTCACCACCATCGGCTACGGCGGCTTCCTGGTCGGTCCGCCCCTGATCGGGCTGCTGGCCGACCAGGTGGGGCTCGGGCGGGCCCTGCTCGTCCTGCTGGTGCTCGCCGGCGGGATCGCCGTCCTGGCCCCGGCCGTGCGGTCGCGCCGGGCCGCGCCGGCCGCGGTGCCCGGGGCCTAGCCCTCGCCGGCGGGGTCGGGAGCCGCACCGTGGTGCCTCCTCGGTCCGGCGGGCTAGCATCCTTGTAATGCTCTACGGCAGACGCGCCCAAGCTGCTGTTCGAGCACGTGAAGGCCGGCAACCCCGAGTACGCGGCATGGGAGTACTGAGCTGGTCTCGACACCCCTGCCATACTTCGGATGATGGACCGCAGCTCGAGCCACACCCTCGGCGCCGCCCGCGACGTGACCCCGCCGGGGAGCCGGCGGGCCCGCCGCCGTCGGCGGCCGACCGGGGAGCCGCCACCGCTGCCGCGCCACCTGGAGAGCACCGGCGTCGGCTGGATGCTCGCCGCCCTCGGGCTGGTCACCCTCACCCTGCTGGTGTTCGCGGCCGGCCGCTACGGCCGCGGGGTCTCCTTCGCGGTGGCCGACAACCGGGTGGTGGAGGCGCTGGCCAACCTGCGCACCCCCGGGCTGACCGGCTTCGTCCGCGGGCTGAGCGGCCTGCTCGGCTCCTTGTGGACGGTCAAGATCCTGGCCTGGGCGACGGTGCTCCTGCTGATCGTCTACAAGCGCTTCCGGCACCTGGTCGTCGGGCTGATCTCCTTCCAGGTGGTCGCCCTGGCGGTGCTCGGCCTGTCGGCGGCGGTGCGGCGGCCGCGGCCGTTCGGGGTCGAGTTCGAGGGGTCCTGGGCCGGCTGGTCGATGCCGTCGCGGCCGGTCGCCTTCCTGTCCGCCATTCTCATCACCATCCTCTACACCCTGGTGCCCAAGGGCCGCTGGCGGCAGGCCGGCAAGTGGGTGGCCACCGGGCTGGTCACCCTGCTCGCCCTGGCCCGCATGTACCTGGGCCTCGACGCCCCCAGTGACGTGCTCGTGGCGGCCGCCCTTGGGGTCACGATCCCGCTGCTCGCCTTCCGCTGGTTCACCCCTGGCGAGGTCTTCCCGATCAGCTACCGGCGGGGCCGCACCGCCCACCTGGACGTCGGCGGGGCCCGCGGCGAGGCCATCCGGCGCGCCCTAGCCGACCAGCTCGGCCTGGAGATCGAGGAGGTCAAGCCGTTCGGCCTGTCCGGCTCGGCGGGCTCGACCCCACTGCGGATCAAGGTCAAGGGCGACCCGGAGACCTTGCTGTTCGGCAAGCTGTACGCCCGCAGCCACCTGCGCTCGGACCGCTGGTACAAACTGGGCCGGGAGCTGCTGTACGGCCGGCTGGAGGACGAGAAGCCGTTCCACGGCGTGCGGCGGCTGGTCCAGCAGGAGGACTACGCCCTCCACAAGCTGCACCTGGCCGGCCTGCCGACGCCCCGCCCCTACGGCTTCGTCGAGCTGACCCCCGACCGCGAGTACCTGCTGGTGTCGGAGTTCTTCGACGGGGCGGTGGAGCTGGGCGAGGCCGAGGTCGACCAGGGCGTGATCGACGACGGGCTCGGCATCGTCAGGAAGCTGTGGGACGCCGGCCTGGCCCATCGCGACATCAAGCCGGCCAACCTGCTGGTCCGCGACGGGCGGATGCTGCTGATCGACGTGGCCTTCGTCGAGTCCCGGCCCAGCCCCTGGCGCCAGGCCGTCGACCTGGCCAACATGATGCTCTGCCTGGCCCTGCGTTGCGACCCCGGGCTGGTCTACGAGCGGGCCCTGCGGCAGTTCTCGGTCGAGGAGATCACCGAGGCGTTCGCGGCCACCCGCGGGCTGGCCATGCCGTCACAGCTCCGCCACATGCTGCGGGCCCAGGGCCGCGACGTGCACGCCGAGTTCCTCGACCTGCTGCCCCAGCGGCCGGTGCCCATCTCCAACCAGCGCTTCAGCCCGCGGCGGTTCGGGCTCGGCCTGATGGTCCTGCTGGTGCTGGCGATCATCGTGCCCGCGTTCGTGAGCTGGGCGCTCCAGACCGACCGGGCCAACGCCTCGCTGTACACCAGCGACATCGCCTGCGACGACCAGCAGGCGCTGTGGCTGATGGCCCAGGCGGTGCCGTCGTCGCCGGTGGTGCCCTGCCTGGAGCTCGACCCGGGCGGCTGGTCGCTCAACGACGTCAAGGCCAGCTCGGGCCTGGCCACCATCGTCTTCGACGTCGTCGACCCCCACCAGGTGGCGGCGGTGACCGTCGAGCTCGCACCGTCCTGCGACCTGGCCGGGGCGACCGAGGTCAGCTCCGAGCAGCCGGGGGCCAGGCGCTACCTCAAGATCGACCGCACCACCACGCCGGCCCGGGTCACCCGCGCCTACACCTTCCCCGGCGGCTGCGTCACCGAGCGCTTCGTCTCCGCCGGGAGCCCGGAGCGCCTGGCCAGCGAGGCCTCCTCCGCCTTCGGCTTCGTCCCCCGCGACCAGCTCGCCCGCGACCTCAGCCGGCGCTCGGCCGGCCGGCTGCAACTGGACCCGCCCTGAGGAGGCGCCCATGGGCTCGTACGAGGACACCGTCCGCATCCTTGAGGTGGAGCTCGCCCAGGTCGAGCAGGGGTTCCGCGGCCTCGCCGAGGCCGACTGGGCCACCCCGACCAAGCTCCGCCCCCTGGACGAGACCAAGCCCCCCTGGACGCTGTTCGAGCTGGCCGGGCACTTCGACATCTCCATCGGCCTGACCGTGATGCTCATGGCCGAGCCCCAGGACGGGCAGGTGGGCCGCGACCGGGTGAGCTTCTTCATCTTCCCCCGCTCGGAGGTCGCCCCGGTCGTCTACGACTACGCCTACACCATGGTCGAGGGCAAGACCCCGGCCCAGATGCCCGACGTCCTGGCCGCGACCTTTGCCAAGACGGTCGAGGGGGCCCGGTCGATGGCCCCGGACACCGTCGGCCCCGGGTACTACGCGCTCATGCGGCTGGACGAGTTCGTGGCCAGCCGGGTCGTGGAGGCGGTGGTGCACGGCCTCGACCTCACCGACGCGCTCGGGCGCGAGCCCATGGCCACCCCCGAGGGGGTCGCCGTCGCCGCCGCCATCCTCGACGACCTGCTGGCCCGCAAGACGGTGGCCGGGCGGCCGCCGGACCTCGGCGACGACCTGGCCTGGGTGCGGGCGGCGTCGGGCCGGGGTCCGGAGCACCCGGACCCGAGGCTGCCGCTGATCGGCTGAGACGGCGATGGACTTCACCGAGGAGACGGCGACGGCGGCGGTGGAGGCGAGCTTCACCGGCACCCCCGACCCGCGGCTCCGGGAGATCCTCGGCAGCCTGGTCAGGCACCTGCACGGGTTCGTCCGGGAGGTGGAGCCGAGCTTCGAGGAGTGGGAGGCCGCGGTCCGGTTCCTGGCCGCCACCGGGCAGCGGTGCGACGACCAGCGCCAGGAGTTCATCCTGCTGTCGGACGTGCTCGGGGTGACCATGCTGGTCGACGCCATCAACCACCGCAAGGCGTCGGAGGCCACCGAGTCGACCGTGCTCGGGCCCTTCCACATGGTCGAGTCCCCGCCGCGCGAGCTCGGCGACACCATCGACCTGGTCGCCACCGGCCAGCCGTGCGTGGTCACCGGCCAGGTCCGCGCGCTCGACGGCCCCCCGCTGCCCGGCGCCCTGGTCGACGTCTGGCAGGCCGACGACCACGGCTTCTACGACGTCCAGCAGCCTGGCGCCCAGCCCCCCGGCAACGGCCGCGGCCTGTTCACCTGCGACGACGACGGCCGCTTCTGGTTCCGCACGGTGACCCCGAGCGCGTATCCGATCCCCACCGACGGCCCGGTCGGCGGCCTCCTCGCCGCCACCGGCCGCCACCCGTACCGCCCGGCCCACATCCACCTGATCGTCGCCGCCGACGGCCACCTCCCGGTCACGACCCACATCTTCGTCGCCGGCAGCCCCTACCTCGACTCCGACGCCGTGTTCGCGGTCAAGCAGAGCCTGGTCAGGGAGTTCACCGAGGTCGACGACCCCGGCCAGGCGGCCGCCTACGGGGTCGACGCCCCCTTCCGCCACGCCCACTTCGACGTGGTCCTCCAGCCGGCCGGGTAACCGTCGGCGGGCCGGCTCCCATATCCTGTTGGCGGGCGGCCGGGCCGTGGGCCGCCGGCCGGAGGGGGGAGCTGATCGCCGTGGCCTCGGATACGGGGGCGTTGGCCAGCTTCATGCCGGACCGGCTGGTGCGGCGGCTGCTGGAGGAGCCGGAGGCCGCCGGGCGGGCCCATGCCGACCGGCTGGTCGGCGCGCTGCTGCTGGCCGACATCTCCGGGTTCATGGCCATCACCGAGCGGCTGGCCGCCGGCGGGCCGGGTGGGGCCGAGGAGCTGCGAGGGCTGCTCGACGGGGCCTTCTCGCCGCTGCTGGAGCTGATCGCCGGGACCGGCGGGGACGTGCTCAAGTTCGCCGGGGACGCGCTGCTGGCCTGCTGGCCGGCCCCGGCCGGGGACCTCGACGGGCGGGGGCTGGCCGCGGCCACGGCGGCGGCGGCCGGCTGCGCCGAGGCCATGCAGGCGGCCCT
>JASLBL010000436.1 GCA_030146615.1 Actinomycetes bacterium
CCCCGGCTCCAGCCGACCCCAGCCACCTCGCCGGGCCAGCGGGTCCGGGCCAGCCGCGCTCCCAGGTCGTCCAGGTCGGCCTGGGGGATGTCGACCCGGAACCGCCGGATCACGGTGCTCTCACCCATCCGAACTCCTTCCGTCAGTACCGTCCAGCGGCGCCTCTGCCGCCACCGAGGTTGGATTCGGGTCAGTACGCGACCCGGGGGGGCGCGCTCGGCAGCGGCAGCACGGCCGCGGCGATCACCGCGAGGATGGTCCTTTCTGGGTGTTCGGATGCGCAATGCGCCACCTCCCCTGGCGGGATGTCTGGGTCCTGGATGCCGGCACCGTGCCGGGCTTCTCACCATCTAGACGAACGACGTGCCGCCGGATCGACGCTGCGGCACTCCCTGGCATCACCCATCCGGAGCGCGAGGGTAAGGAGCCCGCCGCGGCTGGGGCGCCGCCAGGGCGTTGTTGCGGGCACGTTGGCCTCGCGGAACAGGTAGGTCAACAGCTCCACGACCTCTGGCGGGACGCCGTGGGCGGCGGCCTCGGCCGCGTGCTCGGCCAGCGAGACGGGCACGTACCGGACCTGGCGGCCGGACGCCTGGGCGATCTCGGCCGCCGCCTCGGCCATGGTCAGCGACCGCGCGCCGGTCAGCTCATAGAGCTGGCCCACATGCCGGTCGTCGGTCAGGGCGGCGACGGCCTGCTCGGCCCGTTCGGCCTCGGGCTCGCCCCGGCCCGACAGTAGCGCCAGCCGGGTCGCCCCGCCGCGGACGGCCAGCTCGGCGAAGGACCGCACCGCCTCCACCGCCCCGGGGACGGCCAGGTCGGGGTAGTAGGTGAGGTAGACCGACCCGACCCCGGCCAGCGCCGAGGGCCAGGTGGCGGGGTCGTTCCGGTCGAAGGGCGGGGTGGTGGAGGGGGTGCCGACCCGCACCGGCCGGCCGAGCGCCTCCAGGCGCTCCACCACCCGGCGGCCGGTCTTGCCAGTCCCGCCCAGCACCAGCGTCGGCTGGGATGTCGTTGCTTCCATGGTCGGTTCTCCTGGGCCCATGGACGCCACCGAGGCCTGGCCCCGCCCGATCCGGTTGGGGAGGCGCTCCACTTCCTGCGATGGACGGCGCCTTCTACTGCCGCTCGGAGCTGAGCGCCCTCTGGGGCATGACCCTGGACCCGATGCCGAGCTACCTCTGGTTCCACGTCGTCGCCACCGGCGGGGCCCTGCTCGAGGTCGGCCAGGACCACGCCAGGTGGCTGCATCCGGGCGACGTCGCGCTGGTCCCGCACGCCAACGGCCACGTGCTCCGGAGTGAGGGCGCGGTGCGCTTCGAGCATCCCGTCGCCCGCAACCTGGTCGGGATCCTGCCGGCGATGCTCTACATCCAGGCCTCGGACGAGCCCCGCGCCAGCTGGATGCAGGCCGTCTTCAAGCTCATGGCCGCCAAGGCCAGGGCCTTCCAACCCGGCGGCGAGGCGGTGATCACCCGCCTTGCCGACGTCCTGGTTATCCAGGCCATCCGGCCTGGATCGAGACCGCCCCGGCAACCCGCGGCGGCTGGCTCGGCGCCCTCCAGACCCCCAGATCGGCCAGGCCCTCGCTCTGATCCACCGAGACCCGGCCCGCCCATGGACGGTCGCCCCGCCGGTCGCCGCCGCCAGGTAGCACTGCACCCAAACGTCGCCGGTCACCCAGGTACCGAACCTGGTGTCTCGACTTATGGATTCGAGCGCAGTGCCGATTGGGAGAGCATGAGCGGAAGAGCTTGGCGGATCTATCTGGCCGGCGGCCTGGCCGGAGTTGCCCTCTACCTCCTGCTTCCCCTGGAGGGGCTTTGGAGCAACCTCGCGTATGACCTGATCGGCCTCTCGTCGGTCGCGGCGATCCTGATCGCGGTGCGCCGCCACCGGCCGGCCCGGCCGCTGATCTGGTGGTGCTTCGCCGCCGGCCAGCTGCTGTTCGTGGTCGGTGACGTCCTCTATGCGGTCATCGACCTCGTCCTGCACCAGAGCCCCTTCCCATCGGTCGCGGACGGGTTCTACCTCGCCGGCTACCCGGTCCTGGCGATGGGATTGCTGATCTTGATCCGGGGACGGATCTCAGGCCGGGACCGGGCCGGGCTGATCGACGCCGCCATCATCGCCACCGGCCTCGGCCTGCTGTCGTGGACGTTCCTCATGAAGCCGATCGCCGCCGACCCGTCACTGTCGCTGCCCGAGCGGCTGATCTCGCTGGCCTACCCACTCGGCGACGTGCTGCTCCTGGCCATGGCGGCTCGGCTGGCGACCAGCCCGGGCGCCCGCACCGTCGCCTACCGGCTGCTTGGTGTGGCACTGGTCCTGCTGCTCGGCGCCGACATCGGCTATGCCGTCCTGAACCTTGTCAGCAGCTATGAAGGTGGCCTCATCGACGCCGGCTGGCTGCTGTCGTACGTGGTCTGGGGGACGGCCGCATTGCACCCCTCCATGCGGTCGCTGTCAGAGGTCGCCCCCGACCGGGCCACGCGATTCTCCCACCGGCGGCTGGTCCTGCTCGCGACCACGTCGCTGATGGCCCCGGCCGTGCTCGCCTGGCAGGGACTGCGTCACCAGCCAATCGACGTCGCCGCCATCGTGCTCGGGTCGGTGGCGCTGTTCCTGCTGGTCGTGCTGCGCATGGCTGGGTTGGTGGCCAAGGTCCAGGACCAGGCGACCCAGCTGGCCGCCCTGGCCCACAACGACGCGCTGACCGGGATCCCCAACCGGCGGGCCTGGGAACTGGAGCTCCCCCGGGAAATGGCCCGGGTCCGACGCTACGGCGGCCGCCTCCATGTCGCCCTACTCGATCTGGATCATTTCAAACGCTACAACGACCACCACGGCCACCAGGGCGGGGACCGGCTGCTCAAGGAGGCCGCCGCGGCCTGGCAGACCCGGATGCGCCGCACCGACCTGCTGGCCCGCTACGGCGGGGAGGAGTTCGCCGTCCTGCTGCGCGACTGCACCCTCATGCAGGCTGTCATGGTCCTCGACGACTTCCGCGCGGTGAACCCGGACGGTCAGACCTTCTCCGCCGGGATTGCCGAATGGGACGGCCAGGAAGGCCCTGAGCGGCTGGTCGGCCGGGCCGACCGGGCGCTGTACGAAGCCAAACACGCCGGCCGGGACCGCATCATCGTCGCTCCCTCCCCGTCGGGTCGCCACCCCGACACGCAGGCCACCAACCCGATCGAGCCGGGGACAGCCCCACCGCCGACGCACATCGACAGCAAGACCCACTAGGTTCGAGCTCCCGCTAAGGAGTCCGCGCCCCCCGACGATACAGATCCCATGGGCAGCTCTCCGTGGCGCAGGTTCCTGGCTGCGAGCCGGGCTGTCATCGCGCCGCCCAGACATGACCGCGATACCCGACGCGACACACGGGCCGCGCTGGTCGCGACAGGTGTGCTGGCACCCGGCCTGCTCCTGGTCCACGGGCTACGGGAGGGCGAGGGCGACGTCGTCGCCATTGCGGTGGCAGCAGTGCTGATCGTTGTGCTGGTGCTCGCCCGCACCGGCCGACTGATGGTGGACATGGGGGCGTTGCGGGCCGCCGAAGCCCGCGTCAGAGCGAGCGAGACCGCCCTCAAGGAGGCCCAGCAGCTGGCCGGGCTGGGGAGTTGGAGCTGGGACCTTACGAGCGACGAGGTGACCTGGTCGCAGGAGCTGTATCGCATCCTCGGCCTGCCGCCCGGGGAGCAGGACGCCAGCTTCGACATGTTCCAGCGGCTGCTCCACCCCGACGATCGCCAGCGGGTGCTCGAGCTGGTCGAGCGGGCACGAACCGCCGGCACCGGATTTGCGTGCGAGCACCGGGTGGTCCGGCCCGATGGGACCGTCCGGGTGCTGCAGGCCCGTGGCGAGGTCCATGCCGACGCCGCCGGCCGGCCGGCGACGATGGTTGGCACCGCCCAGGACGTCACCGACCGCACCCGAGCCGAGGAGGCCGCGCAGCGGCTCGCGGCGATCGTGCAGTCCTCCAGCGACGCGATCTACAGCGTGGCGGCCGACATGACGGTGACAACCTGGAACGCTGCCGCCGAGCGGCTGCTCGGCCGGCCGGCGGCGGAGATGCTGGGCCAGCCGATCGCCAGCGTGTGGCCGCCGGAACACTTCGAGCTCAACAGGTCGATGTTCGAGCGGGCGCTCGCCGGTGAGGTGATCACCGACGTTGAGACCATACAGCTGCACCGTGATGGCACCCGCGTGGCGGTCACGGTCAGCTGGTCACCGATCAAGGACGACGCTGGCGCCATCGTCGGTGTGTCGGTGATCGCCCGCGATATCACCCAGCGCAGGCAGCTGGAGGAACAGCTGGTCCGCCAGGCCCTGCACGACCCGTTGACCGGGCTGCCCAACCGGGCCCTGTTCGCCGACCGGCTGGAGCACGCCCTGGCCCGCGGCCGGCGCCCAGGGGTCACGGTGGCGATCCTGGTCATCGACCTCGACGGCTTCAAGGACATCAACGACTCGCTCGGCCATGACGCCGGTGACGACCTCCTGACGATCGCCGGCATGCGCCTGCAGGGTCACGCCCGGCCTGGCGACACGGTTGCCAGACTGGGCGGCGACGAGTTCGGGGTGCTGCTGGAGGACATCGCCGCGGCCGAGGCGGTGCGCTCGGCCGAGGCGCTGCTGCAAGGGCTGGCGACACCGATCGTGCTGCGGGACCGCGACCTCACCCCGACCGCCAGCATCGGCGTCGCCATCGCCGCCGGCGAGGACGCCGACGCGCTGCTGCGCAACGCCGACACCGCCATGTACGCCGCCAAACGACAGGGCAAGGGCCGCTATGCGCTGTTCGAGCCGGCCATGCATGCCTCGGTCGTCGAACGCCTCGACCTCGCTGCCGACCTCAGCCGGGCGGTCGAGAAGGGCCAGCTGCACCTGTGCTACGAGCCACAGATCAACCTGGAGTCAAGCCGGATCTGCCGCCTGGAGGCGCTGGTTCGCTGGCGCCATCCCACTCGCGGCGAGGTGTCACCGGGTGAGTTCATCCCCCTCGCTGAAGAGACCGGGATGATCCTGCCGATCGGGCGCTGGGTGCTCCGGGAGGCCTGCCGTCAGGTCAAGACCTGGCAGGAACGGTGGCCGACCTCAGCGCCGCTGACCATCGCGGTCAATCTCTCCGCCCGCCAGCTCCAGCACCCCGGCGTCGTGGACGAAGTGCGTGCGGCACTGGCCGCCGCCGGCCTCGATCCTCAGAGCCTGGTCCTGGAGATCACCGAGACCGCGATCATGGAGCAGATGGACGCGGCGATCACGATCCTGACCGAGTTGCGGCGGCTCGGCGTGCGGCTGGCGCTGGACGACTTCGGCACCGGTTACTCATCCCTGAGCTACCTGCAACGCCTCCCGGTCGACATCCTCAAGATCGACCGCTCCTTTGTCGTCGGCGTGGCCAGAAGCATCGAGGACTCCGCCCTGGCCCGGGGGATCCTCACCCTGGCCCAGACGCTCGGTCTGGAGACGATCGCCGAAGGCATCGAGACAGCCGAGCAGCTGGCCACCCTGCGCGAGCTCGGCTGCCAGCTCGGCCAGGGCTATTTCTTCGCCAGGCCCCTCGGTCCCGCAGCCGTGGACGCCCTGCTCGAACGCCACTACCCCGGCGTGCACATCCCGACCGCACGGGCCCACGAGCCAATGCCCTGACGTGCCCGCACTTCCCGGCCGGTGCTCAACCCGGACTCGACGCCATCCGATGGTAGAAGGGAACCACCTGCCGAGCCTGGAGTGGAGCCATGCTGCAGCCCACGGGTGCACCAGCGGTCAAGGTCAACCGCGTGCGGCCGGCCCTGGTCTTCCCCCAGGAGGAGGCTGGGCGCCTGCTCAAGGCCGCCAAGGCCCAGGATGTGAGGGCGGGCGGCGTGTTCTCGGCCGGCCCGGCCGGCGTGCAGGTCTGGAGCGAGCCTTGGGACGCCGAGGGCGGCGCCATGGGCACCAGCGTCCACCTGGGCAGCGTCGACTGGACCTACAACACCCCGACCCAGTTCTACATCACCATCTACCGCTGCATGGCCACCCAGGAGGGTCACATCCGCGGTCTGGAAGCCGCAGACATCCTCAAGCAGGTGCTTGACCTGGTCGGCCTCCCGATCGAGGGGGTCAGGGCCAACCTGCACGATGCACCGGTCGTCGACCCCTTCCGGGCGACCCGTTGACACTCAGGTAGGCGTCGCTGACGTCTTCAGTCCCAGCAAAGCAGTGAGGCGCGCTCTTGGCCGGACGGATCTGGCGGAATCTCGTCCGGTCCGCAGGATGATCAGGTCCGCGGCAGGCCATCCGCCTGACCATCTGGAGGTCAGGGTTGCAAGGGATCGCGTCCACGTTCTCCCACAGCGACAAGGTGAGGAACTCGGTCCGGTCGCCCTGGTCTCGCCGGAGCATCCAGGCGCCGCGACTCCCCGAGGTCTCGGCGTACTCGGTGAAGCCGGTGTCGCGGAGGTAACCGGTGTACTCGTCGGCGTCGTCGAGCCGGACGACGCCCCGCCAGATGCGCGCGATCATCGGTCGCCTCCATCGGTGTCCTCGGTCAGGAACTCGATGATGAGCCGGTTGAAGAGCTCCGGCTTCTCGACCGGCAGGCCGTGTCCGGTGCCGGGGACGACTGCGAGCTGTGACCGCGGCAGCCCCTGGCGCAGGGCCAGGGTGTGCTCCATCGGGGTCTCGTCGTCGTCATCGCCAACCATGACCAGTGCCGGGCCGGGGTAGCCGGCCAGGTCGGTCACGGTCAGGGTTGGCTCCTGGGAGTGCATGCGGTGCAGCTTGGCGGCCAGGGCGGGGAAGGAATCGGGGCCGTCGGGGGAGACCTCACCGTGGTACTCGGTGAAGAAGGCGGTCGTCTCCTCGTCCAGGTCGATGGCGCCCGGCGCCCAGCCGTCGTGGTGGAAGACCCCGGAGGCGAACACCAGCCGGCGGACCAGGTCGGGACGGGCCAGCGCGGCCAGCAGCGCCACCGGCGCCCCGTCGCTGTGGCCGACCAGGTAGGCCGGCCCGCCGAAGACCTGCTCGAGGAAGGCGATCGTGTCCTTCGCCATCAGTTCGTAGCTGATCGGGCCGTCGACGTCGGGAGTGCGGCCGTGGCCGCGGCGGTCGGACCGGAAGACCCGGAACTGTCCGGCGAGGCCGGGGACGATGACCTCAAAGGCGCGCGAGTCGGCCCCCCCGGGGTGCAGGAGCACCAGCGGCGGCCCGTCGCCGTCCTCCTCGTAGTAGGTGCGCACCCCGCCGAGCTGCACGTAGCTGCCCATTCTGTCTCCTCTTGTCGGTGGTCGAGCATATGCCGCGCTGGTCCGTCGCCGGGCTGCCCAGTCGACAGCGATCGGTCGTCACTGCACATCAACACTCACCGCACAGCCCACCGGGATCTTCGACAGTGGTGCGCCCGGCAACGCACGCCCTAGCCGGTGGCGACGAAGACGCCGGCGTGGGCGGCGGCGGCGGTGGCGGCGGCGGCGAGATCGGCCGCCTCCGGCGTCAGTGGCTCGGCGAGGACCAGGAGCCGGTAGTACAGGGGCGCCCCGACGTGCTTGATGACCTCCTCCGGGACGGTGCCGGCGGGCAGCTGGCCGCGTTCGACCGCCCGTTGGACTATCGGCGTGACCAGCGTGGAGCGGGTGAGCCAGAACCGGTGCCGCAGGTCGCGGACCTGCGGGCTGTCGCCTGCGCCGCCGAACACGGCGCGGACGAGGGCGCCGCTGACGGGACCGGTGAGGGTGGCCAGGATCGAGCGGGCCCACAACCTGAGGTCCTCGTCGATGTCGCCGCTGTCGGGAACCTTGGCCTGGGCGGCGGCGAAGGTCTCGACCGCGTCGACGATCAGGCTGTCTCGGCCGCCCCAACGGCGGTAGAGCGTGGTCTTGTTCACCCCGGCGCGGGCGGCGATGCCGTCGACGGTCAGCCCCCCGTACCCGTGCTCGATCAGCTCGGCCACCGTCGCGTCGAGGACGGCGGACCGAACTCTGGCAGTACGGCCGCCGGGCCGAGCCAAGGCTGCATCGACCATGCGCCACCTCTCGCTCACGTCCAGCTCAGGTCACAGACGACGGCAAGATGATCGGAGGGGGAGAGGCCGCTCACCGGTGCCCCGGCGACCGTGGCCGACTCGACGACGGGCCGCTGCCTGGGTTGTCCCGGCCGCAGGAAGATGTGGTCGATCCGCTGGTCGATCAGCTCGACGGCCTCGACGGGGGCTGAGGGATGGGTCGAGGGGAGGGTCACGGCGGTCGGGTCGCCGCCGCCCGCGGTCCAGGCGTCGACAAGGGCGTCGTGCAGCGGGCGCAGCACGGGGCTGTCCGGGGCGGCGTTGAGGTCGCCCATGGCGATGACCGAAAGCGGACCATCCAGGTCGGGGTCGGTAGCGAGGTCGACCAGGGCATGCGCCTGGGCGATCCGATCGTCGTTGTAGGCCGGCTCATACTCCAGACAGGCCACGACGACATGCAGGAGGCCGGCTGGGTGCTCCAGGCCGGCGACCATGGTGACCGGAGCCAGGGTGCGGTGCCGCGCCGGCAGCTCGACCTGTCGCAGGCTCGCGATCGGCCAGCGACTCAACAGCCCGAGGCCCAGGGCGACTCCTTCGTGGTCTGGAGTCTCGGGCGGATCAGGCGCCGGCGGATATGACGGCGCGGCGAACGCGGCGTGCAGCCCGAGCTGGTCGGCGAACTCGTGAGCCTGGGTCGTCGCCGCCGTCCCCCAGACCTCCTGCAATGCGACCACATCGGCGTCCACGCCGCGCAGGGTTTCCAGCACGCCGTCCTGCCGGTCCTGCCAGCAGGGCCCGAATCGCCACCAGATGTTCCAGGTCATCAGCCTCGCTCGGCTGGCCGGGATGTCGTTCATCGGGTCGTCCCTTCCGAGGGGGGTGCAGCGATGCCAGCTAAGGCCACAATAGTGGCGTTAGGCGCCGATCGGCAACATGGCCGTGTGGCCCTGGCATGGCGAGCGAGGTGAATTCCGTTCAAGACGCCGTCGCCGCTGGTTCCTAGCCTGGCCCGAGGTAGTCCTAACGAACAGCTGAGGCAGGCCCGCCGCCTCGACCTCGCCATGGCCGTCCTGGTCTTCACCGCCCTCACCACCGACAACACCACCACCAGAGCCACCTCGTTCCAGGCCCTGGAACTGGTCGCGGTGTGGCCGCTGCTGGTCACCGGCCTGGTCTGTCTGGCCAGCGGCGTCCTGCTCGGCCTGGGCGACAAGTACGGGCTGGTCCGCTCGGCCCCCTCCAGCCCGCCGGGCCGCCGTCCTCGTGAATACCCTCCGGCCGGATGGGTGGCTTGCTGCGATCGTTCAGATCGGAGTGAGCTCGAAATGGACCGTCCTGCCGGTCTTGGCGCGACCAAGGCGGTGGGTGAGGGGTACCAGCAGGCCGTGCAGCACCGGGTGCTTGGCGGCCAGCAGCCGGGCGGCGTGGCTGGCCTCGGCGCCCTCCAGGCGTCTTGCGCGGGCGTTGAGGCCTGGGCCGGTCGGCGTCCCACGCGCCGTAGACGGCGTGACCTCGATGACGGGGTTGCGGCCGATCCGCCTGGTCTTCCCGGCCTTCTCGAAGCTGCGGACAACGGCCCGGTCGCCGTCGACGGCGATGCTCACCGGGGTGCCCACCGGCCGACCGTCCCGGCGGTAGCTGGTCAGCACCACCGTCTTCTGACGCACGAACGGGGCCAGGGTCGGCGTGGTGGCGAGACCCACCTCGCCAATGACCCAGCCGAGCTGGCGCAGCCGTACGACCAGGGCGACGCTGGTGAGCAGGGTCAGGGCGCCCAGCCCCCACGGGTCGAGGGCGTGGCCGCCGAGGTGCTGGTCGACGGCGTGGTTGACCGTATGGGCCAAGTTGCCGACCAGGAAGCCGGCCAGGGCCAGAGCGAGCCCGTCCCGCCAGATCAGGGCCAACAGCAAAGTGATCCCGATGCCGAGCTGGAACGCGCCGGCGTCATGCACGAAATGAGTGTGACGGGGGAAGCCGGCGGCGTCGGCGAAGGAGCCGGGAGCGAGCACGGCCCACACCCCGGCCGCCACCATGAACACCCCGGCGAGCAAGGTGACGGCGATCACCAACCCACGACCCGGTCCCGACCCAGGGCCGGTCGCCGCCCACCTCCCGGTGGTCGCGCCGGTGCTGGTTCCCTGCAGGCTCATGGCTCCTGATCCTCCTCCTGGCGACCGTCGACCAGCCCGGCCGCGAGCTCGGCCAGGGCCGCGACATAGCGGTCCTCGTCGATCCCGGCCGGGTGCTTGCCGAAGATGTCGCCGAGCAGCCAGTAGTGCGAGGTCGCGTTGACCAGCACGGCCGCCAGGGCCGGCCAGTCCCGGCCCCGGCCGCGCGGCCCGGCCTGCTCGGCCAGCCAGGCGGCGACCACCTGGTAGATGGGCTCGATCTCCTCCCGGCCCATCTCGGCCAGCAGGTCGGGGAAGCGGGCCAGGTCGCGGACCAGCAGCCGGCTCAGGTCGCGTTCCTGGTCCAGCCGGCGCAGCCCGGCCCGGGCGACCATCGCCAGGCGCTCCGACAGCCCCAGCGTGGCGAATCCCGCGGGGTCGGCGATGAAGCTGAGGAGCTCCTCGCCGGCGGCGATCTGCTGGCGGACCCCCTGGGCCAGCAGGGCCTGCTTGGACGGGAAGTGCCGGTACAGGCTGCCCGAACCTGGCGACAGGCCGGCCGCCGCCTCGATCTCGGCGACCGTGGTCGCGGCATACCCCTGCTCGCCGAACAGGCGCATCGCCTCGGCCACGATGCGCTGGCGGGTCGACCAGGGCTCCTCTGGCATTGCACCTCCTGTAAGCAAGTACTTACTTGCAGAATAGCATACGGGGTCCGAGCAGCCGGCGGCGAACGTGCCGGCCGCGCTTCATGGGTGGCTTGCCGGGAAAGCTAGGTGCATGTCGTTCTATGCCGATCTGCATGTGCACTCCAGGTATGCGAGGGCGACGAGTCGGAACGCCGACCTCGTCGAGCTCGCGTGGTGGGCCCGTCGCAAGGGGATCACGGTGCTCGGCACCAGCGACTTCACCCACCCGGCCTGGTTCGGGGAGCTGGAGGCGAGCCTGGTGCCGGCCGAGCCCGGCCTGTTCCGGCTCCGGGACGAGCTGGAGGGGGCCGTGACCGAGCGGCTTCCCCCGTCCTGCCGCGGTCCGCTGCGCTTCCTCCTGCAGGTGGAGGTCTCGTCGGCGTTCCGTCGCGACGGACGCGCTCGGCGCATGCACCACCTGGTGTACGTGCCGGACCTGAGGGCGGCGGCGACCCTCAACGACCGCCTCGGCCGCCGCGGGAACATCAGTGAGGACGGGCGCCCGACCCTTTCCATTGATGCGAGCGAGCTGCTCGAGGCCACGCTCGACAGCGGTGACGGCGCCTACCTGGTGCCTGCGCATCTCTGGACACCGTGGGTCGGCGTCCTGAGCGCCACCACCGGCTTCGACTCGATCGAGGCCTGCTACGGGGAGCTCACGCGCCACATCTTCGCCGTCGAGACCGGGCTGTCGTCGGACCCGCCGATGAACTGGCGAGTCTCCAGCCTCGACCGGTTCCGGATTGTCAGCCACTCCGACGCCCACGCCCCGTCACGGCTCGGCCGGGAGGCGACGGAGCTGGACACCGAGCTGGACTACTTCGCCATCCGCCGAGCGCTGGAGACCGGGGAGGGCCTGCAGGGGACGGTCGAGCTCTTTCCCGAGGAGGGCAGGTACTACCTGAGCGGGCACCGGCACTGCGGCGTCCGCCTCGAGCCGGCCGAGGCCCGCCGGGCGCGCCTGCGCTGCCCGCTCTGCGGCAAGCGGCTCACCATGGGGGTGCTCCAGCGGGTGGAGGACCTGGCCGACCGGCCGGCGGGAGCCCGTCCGCCAGGAGCGGCCGGCTGCCGCAACCTGCTTCCCTTGGACGAGATCGTCGCGGACGTCGAGGGAGTCGGCCGGACCAGCAAGACCGTGCGGCGGATCGTCGACGCCACGATCGAGGTGCTCGGCCCGGAGCTGCCCGTGCTGGAGCGCCTGCCGCTGGACGACATCGACAAGGCCGGCTTCCCGGCGGTGGCCGAGGCGATCGGCAGGGTCCGCCGCGGCCAGGTGGTGCGCGATCCCGGCTTCGACGGGCAGTACGGGTCCATCCGGCCCGCCTCCGAGCTCGCGTCCGCTCCTGAGGCGGTGCGGTAGGTCAGCTCTGGCCTACTATCTAGCTTAGTTAGTAAGTGAGCTGGAGGGTAGGCACTGCGGTGGGTACTGCGGACTCGGCAACCCAGCCGGAGCTGGCCGAGGAGATCCTGGGGAGGCTGGCGCGGCGGTACAGCACCGCGACGGTGTTGTTCCATCACGCGGTCGCCGACCGCCTCGGCCTGGGCCCGGCCGACCACAAGTGCCTGGACCTGCTGCTGGAGCGCGGGCCGATGACCGGGAGCGAGCTGGCCGCGATCACCGGCCTGACCAGCGGGGCCGTCTCCGGGGTGGTGGCCCGCCTGGAGCGGACAGGCCGGCTTCGTCGTGTGCCTCACCCCCACGACGGGCGCAAGCAGGTGCTCTCGCCCGCTCCGGAAGGGGTCGAGGACGTCCGGGAGGTGTTCGAGACGCTGCGGGTGGATGCGGCCCCGCTCCTGGAGGGCTTCGACGCCGATCAGCTGGCGGCGATCGCCCAGTTCCTCACGCGCGCGACCGACTACGCCTACCGCCGCGCCGCCGTCCTGCGTGCCCACAAGCTCCTGCCGTCGGACCGGCCGCCGCCGGCCGAGACCAGCGAGAAGGGGTCGACATGACCGACGACCAGCAGCTCACCGAGCTGTTCGACCGCATGTGCCAGGCCTGGACCAAGGGCGACGCCCGGGCCTATGGGGCCTGCTTCACCGACGACTGTGACTACGTCTCCTACGACGGCTACTGGGAGCGGGGCCGGGAGCCCATGGTGGTGTCGCACGACAAGCTGTTCCGGGGGGTGCTGATCGGCTCGGCACTGGTCGGAGAGGTGGAGTCGATCCGCTACCTCGGCGACGACGTCGCGCTGGTCCACGCCACCGGCTCGGTGCTGGTCGCCTGGCGCACCCGCCTGCCCAAGCGTCGCCGCACCCGCAACACGATCGTGGCCGTGCGAACCCCCGACGGGTGGCGCTTCACCGCCATCCACAACGGCCGCATCCGCCCGGTCGGCGTCCCCGAGCCCGACTCGTTCCCCTCCCGCATCGCCCGGGGCCTGGTCCGGGCCAGCGGGGCCCTCCGCATCGGCCGGGCCCCGGCGAGGCCTGAGCGCCGTGGCCGCCTCCGTCCAGGTCGGGCAGGTGCGCACCTGGTACGACGAGCACGGCCAGGGCGACCCGCTGGTCCTGCTCCACCCGGGAGGGGCCGACGCTGACCACCGCCGACCTGGAGCGGGTCGGGAGCCGGGCCCTGGTGATGGTCGGCGACGACGAGGCCACCTTGGAGCACACCATCGCCATGTGGCGCGGGCTGCCGGACGCCGAGCCATGACCAGGGCGGCCCGGCGCCGCCTCGTTCCCCGCCTAGGCGCCGCCCGTGGCCGCGACGGCGGCGAAGCAGTCGGGGCATTTCTCGATGAAGCAGTTCGCTTCCCAGTCCTGGTCGAGGACGACGAGCCGGGCCGTGTCGGTCCTGCAGGCGGCGGCGCCCGTCTCGGCGCAGACGGCGTGGGTGGGGCCGACCGGGGCGGTCCGGTTCGCCCGGAAGACGCCCTCGGCCCGGTGGACCAGCGGCGGCGCCGGCTGGAACCGCTCGGCCCCGACCTTGTAGCGCATCTGCACCCCCCAGTGGGACTGCGGGAGCATCCGCCACCTTGCGCCGCTTGTCCAATCAGCCGGGCTATCGGTCGTGCCAGGCGGCCGGGACGGCCGCGCAGAGCTGCTCGGGCCGGGCTCCCTTGGCCACGAAGGCACTGGCCCCGGCCCGGCGGGCCAGGTCGCCGGGCCCGGCCCTCGGCCGAGGAGAACATTGTCGGAGCGACCGCTCAGACCGGCGGCTCGGGGTCGTACTGGATCCCGCGGCGGATCTGCTTGGCCCGGTCGACACCGGCCAGGCGGGCGACCAGGTGCAGGGCCATGTCGATGCCGGCCGAGACCCCGGCGGAGGTGATGACGTCGCCGTCGTCCACGAACCGGTCGTCCGGTCGGAGCTGGATGGTCGGGTCCAGCTCGGCCAGCTCCTCGAGGTCCGACCAGTGGGTGGTGGCCGGGCGCCCGGCGAGCAGGCCGGCGGCCGCGTACACCAGCGATCCGGTGCACACGCTGGTCAGCAGCGGCGCCGTGGCGCGCTGGCGGCGGACCCAGTCCAGGTGGGCGGCGTCGCGAGTCAGGGGACGCGTGCCTCGCCCGCCGGGATGCAGCAGCACCTCGACGGCGGGGGCGTCGGCAAGGGCGTGGTCGGCCAGGACCCGCAGGCCCTTGGCGCACTGGACCACGCCTCCTGTCGGCGACAGGGTGAAGACCGCCCACCCGTCCTCGGGGCTCTTGTGGGTCCAGTAGGACAGGACCTCCCAGGGGCCGATCGCATCCAGCTCCTCGACGCCGTCGAAGAGCACGATCCCGATCTGGCGCTGCGGTGTGGTGGACATCGAGCCTCCTTTGCTCCTGCTTGCGGCGAGCTCATTCTCGACGGCCGGGACGACGGTGGCCCCGCCGGGCGACCAGGCGGAAGGCGGTCGGCGGGCTGCTCTGCCCCAGCTTCGCCGGACGGGACACCCTGCGGCCGGACATCCGGCTGGTGCGCCGGTCCCGCGGCTGCCGGACCGCAAGATCTGTGCCGTCGCCCTGCCCGCCCCCGGCCGGGCTCCCGCCGTGACCGCCCTCCTCCGGGTCATGCGGACGGTCGCGGGTCCGGGTTAGGTTGCCGTGCAACCGGCTGACCACGCGAGCCAGGGGGACCCGGGCCGGCCTAGCTGATCGTCCAGGCGCCATCGCACGTTGGCCTGCGCGCCCCGGAGGTCGAGGCGCTCCCCGAGGCGCTGCCGGCCGCCGGGTTCGCCGGGTAGCTCACCCTCCCGGCTGGAACACCGCCCGGACGCAGCCCTCCTTCTTGTTCTTGAACAGGTCGTAGCCTCGCGGGGCCTGGTCCAGGGGCATCGGATGGGTCATCAGGTGGGAGGTCTTGAGCTCGCCCTTGGCGATCCGCTCCAGCAGCATGGGGATGTAGCGGTGGCCGTGCTGCTGGGCCGCCCGCAGCGTCAGGCCCTTGTTCATCACCGCCCCCATGGGGAACTTGTCGAGCAGGCCCCCGAACACGCCGAGCACGAACACCGTGCCGCCCTTGCGGCAGGAGTAGATCGCCTCCCGCAGCGCGATCGGGCGGTCCGACTCGATCCGGAGCTGCTGCTTGACCTGGTCGTAGAGGTACTGCGGCCCCGGGCTGTGGGCCTCCATGCCGACGGCCTCGATGCACACGTCGGGGCCGCGGCCGCCGGTCCGCTCACGCAGCTCGGCGTCGACGTCGACCTTGGTGTAGTCAAGGGTCTCGGCGCCGATCTCGCGCTCGGTCATGGCGAGGCGCTCGGGGAACCGGTCGATGGAGATGACCCGCTCGGCCCCGAGCAGCATCGCCGCCCTGGCCGCCATCTGGCCAACCCCGCCACAGCCCCACACGGCCACGATGTCGCCGGGGTTGATCCCGGCCAGGTCGGCCCCCATCCACCCGGTCGGGGCGGCGTCGGAGGCGAACACCGCGGTCTGGTCGTCGACCTCGTCGGGCACCGGGAAGGTGCCCCAGTCGGCGTACGGCACCCGGATGTACTCGGCGTGGCTGCCGGCGAAGCCGCCCAGGGCGTGGGAGTAGCCGTAGCAGCCGCCGGGGGCGTAGCCGTAGGCCGTCTCCAGGATCGCCGGGTTGGTGTTGCCGTTGTCGCACAACGACCACAGGTCGTGCTGGCAGTACCAGCAGCGGCCGCAGGAGATGAACGAGCAGACCACCACCCGGTCGCCGACCCGGCGGCGACGCACCTCGGAGCCGACCTCGACGATCTCGCCGAGGAACTCGTGGCCCATCACGTCGCCGGACCGCATGAAGGGGATGTAGCCGCCGAGCAGGTGCAGGTCCGACCCGCAGACCGAGCTCAGCTTGACCTTGACCAGCGCGTCCTGGGCGTTGGGGAGCTGGGGGTCGGGGACCTGCTCCACCGACAGCTCGTTGACGCCGGTCCAGCACACCGCCTTCATAGCCGTCCCTCCCCGCGCGCACGCCGCGTGGCCAGCTCCAGCGGGAGCCCGGTCAGGGTCCGCCTGGTCGTCGGCGGCTGGTCGGGGCTGAGGATCTCCCCGGTCTCGATCAGCTGCTTCGACTCCCGCAGGGCGGTCCGAAGCTGCTGGAGCGCCCGCCGGCCGGACGGGGCGCCGTTGCGGAGGCGGGCCGCCACCTCGGTGCCCTGGTCCCCCGGGGCCGGGCGGGTCTGGACCTCGATGGCGTCACCGAGCGCGGCGAGCGGCTCGGGCAGCCGCCCCTCGGGGGCCACCTCCTCGGGCGGGCGGTTGATGGTCAACGCATGCCAGCGGTCGCGGGCCTCCCGGTGGGTGCCGTTGCCGGGCTGGCGGGTGGTGAGCCGGCGGACCGCGATCACCCCGGCGCCAACGCCGGCGACCACGACAGTCCGGCGGAGTACTGGATGCATGACAGCTCCTTGATGACATTGCGGACAACGGCGTCGTGGGTAGCACCGCAGGCCGGTTGTAATCGGAGCCCGGCGGTCAGGGCGACTGGCGGATGGTCTCGACCTCGATGTCGAGGTGGATGTCCTTGGAGACGACCAGCCCGCCCGTCTCCAGCAGGAGGTTCCAGGTCACGCGGGCCCGCTAGCCATCACGGCCCCGGCGGCCTCCGGCGGTGGCGAGTCGTGGCATGAGGTGCTGGATCAGGGGGCCGATGCTGAGGGCGTAGGCGAGGGTGCCGATCCCGACAGTGCCGCCGAGGAGCCAGCCGACGGCCAGCACGGAGACCTCGAGGGTGGTGCGGACCAGGCGGATGGAGTGCCCTCGGCGGGCCAGGCCGGTCATCAGCCCGTCGCGCGGGCCGGGGCCGAGATCGGCCCCGATGTAGAGGGCGGTGGCGACGGCGATCCCGAGGATGCCGGCGACCAGGAACGCCCAGCGGCCGAGGAGGTGACCGGGCCGGGGCAGGAGCGCCAGGGCGGGGTCGATCACCAGCCCGACCACGACGGCGTTGCTGACCGTGCCGAGCCCTGGGCGTTGGCGCAGCGGGACCCAGGCGAGCATCACGGCCGCGGACACGGCGATCACCGTCCAGCCAAGCGACAGCCCGGTCCGGGTGGCCAGGCCCTGGTGGAAGACGTCCCAGGGGTCCAGGCCCAGGTCCGCGGCCACCATCAGGGCGACGCCGAGCCCGAAGAGCACCAGGCCGGTGTACAGGCTGACCAGGCGGCGGGCCAGTCTGCGGGCCGGGGGCTGGTGGGAGGTCAGCGGGCGGCTCGCAGGGGGTGGACGACCTCGCGGGCGAGTCGCTCGGCCTGCCGGTCGGGGTCGGCGCCGGCCGGCTTGAAGTTGAAGGCGGTGAACCCGCTGTCGACGAAGCCCGAGATCCGCTCGGCCACCGCGGACGGAGAGCCGCCGAGGATGTCGGGTCCCGGTTCGGGGTCGTCACCGACGCGGACCTGGAGGTTCAGGGCGCAGGTGATGGTCGCCGGGTCGCGTCCGGCCTGCTCGGCGGCGTCGAGGACCCGCCGGCGCATGGTGGGGAGCTGGTCGGCCGGGGCGTGGCCCAGCGACGGGATCCAGCCGTCGGCGACGCGACCGGTGACGGCCAGGGCCCGCGGGCCGAAGGTGCCCAGCCAGATCGGGATGTGGCGATCGGGCTTGGGCTCGATCCGGGCCTCGTCGGTGCGGTGGATGCGCCCGTCCAGGGTGAAGGTCGGCCGGCCCCAGAGGCCGCGGGCGATCCGGACCGCCTCCTCGAGCCCGTCCACCTTCTCGCGCGGCGACAGGACAGGAAGGCCGAAGGCGCGGAACTCGTCGTCGGCGGCCCCTCCGCCGAGGCCGAGGAGCAGCCGCCCACCGGAGAGCCGGTCGAAGGTCTCGGCCATCTTGGCCGTCAAGGCCGGGTTCCGGTAGGGCACCCCCAGGACACGGGTGGCGACCTGGATCCTCGTCGTGGCGGCCGCGACCCAGGACAGCATCGTCCATGTCTCGTAGCTGGGCTGCTCGCCACAGGGGTGATCGGATGCCGAGACGAAGTCGAACCCCAGCGCCTCGGCCCGGGCGGCGGCGGCGACCGGATCGGCGCCCGGCGACGCCGAGGTCGAGATGTCGAGCCCGAAGCGGAGCTCGTGGCCTGCGGTCATGCGGTCCACGATGCCGGTCCGGATGCGTCAGCACAACTGAAGCTTTATGAACTGGCTTGTAAGCTGTTCTTCATGAGATTGGACCCAGGCCGGCTCCGGGTGCTGCGTGAGGTCGCGCTCCGCGGGACGGTCACGGCGGCCGCGGACGCGCTCGGCTACACGCCGTCGGCGATCTCCCAGCAGCTCAGCGCGCTGGAGCGCGAGAGCGGGGTGGAGCTCCTGGAGCGCAACGGCCGCCGCCTGCGCCTGACCGAGGCGGGGCGGCTACTCGTGGAGCGCACCGAGCCGGTGCTGACCGCGCTCGAGGAGGCCAGGGCGGCCCTCGAGGCCTGGCAGACGACCGTCGCCGGAGAGCTGCGGGTGGCCGCCTCGGGATCGGTGGCGGGTGCCCTGGTGATCCCGGTCGCGGCCGAGCTGATGCGCCGCCATCCGCAGCTGCGGGTCACGGTCGGCGAGGCCGAGCCCGATCAGAGTGTCGTGGCGCTGCGCCTCGGCGAGCTCGACCTGGTCGTGGCCCACGAGTACGACCACGAGCCGCTGCCGGCCGACGAGCACGTGGTCCGGGTCGAGCTGTTCGCCGAGGAGCTGGCCCTGGCGGCGCCGACCGGCCGGTTCCCGTCGCCGGTCGGCCTGGCCGAGCTGGCGGGCGAGGTCTGGGTGGCCGAGCCGCCGCGGAGCTCGTGCGGGCGGGCGCTGCGCAGCGCCTGCCGGGCGGCCGGGTTCGAGCCCGACGTCCGCTACACGAGCAGCGAGACCAGCGTCGTCCTGGCCACGGTGGCCAGCGCCGGTGCCGTCTCGCTGGTGCCGCGGCTCGGCCTCGCCACCCGACCGGCCTCCGTCGACATCGTCGCCGTTCGCGAGGCCGCACCGCGCCGGGTGGTGTTCGCCGCCCACCGGCCCGCGAACCCGGTCCGCCCGAGCGTCGCGCGCATGCTGGAGCTGCTGCGCGCCGCCGTCCCCGTCAGCGCCGCTGACGGTGGAACCGCCGGACTGCCAGGGCCGAGGAGAGCGGGTTCCACATCGCGATCGCGCCCAGCCAGCTCGGCCTCAGGGACGGCGGAGTGAAGACGCTGGAGACCATGCCGAGCGGGAACGCGACCGCGAGCAGCCGGCCGGCGGCCTCCTGGTTCTTGACCCCGAGGCCCAGGACCACGCCGATCCAGATCAGGGCGAACCGACCGTTCGCGGGCCGGGCGCTCGGAGGTGGCCGGCGCCGTTGGGGCCGAGCAGCCCGTCGACGCCGCCGGCCGACACCGCCAGGTCGAAGCCGTCGAGGGCCACCGGGAACTACCCCGAGGTGGCGGGCCTGCCAGGGGACTCCCTCGCCATCAGCGGCCGGGACGCACTCGAGTTCGGTCTCCAGACCCTGCTGGACGGGCTCGAGTCGTTCCTGGCCACCAGGACCAAGGAAGTCCGCGCGACCCACCCGCCGATCAGCACCGCCGGCCGTGCCCTGGCCAGCCCGCGCCGCACCAGCATCGTCGCCAGCACACCGGCCAGCAGGGTCGCCGCCGAGGACGGCACCAGCGCCGTCCAGTAGCCCGAGAGCGCGAAGTAGGCGAACCAGGCGGCGTTGTTCACGCTGGTGAGCGCCGCCCACGACCAGGAGACGCCGGCGGTGTCGCCGGTGACCCGCACCTTGAGGAGCTGGGGGACGAACTGGGGAACCGCGAACGCTGCCGCGACGACCGGCGCGTAGTCGAGCAGGCTGCCCATGATGCATGGAAGGGTATGGCACCAGGGCCGGTAGTTGGTTGCTGATCTATCCGCTGATTGCTTCCGCGCCGAGGTGGCCGAGGTGCGCCACGCCGAACGGCTCTTCGGGGACCCTGACTACCTGCTCCGTGTCGCCACCGCCGATCTCGACGCCTACCAGAGCCTCCGCGACGAGCGGCTGGCCACCCTGCCCGGCGTGCAGCGGCTCACCTCGACGATCGTGATGAAGCGCATCGTCGAGGAGCGGCCCTTCCCCGTCTGACCGGGTCAGCCTTCGCCGGCGAGGCCGTGGCTCGTCGGGGCGCCGAACAGGCTGGCTGGCGACGGCCGGCCACTCCCGCTCGATGCCTCGCAGCAGCGCCGGGTACACGATCAGGTGCCGGAGCGGCCGGATCGCGGCCATGTAGAGCTTCCCGAGCCGTCCGTTCGGCTTCACCAGGACGGCCATCTGGGCGCGGTAGCCGCCCGCCTGGTCCGGGACCCAGCCGAGGTGCAGGACCCCGTGCATGGTCCGGTTGGCGATCTCCGCCGCCCACTCGTCCTCGAGGAGGTACAGCGAGGTGAAGCGGTCCAGGTCGGGGCCGGACGGGGTGTCGCGCAGATCCGCCGGCAGGCGGTCGCGGAGCGTCGGCACCCGGGAGCCGAGACCACGGTCCGGGCGGTCCCAGCCGAGCAGGGCCCCGAGCTTCCACCGGATCGCCCAGAGCGCGCGGGCGACGCGGGAGAAGCCTGGCGATGCGTCGGCCGCGTCAAGCCCCCGCGCCAGCGAATGCTCACCGACGCGACCGGGAAGGGCCATGGTCTTCACCCGCACGCCTCGCAGCGGCTGGATCGACGAGGGGCTCCGGGCCCTTGCCGCCGGCGGCCCGGACGCCGTCCGGATCGAGTCGCTGGCCCGGGCCCTTGGCGTCAGCAAGGGCGGCTTCTACTGGCACTTCGGCGACCGGCAGGCGCTGCTGGAGGAGCTGCTCGACACCTGGGAGCGGGTCAGCATCGACGAGGTGATCCAGCGCGTCGAGAGCGGGGGCGGGGACGCCAGGCCAGGCTGCGGCGGCTGTTCGCGCTCGCCTCCTCCAGTGAGGGCCTTCTGGCGATCGACCTCGCCGTCCGCGACTGGTCCGGCGCGACCCGGCGGTCGCCGAGCGCCTCCGGCGCGCCGACTACCGGCGGATGGAGTACATGCGCTCGCTGTTCGCCGCCTTCTGCCACGACGAGGACGACGTCGAGGTCCGCTGCATGCTTGCCTTCTCGCTGTGGATCGGCAACCACTTCGTGGCCGCCGACCACGGACAGCGCAGCCGCGCCGACGTGCTCAGACTGGCCAGCCGGCGGCTGGAGGCCTAGCCGGGTCGAGGGGAGTAGCCGGCGAGGCCGGTCTCGAGCCGTGCGAAGGCGCGCTCGGCCTGGGCGCGGGTGCCGGCGGCGAGCTCGGGACCGTGCCGCCCGTCGAGCACCTGTGCTCGGACGTAGGCGACCAGTGCCCGCTGGACGCCCATGAGCGCGGCGGCCGCCGCCGACGCCTCGACGTCGTCCGCTGGGGCCTTGATCTCCTGGGCGATCAGCGTGGCCAGGGCGTCGGTGGAGTGGGCGACGATCTCCCGCTCACGGGCCTGGAGGGCCCGGCTTCCCGCCGTAGAAGAGGTCCTCTTTGGTCGGGAAGTAGTTGTAGACCGTGCCCTCGGAGACGTCGGCGGCCCGTGCCACCTCGGCGACGGTGACCGCGTCGAAGCCCCGGTCGCTGAACAGCCGGTGCGCCTCCCCGGCGATCAGCGCCCCGGTCTGGCGTTTCTTGCGTTCTCGAAGGCCAGGCTGGGTGCCCATGCGGGCAGCCTAGCACCAAGGTTACTGTTACATTTGTCCGCTTCGGCTACCAGGTGACCAGCACCGACTCCGGCGGCAGCCTGGCCATGCTGGAGGTCGAGATTCCTCCAAGGACGCTGGTCAAGCCCCACAACCACACCCGCGAGGACAGTTCACCCACGTGCTGGCCGGCACCGTGGGCGTCCGGACCGAAGACCAGGTGGTGGAGGCGGCCACCGGAGCCTCGCTGGTCAAGCCGCGGGGCACCCCGCACGCCATGTGGAACGCCGGCGTCGAGCCGGCCAGCGTGCTGGAGATCCTCTCGCCCGCCGGCCTCGAGGGCTACTTCGAGGAGCTGGCGCCGGCCCTCCGCGAGCACGCCCCGCCCCCCGGGTCGGTCGTTGGCTAGCCTCCCGGGAGGTCGCCCACCGAGCGGTAGTGGCCGTGCAGGTAGGCCAGGGGGTCCTCCAGGTCGGAGAGCTCCAGCTGCTCGATGACGCCTTGGACCAGCTCGCCGTGGCCGGTGGGAGTCGATTCGGCGAGGCGGCAGGCCGCGTTGGGGCGGTGCCCGCCCAGCACCGGTCCCCAGGGCGACTCGGCCACCTCCAGGCGCTCGAACGGGCCCCGGATCGGGGGGCGGATCTCGGCGAACCGCTCGGCCAGGTGCCGGTCGCCGGCGGCCAGGACGTGGACGACGAAGCTGCCGGTCTCCTGCATGGCCTCCCAGAAGGCGGAGGTCGGGTCGATCAGGCCGAGCAGCCGGGCCGGCTCACCCTCGGCGACGAGGATCGAGGAGACCGTCAGGCCGGCCCCGCCCGGTGGGCGGCCGGCGGTCCAGACGGTGACCGGCGCGACCAGCCGCCCGCGGAACCGGCGGGCCGGGTCGCGACGCTCGGCCGGGACGGAGAAGGGAGGCTGCTGCCCGATGCGGAGAGGTTCCTGATCGCTGGCCATGGGCCATTCTGCGGGCCCCGGGCCCAGTCAGCCAGCGACCGGCAGGGCGGGGTCGGGCCCGCGGGCGTTCCCGGTGCGGGAGGGTGGCGTTAGGCTGACCACGCAATGGTTGTGATGGGGGATCCGGCCCGTCGGGGAGCGGGCCGGCCGTTCGTGGGCCGGGACCGCGAAGTGGCGGACCTGGTGGCCGGCCTCGAGGACGCGATCGCCGGACCGGCCGCTACTGCTCCTACACCCCCGAACCACGCGCCCCGATCACCTGGGCGCCGGAGCGGAAGTGCTGAACACCGGTTCACCCGGGTTGAACGCCTCGGCGACGACCGGACGACCAAGGAAAGGTGGAAGGATGCGGATCGGGCTGATCGGGATCTTCGTGGATGACCAGGACCGGGCCGAGCGGTTCTACACCGAGGTGCTCGGCCTCAAGATCAAGACCAACGCCGCCTACGGTCCTGGCGAGCGCTGGCTCACGGTGGTGTCGCCGGAGGAGCCCGACGGGGTCGAGCTGGTGCTGCACCTGACCGACGAGCCGGCCCGGGCGTTCCGGCAGGCCAGCCGCGAGCTGGGCCGGCCGGTGTTCTCCCTGGGCACCGACGACTGCGCCGGCGACGCCGAGCGGCTCAAGGCCAAGGGCGTGGTGTTCGTCAGGGAGCCGGCCAGGATGGAGTACGGCGGCATGGACGCCGTGTTCGACGACACCTGCGGCAATCTCGTCAACCTCCACCAGGACTGACGGCAGCCGAGCCGAGTGGCCCGGGACGGCTCGGCTCCGAGCTCGCCCGGCTGGTCCGGGACGCCGACCAGGCCGGGGTCGACACCGTCTGGGTCGTCGACCACCTGCTCCAGGCCGACCCGACGGCCGCGCCCGGCGAGACCGAGATGCTGGAGGCCTACACCTCACTGGGATTCCTGGCCGGACAGGCCGAGCGTGTCCGGCTCGGCACCATGGTCACCGGGGTGACCTTCCGGCCCCCGGCCCTGCTGGTCAAGGCCGTCACCACCCTCGACGTGCTCTCCGGCGGACGGGCC
>JASLBL010000564.1 GCA_030146615.1 Actinomycetes bacterium
TCCACCTCCTGCACCACCTGGAGCTGCCGACCGCCGCCCAGCTGTCGGAGACGGTCGACACCCTCCGGGCCGAGAGCGTCCTCGACCCGCTGCTGGTCGAGCTGATCGGCTCCCTGGCCCAGCGGACCGGGCCCATGACCACCCTGCGGACGGCGGTGTCGGCCGCGGCCGCCCTGGACCCCGACGACGAGGAGTCGCCCGAGGCCAACCTGCGCAAGGCCTACCGGCTGATGGCCAAGACCCCCCAGATCATCGCCACCTACCAGCGGCTGCGGGCCGGCGCGGACGCGGTCGAGCCCCGCGACGACCTCGGGATCGCGGCCAACTTCCTGTACGCCCTGACCGGCAAGCAGCCCGACGCCCAGGTCGCCCGCGACTTCGACGTCGTCCTGGTCCTCTACGCCGACCACACCCTGAACGCCTCGACCTTCGCCGGCCGGGTCGCCGCGGCCACCCTGGCCGACATGTACGCCGCCGTCACCGCCGCCGTGGCCACCCTCCAGGGCCCGCTGCACGGCGGGGCCATCGCCGAGGTCCGCGAGATGCTCGATGAGATCGGCTCCCCCGACCGGGCCCCCGACTGGGTCCGCGAGAAGCTGGGCCGCAAGGAGAAGGTGATGGGCTTCGGCCACCGGGTCTACAAGACCTGGGACCCCCGGGCCACCGTCCTCCGCGACATCGCCGAGCGCCTCGGCAAGCAGTTCGGCGAGCCCCGCTGGTTCGACGTCTCGGTCCGGGTCCAGGAGACGGTCATGGAGGCCAAGAAGCTCTACCCCAACGTCGACTTCTACACCGCCTCGGTGTTCTCCGCCCTCGGCCTCCCCCCCGACCTCTCCACCCCGCTGTTCGCGGCCGCCCGCATGGCCGGCTGGACGGCCCACATCCGCGAGCAGTACGCCGACAACCGCCTCATCCGCCCCGACTCCGAGTACGTGGGGCCGGCGCCCCGTTCCTGGCAGCCCCTGGAGTCGCGGGGGTAGCCGGCGGCTCAGGCCGGGACCGGGCGGGGGAGGAGGCCGGCGGTGTGGGCGACCTCGGGGACGCCGGCGGTGGGGCCGAGGCCCATCAGGTGGACGCCGCGGACGCCGGGGAGGGTGCGGACGGCCTGGACCATCTCGGCGGCCAGGGCGATGCCTTCGGCGCGCTGGTCGCGGGCGGCGCGGATGCGGGTGAGGACGGCGTCCGGGACCGACCAGCCGGGGAGGGTGGCGAAGCGCTCGAGCTGGGCGGCGGAGGTGGGCGGGAGGATGCCGGCGAGGATGGCCACCCGGTCGGGGAGGCCGCGGGCGGCCAGGCGGTCCAGCCAGGCGGCGAACTGGGCGACGTCGTAGATCGGCTGGGTCTGGGCGAAGGTGGCGCCGGCGTCGGCCTTGGCGGCCAGGCGGGCGCCGCCGGAGGGGTCGGCGCCGGGGGCCTCGGCCACACCGACCAGGAACCGGGCCGGCGGGTCGATCCGGGTGCCGCCGGGGGCGCGGCCCTGGCCGAGGTCGGTGGCCAGGCGGGCCAGGCCGACGGCGTCGAGGTCGAACACCGGCTTGGCCCCGGTGCTGCCGACCTCCATCGGGTCGCCGGACAGGCAGAGCACGGCCCGGATGCCGAGGGCGTGGGCACCGAGCAGGTCGGCGGTGAGGGCCAGGCGGTTGCGGTCCCGGCAGGTCAGCTGGAGGACCGGGTCAAGGCCCTCGCCGGCGGCCAGCATGGCCGCGGCCAGCGGAGTCATGCCGATCCGGGCGGTGGCGTTGTCGGTCACGTTGACCGCGTCGACCAGCCCGCGCAGCCGCTGCGCGGCCCGCCGGACGACTCCGGGGTCGGCCGACCGCGGCGGGACCAGCTCGCCGGTGACCACGAACCGGCCGTCCTCCAGCAGCCGGGAGAGGTTCACCGGGAGCGGCTCGCCTGCTGGCGGGCCGCGGCGACGGTGTTGGCCAGCAGCATGGCCACGGTCATGGGGCCGACGCCGCCGGGAACGGGGGTGAGGGCGCCGGCGACCTCGGTGACCTCGGGGGCGACGTCGCCGACGATCCGGCCGTCGACGCGGTGGTTGCCGACGTCGACCACGGCCGCGCCCGGCCTGACCATGTCCGGGGTGATCATCGCCGGGCGGCCCGCGGCCGCCACCAGCACGTCGGCCTGCCTGGTGAACTGCGACAGGCCCCTGGTCCCGGTGTGGCAGAGGGTCACGGTGGCGTTGGCCCCCGGCGCCTTGGCCGACAGGAGCACGGCCAGGGGCCGACCGACCAGCAGGCCCCGGCCGACGATGACCACGTGGCTGCCCTCGACCGGGACCTTCTCGCGGCGCAGCAGCTCGACGATGCCGATGGCGGTGCAGGGGGCGAACCGGGGGTCGCCTCGCAGGAGGCGGCCCTCGTTCTCGGGGTGCAGGCCGTCCACGTCCTTGGCCGGGTCGATCGCGTCCTGGACCTCGACCGGGTCCAGCCCGTCGGGCAGCGGCAGCTGGACCAGGATGCCGTGGACCCCGTCGTCGGCGTTGAGCTCGGCCACCGCGGCCAGCACGTCCTTCTGGCTGGCGGTGGCGGGGAGCTCGACCCGGCGCGACCCGATGCCCGAGCGCTCGGCCGCCCGCTGCTTGGAGCCGACGTAGATGTGGGAGGCCTCGTCGTCGCCGACCAGGACCGCGGCCAGGGTCGGTCGCCGGCCGGCCGCGGCCAGCCGCTCGACCTCCTCGGCCAGCTCGGCCCGGATCGCCGACGCCACCGCCCTGCCGTCCAGCACCCTCGCCGCCATCGGCATCCCTCCCCTGGAGCCGCCCTGTGCCTGCCGGGGCCAGGCTATCCTCCCCTGGCCATGGCAGCCCGACCGACCCCCGCCGAGCTGGCAGCGGCCGAGGGCCGCTTCGTGCCCGACGTCCTCGGGCCGGGCCTGCGGGTGCTGTTCTGCGGCATCAACCCCGGGCTGTGGTCGGCGGCGGTCGGCCACCACTTCGCCCGGCCCGGCAACCGGTTCTGGAAGGCGCTGCACCTGGGCGGCCTCACCCCCCGGCAGCTCGCCCCGGACGAGGAGGGCGAGCTGGTGGCCCTCGGGCTGGGGATCACCAACCTGGTCGAGCGGGCCACCGCCGGCGCCGCCGAGCTGGGGCCGGAGGAGCTGCGGGCCGGCGGGTCCCGCCTGGCCGCCAAGGCCGCCGCCGCCCGGCCGGAGGTGGTGGCCGTGCTCGGGGTCGGCGCCTACCGGACCGCCTTCGACCGGCCCAAGGCCGCCGTCGGCCCCCAGCCCGACCCGATCGCCGGGTCGCGGGCCTGGCTGCTGCCCAACCCGAGCGGCCTCAACGCCCACTACCAGCTCCCCGACCTGGCCGAGGCGTTCGCCGAGCTGCGCCGTTCGCTGGGCTGACCACCCGGGGCCGGCCGGGGCGGCGTCAGGAGCTGGGCGGGGCGGGCAGCCGCAGGCCCTGCATCCCGCCGTCGACGGCGAGCACGGTCCCGGTGGTGGCGCCGGCCAGCGGGCTGGCCAGGTAGGCGATGGCGGCGGCGACCTCCTCGGCGGTGACCAGCCGGCCGCTGGGCTGGCGGGCCCGCAGCGCTTGGAGCTCGGCCTCGGGGTCGGCCGTCGAGGCCAGCAGCCGGCGCACCCAGGGGGTGTCGGCGGTTCCCGGGTTGACGCAGCAGACCCGGATGCCCTCGGCCAGGTGGTCGGCGGCCATGGCCAGGGTCAGCGACTGCACGGCGCCCTTGGTGGCGCTGTACAGGGCGCGGTTGGGGAGGCCGACGGCGGCCGCGATCGAGCAGGTGTTGACCACCACCGCGTTGGCCGAGGCGCGCAGGTACGGCAGGGCGGCCCGGGTGACCCGGACGATCCCGAGCACGTTGATGTCGAACACCCGGTGCCACTCCTGGTCCGGGTTGGCCTCCACCGTCCCGACGGCGCCGACCCCGGCGTTGTTGACCACGATGTCGATCCCGCCGAGCCGCTCGGCGGCGCCGAGGACCGCCGACCGCACGGCGGCGTCGTCGGTGAGGTCGGCGTGCACCTGCTCCAGCGGCGGCTCGGGGGTGCCGGCGGCCACGTCCAGGCAGACCACCCTGGCCCCCCGGGCGGCCAGCAGCCGGGCCGTGGCCAGGCCGATGCCGGAGGCGCCGCCGGTGACCAGGGCGCGCAGGCCGGCCAGCTCGGGGGCGGCGCTCGCGGGACGGTCGGGTGCCATGCGGGCGGCCCCGGTCAGTGGCGGAAGTGGCGGCGGCCGGTA
>JASLBL010000579.1 GCA_030146615.1 Actinomycetes bacterium
CCGAGGGCGCCCAGTCCCCGCGGTGGGCATGGCGGCCCCGGTCCTGCGCGTCGCCAGCTTCGACGGCACGCCGGTCACCATCGGCGGCGACGGCAAGGCCACACTGGTGGTGTTCCTCGCCCACTGGTGCCCGCACTGCCAGGCTGGAGGGAGCCACATACGGGAAGCAGTCGGCCGTGACCAGCGGCTCGCATCTTGGCCCGATCCACCTCGGCTTGGACGTCCACAGGCACACACCATCTCGGTGGCGATCCTGCCCGACCGCGAGAGTCCGAGGGATGGCACACGACGAACCGTCATTTGCGCTTCAACGTGGGCCCGCGGTATGGCAGAGCTAGGCGAGTTCGGCGAACCCCTCCGCGCGGGAGGTCTCGGCGGCCACAACCAGGATGTCGTTGGGGCCAGGGATCGTGTCGGGGGTGGCGTAGGTGAAGGAGCCGCCCTCCGGCTTGATGCAGACCACGGTGATGCCATAGCGCTTGCGCACCTGGGCGTCGGCAAGCGTCTTGCCCACGATCTGCTTAGGCGGCTTGAGCTCGACCAGGGCGAAGCCCTCGTCGAGCTGGACGAACTCGATCATGCGCCCGGACACCAGGTGGGCGACCCGGCGGCCCATGTCGTGCTCGGGGAAGACCACGTGATGGGCGCCCACACGGTCCAGGATGCGGCCGTGCGCCCGGGTGATCGCCTTGGCCCAGATATCCGGCACCTTCAGGTCGACCAGCACCGAAGTGGTCAGGATGCTGGCCTCCACATCGGTGCCGATGCCGACCACGGCCCGACGGAACTCGCCGGCCCCGAGCTGGCGCATGGTTTCCTCGTCGCTACTGTCGGCTTCCGCGATGTGGGTAAGGCGGTCCGCGAAGCGCTGCACGATCCTCGGGTCGGCGTCCACCCCGAGCACCTCATGGCCGAGGTCGACCAGCGCCTCGGCCAGCGAACCACCAAAGCGTCCGAGCCCGATGACCAGGACCTCGGCCTCGCGGATAGCCCTAGCCAATGATCGGTCGCTCCTCCGGATAGCGATAGCGTAGCCCGCGTTCGCGCAGGGCGAGCGCGGTCGCCAGTGTAACCGGGCCGGTCCGCCCCAGGAACATGAGCAGGATCAAGACGTTCTGGGCGGAAACCGGAAGCTGGCCGGTGATCCCGGTTGACAGGCCGACCGTGCCGAAGGCCGAAAACGCCTCGAACAGCGTGCGTGACAGCGGAAACCGGCTCTGGGTGATGATCACCAGCGTGGCCAGGACCACCGCGCTCATGCCGATGAAGGCGACCGAGAGGGCTTGTCGTTGGGCGCCCTCCGGGATGCGCCGCCCGAAGGCGCTGACCGTCACTGTGCCCCGCGCCTCGGCCCAGACCATCAGCACGAGCACGGCCAAGGTGGTGACCCGGATTCCGCCGGTGGTGCCGGCGCTGCCGGCCCCGATGAACATCAGCACGTCGGTCACGAGCCACGACGAGTCTCGCATGGCCGCGTAGTCGAGGGTGTTGAAGCCGGCGGTTCGTGGCGTGACGCCCTGGAAGAAGCCGGCCAGCAGCTTGCCGGGCAGATCGAGGCGGCCGAGGGTGGCCGGGTTGGACCACTCCAGGGCGAGGATCGCCAGCGTGCCGACGGCCAGCAGGATCCAGGTCATGGTCAGGGTGAGCTTGGTGTGCAGCGACCAGCGTCGGGCCGCGCGCGGGAAGCGGGTGAGCTCCAGCAGGACCGGGAAGCCCAGACCGCCGGCGATCACGGTCAGCGCGATGGTCAGGCTGACCCAGCCGTCCTGGACGAAGCGCATCAGGCTGTCGCTGTAGAGCGCGAACCCGGCGTTGTTGAAGGCGGACACCGAATGGAAGACGCCGAACCACAGCGCCCGTCCGAACGGCTCGCCCTGACCGAGCCAAAAGCGGCCCGCCAGCACCACCGCGGCCAGGGTCTCAAAGACCAGGCTGAACCCAGCCACGCCCAGCAGCACCCGGCGAGTCTCGCCGAGCTCCAACACGTTGACCTCGGCTCGCGCGATGAGCCGTTGCCGCAGCCCGAGCCGGCGGAACACGACCAGCACGAGCAGCGACGCCAGGGCCATGAAGCCAAGGCCGCCCACCTGGATGAGCAGGAGGATCACAACATGGCCGAATGGCGTCCAGTACGTCGGCGTATCGACCACGATCAGCCCGGTGACGCACACCGCCGACGCCGCCGTGAAGTTCGCCACATGGAGCGGGGCGGCGCCTGGTCCCGCTCTGGCGATCGGCAGCAGGAGCAGCGCCGTGCCGACTAGGATGCTCACGGCGAACGCAGTGGCCACGATCTGGGCGGGGTGACGCAGCCGGTAGCGGCGGAAGGCCCCACGCAGCGGTCCAGGGAGCATGTTGTGCATTCTCCGATATCGGGCGGCCTGCTGGTCCAAGCGGCCGTGACCCCTGCCCACCGAAACGTCGTTGGCGCCGGTGCTGATGCTCGGGCCCTCACCGATCCCTTCCGCCATCGCGGTGTGTTACGCGGTCACCGGTCCACCGACCGGGTCCTTGAGCTCACCTCCGGCGCCGCCACCCCCCAGCGTCGTGGTCACATCTCAGCGTGGTCGGTCTGCGTCTCGGGGAACGTTCCGGACCCCGCTGCCGCCCCCGGGATCCTTGACAGTCAGGCGCTATCGTCGCCCTTCGACACTCAAGGGAGTGAAACGAACGCCTAAGGTGCGAGAGGAGATCTCGGCAGACCCCGGTTCGCCCGGCCTGGATAATGCTCGACTTCCTTGAGCATATGCGCAGCTAGATCGGGTCGCAGGATCTCCCTGGGGCAGCCAGGGCCTCGGCATAGTGCCGGCTTGACTGGTTGGTGATGGTTGGGTGAGTGGGCCGGGGTGTTCTGTGGACACGTTCAGGAGTCCACGATGAAGCGGGAGGGTCATCACCCCAAAGCGGCGGGTCGACGTCACAGAGTAGGACCGCTCCTGCCGATCCGGGTTGGCTGTCACGTTATCCAACGCGAACGGGCCCCAGCCGCATCTGACCATTCCATACCCGCCCCCGGCCGCCTGCGGCGGCCACGAGCCCGCCATGGCCACGCGTCGAGCCTGATCTACCCAGCCACGCCCCGTCACGGACAGTAGACCAGCCCGACGCCACTCCCTCGTCTTAGCGATCCGAGCGGCCAGGCGTGCTTGACCACCCGAGCTCCGCGCCGAACGCCCGACCGTGGTCACTGCCCAAATCGTCGGTAGGCGAGGACGATGGCATCGGCCGGCATTCACAAGAACCGCAACGGCACCCGTTATCAGGTGTGGTGGCGACTTGACGACGGCACCCAAGGGTCCAAGACCTTCGACCCGTGCCCTCGCCCGGGACTTCAAGAACGAGAAGAACGAGCTCCTCGCCCAGACCGCCGCCAACTCCTGGATCGAACCGCGCCGCGGTCGCATCCTGTTCGACGACTGGGCCGACCACTGGAGGCAGCTCTGGTCCTCCAGCCCACGGCGCAGCCCCGAAGGCATGGAGACCACCGAAAGCCACCTACGCTGTCACCTCCGTCCCTACTTCGGCCGCCGCCAGCTCCGCCAGCTCACCCCCTCGAGCTCGTGCTGCCAGCGCAGCACGAGCTCGAGGACCGGCAGCAGCCGCCAGGGGATGCCGGTATGGAGCTGGCCGAGGTGCCGCCAGGCACGCCCACCGTAGAGGCGCTGCGCCAGGTCGCCGCCCGGATGCTCACCTCCTCCACCGACCTGTTCTGTCCCGACCCAGAGCGGGCCACCCGGGTCCAGCTGGTCCTCAGCCACCCAGAGCTGCGCGCCCGCGGCTGGAGCGGATGCTGGCCGCCCAGCGGGAGTTCGCCGAGTGGTTGCGTAAGGCCTACCCGGACCGGCTCGACGAGATCCTCGCCATGGGGCGGAGCAGCGCCCTGATCGGTGGGCTGACCGGCGCTGCTCTGGCCAGCTTCGAGCGCGGCGACTCGGTCGAGCAGATGCGCGAGGAGCTCACCCGGGTCCTCACCCCCCCTGGAGCAACTCCTCGTCTACCTCGATGGGCATCCGCCACACATGGGCGCTGCGCCGTAGGCGGCTACGTCCTCGTCGTGGCGGCCGTCCCAGCCGTAGTAGGCTCAGGCGCGGCGAAGCAGCCGACCAAGCACGATGCCCGCACTGGCAAATGCCAGCCAGAATTCGACCACCAGCCGGCGACGCCCGGCACCCCAGCGCAGCTTGCCGTCCTGGTTGCCCCAGGCGTGGGCGCGCTCGATCACCCACGGTGGCCGCTAGCAGCCCCTCGTGGCGGTGATTGGCGGACGGGCAGCAGCGCCAGCGGGATGTACCTGGCCTCGACGACGACTGAGCGCTTCAGCCCCTGGCTGCGGCGGTCCACCGGGCTGGGCCCGGCGGTCTGCCCGCCGCAGGACCCAGGGAAACACTGGCTTGGGGCTGACGGGTATTCAGTCTGGTGGCATGAACCGGTAGCCCATGCCTGGTTCGGTGAGCAGCAGCTGGGGGGCGGCTGGGTCGTCCAGCTTCTTGCGGAGGTTGGCCACATAGACCCGCAGGTATTGCGATTCTTCTTCGTAGCCGGGTCCCCAGACCTGTTCGAGCAGGAACCGGTGGGTGCAGAGCCGGCCGGCGTTGGTGGCCAGGACCTCAAGGAGTCGGTACTCGGTGCGGGTGAGCCGCACCGGCTCACCCCGGCGGGTGACCAGCCCGGCGTCCAGGTCGATGGTCACCTCCCCGGCCTGGATGCAGTGGGGTCGCTCGGGGCCGTGGGCTTGGCCGTGGCGCAGGGCGACCCGGATGCGGGCCAGCAGCTCGGCCATGCCGAACGGTTTGGTCACATAGTCGTCGGCGCCAACATCCAGGGCGGCGACCTTGTCGCGCTCGCCGTCGATGGCGGTGAGGATGACCACCGGGGTAGCGGTCCAGGTGCGAAGCCGACGTAGGGCCTCCAGTCCGCTGATCCCGGGCAGGCCCAGGTCGAGTACGACACAGTCGGGCTGGTGGACCTCGGCCGCGGTCAGGGCGGCCTCGCCGGAGGTCGCGGTCAGCACCTGGTAGCCGCGGGCCCGCAGGTTGGCCGCGACCGTGCGCAGGATCGGCTCCTCGTCGTCAACGACCAGGACCCGTGCGCCCATCAACGGTTCCGGTAGTCGGCGGCGGGCAGCCTAACCATGAAGGTCGCCCCCCCACCGGGCGTGGTCTCGACGCGGAGCTGGCCGCCCAGGGCGGAGACGATGCCGCGGCAGATGGCCAGGCCCATGCCGGTGCCCTCGGGACCGCGGCCGTTGCGGCGCAGCCGGTAGAACTGATCGAAGATGCGGTCTCGTTCGGCCGCTGGGATCCCAGGGCCGTGGTCGATCACGCGCAGCTCCACCCACCCGTCCAGGGCCCGCCCGGCGAGGGTGATGGGCTGGCCGTCGGCGTAGCGGCGGGCGTTGTCGACCAGGTTGGTGAGGACCTGATCGAGCCGGACCGGGTCAACCAGGATGGTTGGCAGGTCCTCGGGGAGGTCGACGAGGAGCTGCTGGCTGCCTTGGGCGCGGGCCCGGCGCACCACCGGGCCGGCAACCTCGGCCAGGGTGGTCTCGGTCAGCTGCGGGTCCAGCGCGCCCGCTTCGATGCGGGACATGTCGAGCAGGTTGTGGACCAGCCGGCTCAGCCGATCCGATTCCTGGTCGATGGTCTCCAGGAACTCCCGCTGCTCGGTTCGGTTCCAGGCGATGTCGGGGTCGAGGAGGCTGGAGGCCGACGCCTTGATCGAGGACAGCGGGGTGCGTAGGTCGTGGGAGACCGAGTTGAGCAGAGCGGTGCGCAGCCGTCCGTCTCAAGCAGGGCCTGGGCTTGGGTCCGTTCCTGCTCCCGCTGGCCATGGTCCACGGCCAGGGCGGCCTGGTTGGCGAAGGTGGTGAGCAGGCGCCGCTCGACCTCGCCGAACCCGGCCGGCTGGCGCGCCTGGGCGAGCATCACCATGGCCCCGACCGGCCGCTGGGCGGTGCGCATGGCCACCACCAGCGTGCTCGCCGAAGGGGCGTGGCCGCTTGGTGGCTGCCGCAGCCGGACCTCCCCGTCGGGGGAGGCCTCCAGCATCGCCGGCAGCTGCTCGGGGAGCTGGCCGTCGCTGGCCGCCACCACGACGCCTGGGGTGCTGTCCGAGGGCAGCACGATGGCGCAGCCCGCCAGCTCGAACAGGGAGCGGACGGTGGCCGCCACCCGCTGCAGGGTGGCCTGGAGGCTGTCGTGGCCGAGCAGGCTGTTGGACAGCTCGTACAGGGTGCGGGTCTCGTGCTCGCGCCGCTCGGCTTGGGCCCGGCGGCGTTCTCTGGCATCGACCAGCACGCTCACGACCAGGGCGATCAGCAGGTAGACGGCCAGGGAGACATAGTCCTGCTGGTTGTGGACCTTGAGATGCCCATAGGGGGGCAGGAACAGCAGGTCGAACGCGAAGAAGCCGAGGCCGGCGCCGGTCACGCCCGGCCACAGCCCGCCGTTGGCCGCGGCCGCCACCACTGCGAGCAGGTAGGCCAGGGCCACATTGGTGGCCGTCACCCGCCCGCGGACAGCGAGCAGTCCACCTGTCACCACTGCCGTCCCGGCCAGGGCGATGACGTAGCCGGTGAGCACCCGCGGCCCTGCCACGCCAAACCCGCGCCGACCTGCCCGTTTCATGGGCTCCAGGATAGGACGGCGCCTCACTGGCGGCCGAGGTGGAGCCTGGTTCTTGATGGGTTCTTTGCGCCGGGCCCGTGGTTCTTAACGGTTCCTTTGCGGACGGCCAGCACCCTCGATGGCGGCCACGCGATGCCGTGGCCGTGACCCGACAGCCGGCCAGCCGACATCGCAGGAGCACCCCGACCGTGTCCGCGCCATCCAAGACCCGCTCCCAGCTTGCCCCTGCACCGCCCTCGCCCTCGCGGCGCTATCAGTCGCTTGGCTACCGCACCAAGCGGGTCCTGCTCGGCCCGGCCCTGCGGACTTCCCAGCTGGTGCACGAGCGCATCACCAAGCGGGTCGCCCTGGCGGTCTTCTCCTCCGACCCGATCTCCTCCACCGCCTATGCCACCGAGGAGATCCTGCTGGTGCTGGTGTTCGCCGGCGCCGCCGCCACCGGCCTGGCGCTGCCGCTGTCGGTCGCCATCACCGGGCTGCTCGGCATCCTAGTGCTCTCCTACCGGCAGATCATCAAGGCCTACAGCTCCTCGGGCGGGGCCTATGTGGTCAGTCGGGACAACTTCGGCCCCCTGGTCGCCTCGGTCGCCGGCTCAGCCCTGATCATTGACTACATCCTGACCGTGGCCGTCAGCGTGGCTGCCGGCACCGCCGCGCTCACCTCGGCCTTCCACGCACTGGAGCCCTGGCGGGTGCCGATCGCGGTCGGGTTCGTGGTCCTGCTGGCCTGGGGCAACCTACGCGGCATCCGCGAGTCCGGGCGGATGTTCGCCGTCCCCACCTACATCTATGTCTTCGGCATGGCCGGGGTGGTGCTGCTCGGCATCTGGCGCTGGGCCTTCGGCGACCTCGGCCCCGTCCATTACGGGCCCACCGAGACCCCCCAGCTGGAAGGCTTCGGCGCGGCCCTGGTCCCGGTGTCGCTGTTCCTGGTCCTGCACGCCTTCTCCGCCGGCGTAACCGCCCTGACCGGGGTGGAGGCGATCTCCACGCCGGCGTAACCGCCCTGACCGGGGTGGAGGCGATCTCCAACGGGGTGTCGGCCTTCAAGCGACCAGAGGCCCGCAACGCCCGCACCACCCTGGTGTTCATGGCCCTCATCATGGCGTTCCTGTTCGTCGGCATCACCTTCCTGGCCACCCGCATTGACGCCCGCCCCTTCGCCGACGGCAACCCCACCCTGGTCGCCCAACTCGCCCAACACGTGCTCGACAACCCGGCCGCCTTCATCGCCATCCAGGTGGCCACCCTGCTGATCCTGGTCCTGGCGGCCAACACCTCCTTCTCCAGCTTCCCGCTGCTGGCCTCCTTCGCCGCCGACGACGCCATCCTGCCCCGCCAGCTCCGCAAGCGCGGCCACCGTCTGGTCCACTCCAACGGCATCCTGGTCTTGTCGGCCGCGGCCATCTTCCTGGTGATCGCCTTCCGGGCCGACACCCACCAGCTGATCCCGCTGTATGCCATCGGAGTGGTCACCTCTTTCACCCTCTCCCAGGCCGGCATGGCCCGCCGCCACCTGCGCCGGCGCGAGCCCGGCTGGCGCAAGGGGCTGCTGATCACCGCCAGCGGCGCAACCGTCACCCTGGGCGCCCTGATCGTCATCGCCATCACCAAGTTCGCCGACGGCGCCTGGATGGTGTGCGTCGCCATCCCCGCCCTGGTAGTGCTGTTGCAGCGGGTCCAGCGGACCTACCGCGGCGAGGTCGACCAGCTGCGGGTGGAGGCCTCCCAGCGCCTGGCCCCACCCAAGCCCCGCCACGAGGTCATGGTGCTGCTGGAAGACCTGGATCAGGCGGCCCTGGCCGCGCTGCAGTACGCCCGCCAGCTGAATCCGCTGACGGTCACCGCCGTGCACATCGCGGTCGACCCCGACCACGCCCGAGAGCTGGCCCGGCTCTGGGCCAAGGTCCACATCCCGATCCCCTTGGAGCTGGTCGACGCCCCCGACCGCAACCTGCCCGCCACGGTGGAGGAAACCGTGGCCGAGCGGGTCCGGCCCGACACCGAGGTCACCGTGCTGGTCCCAAGGCGCCGCTATGTCGGCTTCTGGCGCCGCGTGCTGCACGACCAGACCTCGGCCGAACTCACCAAGGTGCTCAGCGAGTTGGACAACGTTAACGTCACCATCGTGCCGTTCCGGCTCCGCCACCGCCGCCTCCAGTCGGTTTCCTCCGATGGCCCTACCACCGCCACAACCCGACCGCCACACCGTCAACCATCCCCGTGACTGCAGTTCAGAGAAATGGCGGCGTCGCCGCAACCCGCTCCCGGCAAGCAGTTCCAGGCAGGGACAGCGTTGAGAAACGGTCGCTTCTGCGACAGCCGCCGCGGCCGCCTGGCGATAGGCCCTGGGCGCGTCCAGAACTCGTGTCCGAAATCAATGTCGCACAACCACCGGTGTCAGACGGTTGTGAGACGGTCAGCGGCATGGGTCATCTGCTCGGCTATGCCCGCGTCTCCACCACTGACCAGCACCCGCAGCTCCAGGTCGACGCCATCACTGCGGCCGGCTGCTACCGAGTGTTCACTGAGACCGCCGGCGGCGCCGCCGCCGACCGCCCTGTCCTCGAGCAGGTCCTGGACCAGCTCCGCCCCGGCGACACACCCTGGTCGTCTGGAAACTGGACCGGCTCGGCCGGTCGCTGCGCCACCTGGTCGACACCGTCACCGGCCTGGCCGACCGCGGTGTTGGGTTCCGCAGCCTTCAGGAGGCGATCGATACCACCACTCCTGGCGGCAAGCTCGTCTTCCACGTGTTTGCCGCCCT
>JASLBL010000460.1 GCA_030146615.1 Actinomycetes bacterium
GGTCGCACCCGGGTGCCGGAGCCGACCCGGGCGTCGAGGTAGCCCTCGGCCGCCAGCTGGGCGTACGCCTCGGTGACGACCCAGCGCGAGCAGCCGAGGTCGCCGGCCAGCTGGCGGCTGGGCGGCAGCGCGCTCCCCGGAGGCAGGCGGCCGCCGCGGATCGCCTCCCGCAGGGCGCTCGACAGCCGGGCGTGCAGCGGCCCGCCCCGCACCTCGTCGAGGTCCAGGAGCGTGTCCCACGCAAGATTGGTCTGGGATTTTGACATCGCATCGGACCATATATCCATGCCAATACCGGGACTAGCCTGAGGTGGCATCGCCCGCACCGCTGAAAGGAGCAACCACCGTGCGCCAGCTACCGCTCAGCGACGGCCGCGTCAGCCTCCAGGTCAGCCAGCTCTGCCTGGGCACGATGTACTTCGGCTATCGGACCGACGAGCCGACCTCGTTCGCCATCCTCGACCGCTTCCTCGAGGCTGGCGGCACCTTCCTCGACACGGCCAACAACTACGGCCAGTGGCACGGCGACGCCGGCGAGAGCGAGCGGGTGATCGGACGCTGGCGCCGGTCCCGGGGCGTGACCGACGAGGTCGTGATCGCCACCAAGGTCGGGGCCAGGACGCTCGTGCCCGGCGACCCCAGCCCCGAGCACTGGCAGGGCCTCGGGGCCAAGGCGATCCAGGAGGACGCCGAGACCAGCCTGCGCCAGCTCGGCGTCGACCGCCTCGACCTCTACTACGCCCACATCGACGACCGGGCCACGCCGCTGGAGGAGACCGTCGACGCCATGGCCACGCTGGCCGAGCGGGGAACGGTCGGCCTGCTCGGGGCCAGCAACCACGCCACCTGGCGGATCGAGCGGGCCCGGTCGATCGCCCGCGCCGCCGGCCGGCCGGCCTACCAGTGCGTGCAGCAGGAGCACAGCTACCTGCTGGCCCACCCGGATCCCGGCCAGGTCAACCTGATCAGCGAGGAGCTGATCGACTACGCCACCGCCGAGGACCTGACCCTGCTCGCCTACTCGCCGCTGCTCAAGGGCGTCTACGCCCGGCCGGGCCAGGCGCCGCCGGCCGCCTACGACCACCCGGGCAACCAGCCGCGGCTGGCCGTGCTCGGCGAGGTGGCGGCCGAGCTGGGCGCGACCCCGTCCCAGGTCGTGCTCGCATGGGTCATGCAGGGCCGGCCGCCGATGATCCCGGTCGTCGGGGCCAGCACCGTCGCCCAGCTCGACGAGCTGCTCGGGGCCACCGAGCTGCACCTGGACGGCGACACCCGCCAGCGCCTGGACACGGCCGGCCGCCCCACCGGCGACTGAGCCGGCCCGGCCGGATCGCCTCGCCGGGTCAGGAGTCGGGCCGGACCGAGAACAGGTGCTGGACCACGGGGGGCCCGTCGGCGAGGGCGATGGCCCGTTCCTCGATCGCCTGGTCGGTCCCGGTGAGGCGCTCGCTGTGCTGGCGGAGATGCTCGGCCCAGGACGGGACCACAAAGGTCTCGACGAACCGGTGACGGTCGGCCCCGTCCCGGTACAGGTCCCACCGGGAGGCGCCGGTGCGCTGGCGTGACCGGCGGACGTGCTCCATCGCCTCCAGGAACTTCGGCTCCCGGTCCTCGGTGACCCGGTAGATGGCGGTGACCAGCACCGGGCCGTCGTCGGGCTCGGGCTCGAAGTCGAGATGCGGCTCCGGCCAGTACATGGCCGCGTTCCGGTCCATGCCCTCGGTGTCGTGCAGCGGCCACCACCGGAGCGAGGCCGCGCCGGCCAGCATCAGCCCGGCCGCGGCCAGGAAGACGGCCACCAGCCCGAACCGCTCGGCGAGCAGGCCCCAGGCGAGCGCGGCCACCCCCTGCCCGCCGATGAACACGACCTGGTAGGTCGACAGGCCCCTGGCCCGGACCCAGCCGGGGAGGAACAGCTGCATGGTCGCGTTCAGGCTGGCCAGCACGGCCAGCCAGGCGGCGCCGGCCGCGAACAGGACGACGGTGACGACGGCCGGGCTGGCGACCAGCGCCACCACCAGCAGGGCGGCGGCGAAGACGAGGCTGGCCAGCAGGACGATGCCGTTGGCGGAGGTCCGCCCCCGCAGCCGGGGCAGGGTGAACGCGCCGGTGACGGCGCCGACGCCAAGGGCCGCCAGCAGCAGCCCGTAGCCGCCGGGCCCGAGCCCGAGGCGGCGGCTGGCGACCAGGGCCAGCAGGGCCCACACCACGGTGCCGGGCGCCACGAACAGCAGCGAGCGCAGCAGGATGCGGCGGACCACCCGCGAGTGGCGGATGTAGCGGCTCCCGGCCACCAGGGCCGCGCCGAACCGCTCGGGGAGGTCGTCGGGCTCGACCGGCCGCCGGCGCCAGGTGGCCAGGGCCAGGACCATGAACCCGAACGAGAGCGCGTTCAAAGCGAACACCGCGGCCACGCCGGCGCTCGCGATCAGCAGGCCGGCCAGGGCCGGCCCGGCCGCCCGGGCCAGGTTCATGCTGATGCCGCCGAGGGCCGAGGCCGCCGGCAGCTGGGAGCGGGGCACGAGCTCGGGGATCAGGGCCTGCCAGGCCGGCATGGTCAGGGTCTGGCCGCAGCCGAGCAGGAACGTGAACGTCAGCAGCAGCGCCGGGGTGACCTCGCCGGCCGCGGTCATGGCGGCCAGCCCGCCGGCGACGAGCAGCGAGGCCGCCTGCACGACGATGAGCAGCCGCCGCCGGTCGAACACGTCGGCGAACACGCCGGCCGGCAGGGCGAGGAAGAACACCGGAACCATGTTGGCCGTCTGCACCAGGGCGACCAGGGTCGAGGCGGCCGGCTCGTCGACCAGCAGCCACTGCGCCCCCACCGTCTGCATCCAGGTGCCGACCAGGCTCCCCAGCTGGGCCAGCCACAGCACCCGGAAGGTCCTGATCCGCAGCGGCGCCCACGCCGTTTCGATGGCCTGCCTCCTCCCTGAGGGCAGCGATCAGGCGGCACCTCAGGATAGGCGCCGCCCGATGGATTGCCCGCCGGCGGGTGGGCTTAGCGGTGGGTCAGCTCTTGGACGACCTCCGAGACGTGCCAGAGGCCTTCTCGGCGGTGCCGGCGGCCTTCTCGGCCTCCTCCTGGACCCGCTCGCCGATCGCGGTGGTGGCGCCGAGGACGCTGTGGGCGAGCTCGCGCTGGGCGTTGAGGAGCTGGGCGGCGAAGTCGAAGACCGAGTCGACGACCTCGGTGGGCGACGGCAGCTGGCCGGCGCCGGGCACGGCGGCCTGGGCGCTGCCAGGCACGAGCCGCTGGACGGTCTCGGCCCAGGTGCGCATGCCGTCGATGACGGCTTCCTGGCTCTTGCGGATGCCGTCCAGGACCTGGGCCTGGATCTCCTGGGTGGGGTCGGTGGGGTCGGCCATGGGTTCCTCCCGTCTCGGTATGTTGCTAACTATAGTTAGCAGCCGACTGCTATGTCAATCCCTGGTCTCGGCGAGCTGGCTGTCAGGCACGACCCTACCCGGGGCCGGCGTCGGGGGGAACGGTGACGACCACGCCGTCGCGGCGGGCCCGCTCGGCGGCGAACACGACCAGGTGGGCCTCCAGGGAGGCTCGGGGCCCGGTGAGGACGTGGGAGCGGTCGCCGGTGGCCACGGCCCGGACGAAGGCGTCCATCAGACCCCAGTCGCCGCCGCCGTGGCCACCGGCCGCGGTGGCGTCCCCGGGCGGCCGGGCCTCTAGGACCTCGGCGGTGCCGGTCAGGAAGTCGTGGACCCGGACCGTCTCGCCGTCGCCCTCCAGCTCGCCGTGGGTGCCGAACAGGCGCGTCCGCCGGTGCCCGCCGGCGTTGAACCCGGTCATGACGAACGAGCCGGTGGGGCCGCCCTCGAACTCCATCGCGACCACCTGGTGGTCGACCACGTCGTTGTCACCGGCGTAGACGCAGCGCCCGTACGGGCCGTGGCGCAGCGCGGCCAGCAGGTCGTCCTCGGTGTCGCGCTCGATCACGGCGTCCAGCGGCCAGCCGGCGCCCCGCTCCAGGCAGCGCGAGTAGAAGCGCACGGCCGAGTACGGGCAGGCCGGCTCGACCCCGCAGTCCAGGCAGCGGTCGGCCGCCCCGGCCGGCCGGTTCTCGGGCCGGAAGTGGGTCAGGGAGCCGAAGCTGGCCACCCGCCGGATCGACCGCCCGACCACGTACTGGAGCCAGTCCAGGTCGTGGCAGGACTTGGCCATGAGCATGAAGGTGGCCGCGCCCTGGTTCCGCCAGGCCCCGCGGACATAGGAGTGGGCCTGGTGCAGGAACCCGACCGGCTCCAGGTGCTGGACCGAGACCACCTGGCCGAGGCGCCCGGCGTCGACGACCTGCTTCACCAGGGCGGTGTAGGGGGTGTAGCGCAGGACGTGGCAGACGGCGAAGACCACGCCGGCCCGCTCCACCGCCCCGACGATGCGCCGGCAGTCGGCCTCGGTGGTGGCCATCGGCTTCTCCAGGAGCACGTGGTAGCCGAGCTCGGCGAAGGCGACGGCCGGCTCGGCGTGCATCGCGTCCTGGGTGCAGATCAGGACGGCGTCGGCCACCCGGCCCCGGCCGGCAAGATCCTCCCAGCTGGCGAAGACCCCGTCGTCGGGGAGGCCGTGGCGGTCGGCGAAGCGGCGGCGGCGCACCTCCCGGGGCTCGGTCACCGCCACCACCCTGGCCCGTTCCGGGTTGGCCAGCGCCCAGTCGCCGTGGGCGTTCCCGCGGTTGCCGGCGCCGAGGACGGCGAGGGTGACAGGCGGCATCGGCAGCTCCGTCACGGCCCGGCCGGCCGGGGCAGGGCCTCGAGCTCGGCGGGGCCGGGCAGGGACGGCTGGGCGCCCGGGCGCAGGCAGGCCGCGGCCGCGACCCGGACCGCCCGCCGGGCCGCGTCCTCCAGTTCGGCCCCGCCGGCCAGGGCGTCGGCCAGCCCGCCGCAGAAGGCGTCGCCGGCGGCGGTGGAGTCCACGGCCCGGATCGGCACGGCCGGGACGTGGGCGGCGTTGCCGTCCTCGACCACCAGGCAGCCGTCGGCGCCCAGGGTGACGACCACCGCCCGGGCCGGGAGCCGGCCGGCCAGCTGGACCGCCTCGGCGACCGTCTCCGGTACCGCCTCCCCGGCCAGCTGGGCGAGCTCGACCCGGTTGGGGACCAGCACGTCCACCTCGGCCAGCAGCTCGGCCGGCAGCTCCCGCACCGGGGCCGGGTTGAGCACCACCGTGCCCGCGGCCGTCCGGGCAGCGGCCGCCACCGCCGCCAGCGGGACCTCCAGCTGGAGCAGGGTCACCGCGGCCCCGCCCAGCGCCGCCCCGGCGGCGGCGACGTCGCCGGGGGTCAGCCGGGCGTTGGCGCCCGGGCTGACCACGATCTGGTTCTCGCCGTCCTCGCGCACGGTGATGAAGGCGGTGCCGCTGGGGACGCCGTCGAGGACCTTCACCTGGGAGGTGTCCACCGCGTCGGTCTCCAGCGACCCCAGCAGGACCCGGCCGGCCTCGTCGTCGCCGACCCGGCCGACCATGGCGACCCGGCGCCCGAGCCTGGCCGCGGCCACCGCCTGGTTCGCCCCCTTGCCGCCCGGGTTGCGGAACACGTCGTCGCCCACGACCGTCTCCCCCGGGCCGGGCAGCCGGGCGACCCGCACCACCAGGTCCAGGTTGAGGCTCCCGACCACCGCGATCTCGGGGGCGGCCGCCGGGCCGGCCGGCTGCCCGCTCAACGGCGGAGCTCCACGCTCGCCGGGGCGTCGAGCATGACCTCGCCGGCATGACCCTCGACCTGGACGAGGTGCCGGCCGGGCCGGGCCTCGTACCGGATGGTCACGTCCCGGCCGTCCACCGGCACCTCGAGCTCGGCCCGCCCGGCCTCCTGGAACGGGGCCACCACGACGGCCAGGGGATCGGTGGGCCGCTCCCCCACCCACCGCACGACCGTGCCCATCGGGACCACCGCTCCTTCCCGCAGCCACAGCGGCATGGTGTCGAGGCCGTGCTCGGCCTCGACCCAGCCCGGGCCGCTCACCCGTTCCCGGGTCCGCCAGTCGGTCCAGGTCCCGGCGGGCGGGTAGGCCCGCCGGCGGCCGCCCGGCTCGAACAGCGGGGCGGCCAGGATCGAGCGGCCGCACAGGAACTGGTCGCCGATCCGCCAGGTGGCCGGGTCGTCGGAGAACTCCAGGACCAGCGGCCGGGCGAACGGCAGCCCCCGCCCGGCCGGCCAGCCGGCCTCGGCCAGGACATCGGGGAGCAGCCGGTAGCGCAGGCGGATCCAGTGGCCGGCGACCCGCCGGGCCGGCTCCGGCCAGCGGCATGGCTCCCGGACGCCCATCCCGTGGACCCGGGGATGGGGCAGTAGCACCGCCCACTGCAGCCAGCGGATCAGCAGCTCGTGGTCGGCGGGCGGCTCGCCGGTGCCGCCGATGTCGGCCGACCAGAAGCTGAACCCGGACAGCCCCAGCGACAGGCCGCCGTGGAGCTGAGGCAGCATCATCTCCCAGGCCGGGGGCACGTCCCCGCCCCAGTGGACAAGGAACCGCTGGGCACCGGCCCAGCCGGAACGACTCCAGGCGATGCGCTCGTCCTCCCCACAGGCGGCCGCGGTGGCGGCGTGGACGGCCTCCTGGTACCGCAGCGGGTACAGGTTACGCATGCGCTCGGCCGGGGTCCCGTCGGCGTAGACGGCCTCGTCCGGCAGCTCCTCGCCGAAGTCGACCTTGACCACCGACGCGCCGGTGGCCAGCAGCCGCCCGTACTCCTCGGTCATCACCCGCACCGCCTCCGGGTTGGTCCAGTCCACCACGTGCACCGGGCTTTGGTAGCCGCAGACGAAGTGGACGACGTCCAGGGGGATGTCGGCCTGGCGCATCTCCCGAACTACCCCCAGGACCTCCTCGGCCGAGGCGTACGAGCAGCGGCTCTGCCACCAGCCGAAGGACCAGGCCGGCGGGACCGGCGCCCGCCCGGTCAGGGCGGTGTAGCCAGCCAGGACGTCGGCCGGCGAGCCGAGCAGGACGAAGTAGTCGAGCACGTCGTCGTCCACGGCGACCTCTACCGGTGGCCGGCGCGGCCGCCGGCCCGGCGGTGACCCGGTTCGAGTGTGGAGGAACACCCCGTAGCCGCCGGTGGTGAGCCAGAACGGCACCGGCTTGTAGCAGCGTGGGGTGTGCGCCCCCATGGCGTCGGCGACCCACAGGTCGAGGGTCTGGCCGGTCTTGTCCAGCCTCAGGAACGTCTCCCCGAACCCGTACACGGCGTCGCCGGACCGATCCCGAACGTCTCGGTGGCCACGGGCCGGCCGTCGTCGAGGTCCTGGCTCACCCCGGTGCCGAGCGAGTCCCCGACGGCGAAGTAGCTGGGGTCGGGGCCGCCGATCCCGGCCCGTCGGGCCGAGGCCACGGTGACGACGTTCTCGACCAGGGCGGCCGCTGGCGGGTCGTCCCGGCCGCGGGCGGCGATCGGCGCCGCCATCACCCACGCCTGCCTGGCCCTGGCCCGGGACCGGGGGCTGGGCCGGGCCGTGCTGACCTCGTCGCCGGACGGCCACGGGATCTACCGGCGGCTCGGGTTCCGCGACTGCTGCACGGTCTCGCGCTACCGCTACCCGCCGGCGAGCTGACCCTCCGCTACTGTTTGGGCGGCAGCCGACCGGACGGGATGGAGGCGAGGCAGGTGGCCCTCGAGAGCCGTTCTCCCCAGCGACCCGACGACCTCGTGGTCGAGTTCGAGGAGACCAGCGCCGATCAGGTGGCGGCGGCGGCCGGGCGGGCCCGGTCGGCCGCCGGGAGCTGGGCGGCCAGCTCGGCCCTGGAGCGGTCGGCGGCCCTCGAGCAGGCGGCCGACGCCCTGGCCGGCGCGGCCGAGGAGCTGACCGGGCTGATGGTCCGGGAGGTGGGCAAGCCGGTCGCCGAGTCCGGGGCCGAGGTCACCCGCGGGGTCGGGATCCTGCGCTACTACGCCCAGCAGGCCCTCGACCCGGACGGGGAGACCTACCCCGGCCCCGGCCCCGGCCCGGCCGGGCTGCTGCTGGCCCGGCGGCGGCCCCGGGGGGTGGCCGGGCTGATCACGCCGTGGAACTTCCCGGTGGCCATCCCGCTCTGGAAGGCGGCGCCGGCGCTGGCCTACGGCAACGCGGTCCTGCTCAAGCCGTCGCCGGAGGCGACCGGGCTGGCCCTGCGCCTGGCCGAGCTG
>JASLBL010000660.1 GCA_030146615.1 Actinomycetes bacterium
GGCCGGACGCGGCCGTGACCTGGCTGGCCCCGCCGTTCGGTCCGCCCGACCCGGCGGTGGCCAGGGCGGTCAGGGCGGCCTGGCGGCGGCTGACCGTCGCCGGCGGGGCGGTGCCGGGGCGTCCCTGGCTGGGCAGCGACCCCTGGACCCCGGCGACGGCCTCGTTCGCGCTGGCCGCCATGGCCTCAGGCGACCTGCCCGCCGCCGAGGCCCGCCTGGCCTGGCTGCTCGGTCACCGCACGGCCCTCGGCGCCTTCCCCGAGCGGGTCGGGCGCGACGACGGCGCCCCCCGCTCGGTCGCCCCCCTGGCCTGGACACACGCGATCGTCCTGCTCACCCTGCTCAGCCGCGATCGCGCGGTTCCGACGCCCTGACCACGGCCTCGCGCGCGGGCGCGGGGGGTGCTGGGGCGGGGGCGGCCGCCAGCTCGTCGTCGGTGGCCAGCGAGGCGACGGCGCCGGCGGCGGTCTCGTGCTCGCTGAGGCGCTCGTTGAGCAGGACGTTGACGGCGGCGGCGACCGGGATGGCCATCAGGGCCCCGACCAGGCCGAGGACGGTGGCCCCGACCAGGCCGGCGATGAGGACGGCGGCCGCCCCCAGCTCGACCGTGGTCTTCAGCACCCGGGGGGCGATCACGTAGTTCTCGAGCTGCTGGTAGGCGACGAAGAAGGCGGCGACCAGCACGGTGGTGGGCCACAGCTCGGTCGAGAACAGGGCAACGGTGACGCCGATGACCGCCCCCAGGGTGGCCCCGATCATCGGGATCAGGTCGCAGATCGCGACCGCGAAGGCCAGCGGCAGCGCGAACGGCACCCCGAGGACGGTGAAGGCGACGAAGGAGACCACCCCGGCGATCAGCGAGATGATGATGTTGCCGATCATGTAGCCGCCGACCTTGTCGACCACCAGGTCGACGACCTGCCGGGCCCGGGGCCGCTTGGGGACCGGGAACAGCCGCACCAGCCCGGCGCGGATCCGCGGCATGTCGGCCATGAAGTAGATGGTGAAGACCAGCACGGTGAGGCTGTTGAACACCGCCCCGAAGACCCGGCCGGTGAAGCTGAGCACGCCGCTCCCGAGCCGGCTGGGCAGGGTGCCGACCAGCCCCTGGAGCTGGTCGGAGATGTTGTAGCGGTCGTTGAGCTCGCGGAACTGCGACGAGCGGTCCTGGAGGCGGCTCAGGTAGCCGGGCAGATCGTCGACCAGGTTGCCGAACTGGGTCACCAGCGGCGGGGTCACCGAGATGAAGAAGGCCGCGGCCAGGAGCGAGGCGAGCAGGAAGATCAGGGTGACGGCGAACCCGCGGCGCATCCCCCGCTTGGCCAGCCAGCGCACCGCCGGGTCGAGGCTGACCGCGATGAACAGCGCGATCAGCACCCGCACCAGGATGGCCCTGACCGTGTACAGGGCGTACAGCCCGATGATGGTGGCGGCGGCCCCCAGGCTGAACAGGGCGCCGTAGCGGAACACCACCCCCGGCCGGAGCCGGTCCGGAGGCGTCGACGGGTCCATGCCCGGATGCTACCGCCCCGGCGATCTCGCCGGTACGACGCGGAGCCGGCCCGCGTAGCCTTCCTCTTGCCGGGAGGTGACGACAAGGAGATGCTTGGGCGGATGGCGGGTGGCTTGAGGAGCGGGCGATGAGCGAGCAGGCGACGGACGGCACGGCCGCCGAGGGCAAGGGGGCCACGGCCAGGAGGTCCTCGCGGGCCAAGACCATCCTGCGGACGGTCCTCTCGCTGGTGCTGATCGCGGCCATCTTCTACTACCTGCTCCGGGACATCTCCCTGTCCGAGGTGTGGGCGGCGATCACCGCCATGACCTGGGGCGAGCTGGCCGGCCTGGCCGTGGTCGCCGCCTGGAACCTCTGCACCTACGCGTTCGTGTGGATGACGGTCGCCCCCGGCCTGTCGTTCGGCCGGGCCATGGTCATGACCCAGGCCACCACCGCGGTCACCAACACCGTGCCCGCCGGCTCGGCCATCGGCGTCGGGATGACGTACGCGATGCTCGGCGGCTGGGGGTTCTCCCGGTCCCGCACCACCATCGCCGTGCTCGTCTCCGGCGTCTGGAACGCCTTCGCCAAGCTCGGCCTCCCGGTGCTCGCCCTGGCCCTGGTCGCCCTCCAGGGCAACGCCAGCGCCGGCCGGGTCACCGCCGCCCTGGTCGGCATCGCCGGCCTGGTCGCCGCCGTGGTGGTGTTCGCGCTGATGCTGCGCAGCGAGCGGATGGCCGAGAAGGTCGGGGTGACGGCCGGCCGGGCCGCCTCCCGGGTGCTGGCCCTGATCCGGCGGCCGCCGGCGCAGGGCTGGGAGATCGCCACCGTCAAGTTCCGCAACCGCACCATCGACCTGCTGGAGCACGGCTGGCTCCCGATCACCGCGACCACCCTGGTCAGCCACCTGTCGCTCTACCTGGTCCTGCTCGTCTGCCTGCGGGACGTCGGGGTCAGCGACGCCGAGGTCAACTGGGCCGAGGTCCTGGCCGTGTTCGCCTTCGCCCGGCTGGCCACCGCCATCCCCTTCACCCCCGGAGGGGCCGGGGTGGTCGAGGCGGTGCTGATCACCGGCCTTGCCGCCGCCGGCGGCGGCAAGGCCGAGGTCGTGGCCGCCGTGCTCGTCTACCGGGCGCTGACCTGGGCCCTGCCCATCCTGGTCGGGGTCTTCTGCCTGCTCTGGTGGCGCAAGCAGTCGCTGACCCACCCGGCCGAGGCCAGCTCGACCGAGGCGGCCCGGCCATGAGCGGCGGCCGGCCGCTCGAGCGCCGGCCGACCGACCTCATCTGGCTGGCCGCCGGCGCCGTGGTCCTGTGGCTGTGCGCCCTACCAGTCCACGCCGACCGGGTCGGCGACCTCGAGGCCGACCTGTTCCGGCTGGTCAACGACCTGCCCAGCGTCCCCTTCCCGGTCGTCTGGGTGCCCATGCAGCTCGGCAACCTGCTGGTCGTCCCGGCCGCCGTCCTGGCCGCGCTCGCCTTCCGGCGCTGGCGGCTGGCCGCCGGGCTGGCCCTGGCCGGGGCCGGGGTGTACGTGCTGGCCAAGGTGGTCAAGCGGTTCGTGGAGCGGGGCCGGCCAAGCGACGTGCTCGACGAGGTCGTGGTCCGCGGGGCCGCGCCCCACGGGCTCGGGTTCGTCTCCGGCCACATCGCCGTGATCACTTCCCTGGCCCTGGTCGCCTGGCCCTGGCTGCCCCGGTGGGGCCGCTGGGCGGCCGGCGCCGCCGTGGCCGTGGTGTTCTTCACCCGCATGTACGTCGGCGCCCACCTGCCCCTGGACATGGTCGGCGGGGCCGCCCTCGGGGTGGCCGTCGGGGCCCTGGTCCGGCTGCTGCTGGGCGTCCCGGCCCGCGGCCCCGACCCGGCCGACGACGCCGCCGCCACCGCCACCGACGCGAGGAGGGCCGCCTGATGGCCTGGCTGCCCCGGCCCGGCTACACCCGCCACCCCGGCGACGCCGTCCGGGTCGTCCTCGGCGCGGCCGTCCTGGCCGTGACCACCACCGCCATCCACAAGAACGTCGTCGGCGACCGCGAGTCGGCCCTGTTCCGGGTCGTCAACGAGCTCGCCCTGCCCGGCTGGACCTGGCCCGGGGTCTGGCTGGTCATGCAGCTGGGGGTGATCGGGGCCGTGCCCCTGGTGGCGATCCTGGCCCTGGCCACCCGGCGGCTGCGCCTGGCCCTGGACGCCGTCCTGGCCGCCGGCAGCATCTACCTGATCGCCAAGCTGGTGAAGGAGTTCGTGCAGCGGGGCCGGCCCCAGACCCTGCTGGAGGACGTCAACATCCTCGGGGAGCCGGCCCGCGGCCTCGGCTACGTCTCCGGGCACTCGGCCGTGGCCGTGGCCCTGGCCACGGTGGCCAGCCCGTACCTGGGCCGGCGGGCCCGGCGGGTCGCCTGGATCCTGGCCGGCTGCGTCTGCCTGGCCCGCATGTACGTCGGCTCCCACCTGCCGTTCGACGTGGTCGGCGGCGCCGCCCTCGGCTGGGCGGCCGGGTCGCTGGTGCTGTTCGTCCTCGGCGCCCCCGACCCGCGCCCGTCGCTGGGCAAGCTCCGGGCCGCCCTGACCGAGCACGGCCTCGACCCGGCCGGCCTGGAGCCGGTCGGCGGCGGCGTCCGCCGCTCGACCTGCTATGTGACCGGCGGGGGAGAGGGCCCGGCGCTGTTCGTCAAGGTCGTGGTCAGGGAGTGGCGCGACGGCGACCTGCTGTGGCGGTCCTGGCGGTGGCTGACCCGGCGCAGCCAGCACCGGCCGGTCCGGGTCGGCTCGCCCCACCACGAGGTCGAGCACGAGGCCTCGATGGCCCTGCTGGCGCACCGGGCCGGGGTCCGCACCCCCGAGGTGCTCCTGGTCCGGTCCTTCGACAACGGCGCCGGCATGCTCGTCCAGCAGCGGGTCGAAGGCCGCAACCTCGGGGAGCTGGCCGCCGCCGAGGTCGACGACGCCACCCTCACCCAGCTCTGGCGCCAGGTCGGCCTGCTCCATAAGGCCGGCATCGCCCACGGCGAGCTGGTCCCGGCCAACTGCATGGTCGATCCCGACGGCCAGCCCTGGCTGGTCGACTTCGACCAGGCGCGGGCGGCCTCGGCCAGCGACCTCCTGGAACAGGACCGAGCCGAGCTGCTGGCCGCCCTGACCACCCTGGTCGGCCCGGAACGGGCCAAGCGGACGTCCGAGGCGAGCCTGGTCTAGCCGGCGACCCGGGCAGTCGGGCCGCCGTCCGGTAGCATGACCGTATGGACCGGCGGATCTTCGGGCTCGAGAACGAGTACGGCGTCACCTGCACGTTCCGGGGCCAGCGCCGGCTGTCACCCGACGAGGTGGCCCGCTACCTGTTCCGGCGGGTCGTCTCCTGGGGGCGCTCCTCCAACGTGTTCCTGGAGAACGGGGCCCGGCTGTACCTGGACGTCGGCTCCCACCCCGAGTACGCCACCCCCGAGTGCGACTCGGTGACCGAGCTGGTCACCCACGACAAGGCGGGCGAGCGGATCCTGGAGAGCCTGCTCGCCGCCGCCGAGGCCCGCCTCCACGAGGAGGGCATCGCCGGCAAGATCTTCCTGTTCAAGAACAACACCGACTCCGCCGGCAACTCCTACGGCTGCCACGAGAACTACCTGGTGTCGCGCTACGGCGAGTTCCAGCGCCTGGCCGACGTGCTGATCCCGTTCTTCGTCAGCCGCCAGATCCTGTGCGGGGCCGGCAAGGTCCTGGCCACCCCACGGGGGGCGGTGTACTGCATCGCCCAGCGGGCCGAGCACATCTGGGAGGGCGTCTCCTCGGCCACCACCCGCTCGCGGCCGATCATCAACACCCGCGACGAGCCCCACGCCGACGCCGAGCGCTACCGCCGCCTGCACGTGATCGTCGGCGACTCCAACATGTCCGAGTGGTCGGCCTTCCTCAAGGTCGGGGCCACCGACCTGGTCCTGGCCATGGTCGAGGAGGCCACCGTCCTACGCGACCTGACCCTGGAGAACCCGATCCGGGCCATCCGGGAGATCTCCCACGACATGAGCTGCCGGCGCAAGATCCGCCTGGCCAACGGGCGGGAGGCCAGCGCCCTGGAGATCCAGCGCGAGTACTTCGAGAAGGCGGCCCGGTTCGTCGACCGCCGCGACGCCGGCGAGACCGCCAAGCGGGTGATCGACATGTGGGGCCACGTGCTGGACGCGATCGAGCACCAGGAGCTGGACCGCATCGGTCGCCAGGTCGACTGGGTCACCAAGTACCTGATGATCGAGCGGGCCCGGGCGCGCCACAACCTGCCCCTCTCGCACCCCAAGGTCGCCCTCATGGACCTCACCTACCACGACGTCAACCGCAAGCGCGGCCTCTACTACCTGCTGGAGCGCAACGGCTCGGTGGAGCGGGTGTGCGACGACCGGGCCATCGACCGGGCCACCCAGGAGCCGCCCCAGACCACCCGGGCGCGGCTGCGGGGCGAGTTCATCCGTCAGGCCAAGGAGCGCCGCCGCGACTACACCGTCGACTGGGTCCACCTCAAGCTCAACGACCAGGCCCAGCGGACCGTCCTCTGCAAGGACCCGTTCCGGGCCCACGACGACCGGGTGGACAAGCTGATCGCCTCGATGTGATCAGGCGCTGCTGACCAGGTCGCGGCGGCGGAACCCGGCCAGGCCGGTGGCGGCCAGGACCGCGGCCACGGCCAGCAGCCACACCAACGGGGTGACCGTGAACTCGGCCGCCGGCAGCTGGACGAGCGCCCCGGCCAGCACCCGGGGCAGCTCGCCGCCTCGGCCTCCTCGGACCGCAGCCGCAGGGTCGCCTGGACGGCGTAGCCGGCGGCGAGCATGCCGATCCAGGTGAGGATCGCGGCCAGGTAGATGTCGGCGATGCTGCCCGACCCGCCCAGGCTGGCCAGCAGCTCGGCCGTCTCCGGGTCCTCGGCGGCGAACTGCACCATGTCCTGGGCGAGCACCCCGAAGGACAGGCCGGCGACGGCCAGGGCGACCGACCCGGCGGCCGGGAGGCCGAGGGCGACGAACCCGAGGGCGGTGAGCGCGGCCAGCACGAGGTTGGCCGCCAGCACGTAGAGCAGGCGGGAGGTCAGCCAGGCGTACCGGCCCGACCGCGGCCGCGCTGACCAGCTCGGCCCGGCCGGTCTCGTCCTCCTGGCGGGTGTGCCGGGTCACCAGCAGGATGCTCATCAGGCCGATCAGGAAGGTCCAGGGGGTGACCAGCTGCCAGGCGGTGGCGCCGCCGTAGGTGCTGGCGTCATAGGCCGGGCCCTGGAGGGCGACCACCGCCGGGTTGGCCCCGATGCCCCCGGCCGTCCTGGCCAGCCGGTCCAGGTCGGCCTGGGTCGGGTACAGCGAGATGATGCTGGCGCCCTGGCTGAAGGTGAACACGAACAGGCCGAGGACCCACACGGTGCCCACGACCCGGTCGCGGCGCTGGGCCAGGCGAAGCAGCTGGCCGGTGCCGGCGAACCCGCCGCCTCGCGCCACCCTGGTGCCCACCGGGGCTCGCTGTGCGCCCGCCGTGCTCATCGCTGCGCCCCCTCCCGCGCGGCCTGGCCGTCCCCGGCCGGGGCTGTGACCTCGTCGCCCTGGTAGTGGCGCAGGAACAGCTCCTCGAGGGTCGGCGGCTGGCTGACCAGGCTGCGGACCCCGGCCGCGGACAGGCGCCGCAGCACCTCGTCCAGCTGGGCGGTGTCGACCTGGCAACGGACCCTGGTCCCGTTGCCCCGCATGCCGTCGCGGGTGCTCGCCGCCGAGGACGGCCGCCGCACGGCCGCCGAGCTCGCCGAGACCCTGGGGGTGAGCCCGGCCGCGGTCTCCGGGGCCGTCCGCTACCTGCTCCAGGTGCAGCTCATCAGCCGTGAGCACGAGCCCGGGGAACGGCGCGACCACTACCGCGCCTCCAACGACACCTGGTACGACGCGATCGCCCGGCGCGACGCGATCCTGGCCCGCTGGGAGCAGGACCTGGAGGAGGGCATCAAGGCCGTCGGGCCCGACACCCCGGCCGGTGACCGCCTCGAGGAGACCCGCCGCTTCTACGCCTTCCTGCGTGAGGAGCTGACCCGGATCATGGAGGACTGGCGCGAGCGGCGCCCGTAACGCTCCCGGGAGCCGACCCGTGTGTCCCTGTGGCTCCGGCGTCTATAGCGGGGGCCGGGCGCCAAGGTAGAGCGCGAACGGGGCGTCGTCGTGGACGCCGGGACGGCCCTCGACCAGGCCCCGGCCAGGGAACTCGCCCACGAAGCCCATGCCGAGGCGCTCCATCACCGCGCGGGACCGGCGGTTGTGCCGCTCGGTGAAGGCCACGACCTCCTCGGCACCGAGATCCTCAAAGGCGAACGCGAGCCCGGCCCGGCCGATCTCGGTCGCGTAGCCCTGGCCCCACAGCGCTGACCGGACCGTCCAGCCGACCTCGAGCCGGTCCCGCAGCCAGCCGGTCCCTGGGAGGGCGGCCGCGATCCGGCGGGTCACCGTCTCGGCGGCGCCGAGGCGTGACAGCCCGCCGCGGCCGACCAGCTCGCCGGTGCCGAGGTCGTAGGCGATCCACTTGCCCACGCCGTCGGTCGACCACTGGCCGCCCATGGCGGCGGCGTTGCGGTTGGCGTCCTCGGCGCTCCAGGGCCCGCCGTGCCATTCGGCGACCGCCTCGTCCTGGTGGAGCCGCCACAGGTCGGCGGCGTGTTCGGGACCGACCGGCTCCAGGCGGAGGCGGGCCGGCATCAGCGCGGCGACTGGCTCGGCGCCGCCGCCTCGGGGGACGGGGAGGTGGCCGGCGGCGCGGGACGGGCCCGGCGCCCCGACCGGAGGCCGAGCCACAGCACCAGAAACGCGCCGCCGTAGCGGCTGGCGAAGGCGGCCAGGGTGTCGACCAGGTCGGCGGCTGGGGACCCGCGGGCGGCGGTGCCGACGGCCGGGGGGCCGGCCGGGGCCAGCGGGACCAGGGTGATGGACAGGGCGACCGCGACCAGGCTGGTCAGGCTCCAGGGGATGGCGGCCACGATGCCGAGCAGCGGCACCTCGTGCCAGTAGAAGACCCACGGGGTGAGCAGCAGGTAGGCCAGGAAGAAGGTGGCGACCCGGGGCCAGGGGTCCTGCGCTCGGCGCAGGGTCCGGGCGACCAGCACGAAGGCGACCAGGATCCCGGCGATGGCCAGCTGGCGGCCGAGGCTGGCCCCGGCGGCGGCGGCCGCCGGCTCCGACAGGCCGAACAGGGGCAGCACGGCGGCCAGCAGCCGGCGGACCAGGTTGGGCGGGCTGCCGCTGGAGAAGTGCCCGCTGACGTCGACGGCGCTGGTGAACAGCTTCCCGCCGGCGCTGGCATAGGGCAGATAGACGAGCGCGGTCAGGACCGTGCCGACCAGCCCCAGCCCGGCCACCACCGCCACCCGGTCCCGCAGGCGGGGGCGGCCGGTGGCCAGCCAGATGGCGTACAGGGCGGCCAGCGGCCCCATGTAGACCTTGATCAGGAAGCACCCGACCAGGGCCAGGAAGGCCAGCAGGTGGCGGCCCCGCCGGTGGGCCAGGATGGCCGCGGCCAGGACCAGCAGCAGCAGGGCGTCGACATGGGCCGACATGGCGAACGACTGGAGCACCATCGGGTTCCAGCCGATCAGCAGCAGCGGCCACCGCGGGTCCTGTCCTCCCTGGGCCGGGTCGGCCCGCAGGGCCCGGACCAGCAGCCAGATGGCGGCCAGCTCGGCCGCGACCAGGACCAGCTTGGTCAGCACCACCCAGGTGAGCAGGCTCGGCCCGGCGACCACGGCCATGCCCCGCAGCAGGAGCAGGAACGGCGGCCCGTAGACGGGGCCGAACAGCCGCCACGACCAGAACTTGTGCCAGGGGTCGGTGGGGTGCTGGTCGGGGAACGACAGGTAGGGGTTGGCGCCGTACTCGGTCTGGACCTTGCCGTAGAAGGAGTAGGCGTAGACGTCCTTGGAGGCGACCGGGGGGACCAGCAGGGCCAGCAGGTGCAGGACGGCGACCCCGGCCAGGAGCAGGGCCCAGCTGGGCCGCCGGCCCCGGCGCCACTGCCAGACGGCCACGGCGAAGCTGGCCATGGACACCACCCAGAACGCCGTCACCTGCCCCTGGGGCCGGACCTCGACGTCGAAGTCGCGGGTGGTGGGCAGCCGGTGCAGCTCCAGGAACTCCGGGGCCAGGGGCAGGACCAGAAACAGCCCGATCCCGGCGACCAGCCCGGCCAGGCAGGCGGCGAACACCGCCCGGTCGCTCATCCTGGAGAGGATCCTCATCGGGCCAGGCGGCCGGCCAGGGTGCCGGCGGCGGCGGCGGCGGCGAAGAACACCGGGTCCTCCTCCGGGCCCCGGCCCATCGAGGTCACCTGGAGGCCCCAGGCGGCCAGCAGCTTGGCCGGGTCGGGGGCGGCCACCCGGTGCAGGTCGTGGCGGCCGGCCACCCCGGCCTCGGCCAGCTGGCGGTCGACCAGGGCGGCCAGCTCCGGGTCGGCCAGCTCGGGCACGGCCACGGCCGAGCGGGCCAGGGCCAGGCGGCCCAGCGCGGTCAGGCTGTGGTGGCTGACCCCGCGGTGCCGGGGCCGCCGGTCGGCGGCCGACAGCCGCAGGCAGGCCACCGGCCGGCCGCCCAGGGCGGCGGCGGCGTTGACCGCCTCGGCGACCTGGGTGCCGGAGAACCCGAAGGCGGTGCCCGACCCCATCCCGCCCGGGCCCTGAGCGACCACGACCACGTCGGCGTCCAGCACCCCTCTGGCCGCGGCCAGGGCCGAGTACAGCGAGATGGCCTCCAGGTCGCCCCCGAAGGCCTGCCCGGCGGTGATCGTCCCGGCGACCAGCCCGCCGGCCCGCAGCTCGGCCGCCAGCCGCGAGAAGGCCAGCGGCAGAGCGCCCCCGTCGGTCATCACATAGGCCACCACCAGGTCGTCGGCCACCGCCCGGGCGGCCGCGGCCACCAACGGGACCATCGAGTGGAGCTCGGCGCAGACCACCGGCAGGCCGTCCAGGCCGGTGCAGGCGGCGACCGCGGCCCGGTGCGGGCTGTCCTCCTCCTCGACGGCCAGGACCCGGACCTGGGAGGGGGTGTAGCGGGCCTTGATGACGTGCCCGGGGCCGGGGGCGTCGACCGGCCCGCCGACCCGGGCCATGACCACGTGGAACCCGCCGGTGCCGAGCCCGAGGGCGACCGCGGTGGTGTTCAGCACCACCCGGTCGCCGGCCGCGACCGGCCCGGTGAGCCGGTCGTAGCTGATGGCGTCGACCTCGCCGTCCTCGTCGTCGATGCGCACCCGCAGCTCGGTGGCGCCCGGCCGGCGGGCGCCGATGCCCGTGACCCGCCCGTTGCGGATGCGGATCACGGCGGCTCAGCGCCCGGGGTCGGGGCGGCCGTTCTCGCCGGCCGCCCGCAGCACATAGGCGCACACCGGGTCGCCGGCCTGGATGTGGGCGATCCGCTCGACCTCGACGTCCGGCCCGGCCAGCTGCTGGAACAGGGCCAGCTCGTGGGCGCAGGCGGTCGGCCAGGACCCGGCGACCCGGGCGATGGCGCAGTTGTGCTCGCTGACCACGAAGTCGCCGCCCTCGGCTCGGGTGCAGTCGGCCATGTAGCCGTTCTCGTCCTGGATGGCGGCCAGGGCGTTGGCCAGCTCGGGCAGGGGGCGGCCGCGGGTGCGGCTGGCGTAGAGCTCGGCCAGCTCCTGCTGGCGGTGGTCGAAGAGCCGCTCCACCGCCTCGGGGCCGAGCTCCGAGGTGGCCGCCTCCAGCAGCTGGCCGACCAGCTGGTGGTAGTTGCGGGGGAACAGGTCGTGGCCGGTCTCGGTGAGGGTGTAGACATACGCCGGGCGGCCGCGGCCCTGGGGCCGGGTCGTCTGGCGGACCAGCCCCAGCTGCTCCAGCACCTCCAGGTGCCGCCGGACCCCGACCCCGGACAGCCCGAGGGCGGCGCCCAGCTGCGCGACCGTCTGCTCGCCGTTGCGCTTGAGCAGGTCGAGCACGGCCCGCCGGGTCGGGGCGCTCCCCGCTGACTCGCTGACTGGCTCGGTCATCGGCCCAGGCTAGCGCCGTCGTTCCGGCCGGGGCAACGACCCCACCCGGGCGGCGGACAATTCCACTAGCATCGGGGCATGCGCAAGGTGGAGCGGCTCGTCAACCTCATCGCCCTGCTGCTGGACACCCGGCGGCCCCTCACCCTCGACCAGGTGGCCGAGCTGGTGCCCGGGTACGACGCCAGCGGGGAGAGCCTGCGGCGCATGTTCGAGCGCGACAAGGAGGAGCTGCGGGGGCTGGGGGTGCCGGTCGAGCGGGCCCCGATCGACGCCTGGGGGAGCGAGGAAGGCTACTTCATCGACCCCGAGGCCTACGGCATGCCCGAGCTCGACCTGGCCCCCGACGAGCGGGCCGCGCTCGCCCTGGCCGCCCGGGCCTGGTCGGGGGCGACCCGCGACCCGGCGGCGGTGGCCGGCCTGGCCAAGCTCGACCTCGACCCGGGCGCCGGGCCGGACGCCCTGCGGGCCAACCTGGACGGGGCCAGCCCGCTGCTGGCCGTGCTGCTGGAGGCGGTCTCGGGCCGCAAGCGGATCATGTTCAGCTACCGGCCGCCGGGCCGGGAGGCGGCCGAGCGCCGCCTCGACCCCTA
>JASLBL010000033.1 GCA_030146615.1 Actinomycetes bacterium
CGCAAGATGCTCGTCGCCATGGCCAAGGACCCACGCGTCCTGATCATCAAGCTGGCCGACCGGCTCCACAACATGCGGACCATCGCCGCCATGCCGGAGTACAAGCAGAAGCGCACGGCCCAGGAGACGCTCGACATCTACGCCCCGCTCGCTCACCGCCTCGGAATCCAGGAGGTGAAGTGGCAGCTCGAGGATCTGTCCTTCGCCACCCTGTACCCCAAGCGATACGCCGAGATCGAGCAGATGGTGGCCCAGCGGGCGCCGGAGCGCGACCTCTACCTGGCCCAGGTGTTGGAGGAGGTGCGGGGCCGCCTGGCCGAGCTTCACATCGACGGCGAGGTGACCGGTCGGCCCAAGCACCTGTGGTCCATCTACGAGAAGATGGTGGTCAAGGGCAAGGAGTTCGACGAGATCTTCGACCTGGTGGGCATGCGGGTCCTGGTCGAGTCGGTGAAGGACTGCTACGCCGCCCTGGGTTCCCTCCACGCCACCTGGAACCCCGTGCAGGGTCGGTTCAAGGACTACATCGCCATGCCCAAGTTCAACCTCTACCAGTCGCTGCACACCACCGTGGTCGGGCCCCAGGGCAAGCCGCTGGAGATCCAGATCCGCACCAAGGCGATGCACCGCACCGCCGAGTACGGGGTGGCCGCCCACTGGCGCTACAAGACCAAGGACGGCAAGCCGGCCACCGAGCAGGAGATGGGCTGGCTGCGGCAGCTGATCGACTGGCAGCGGGAGCTGTCGGACCCGCGTGACTTCATCGAGAACCTCGACACCGACCTGTACGTCGACGAGGTGTTCGTGTTCACCCCCAAGGGCGACGTGATCCAGCTCCCGGCCGGGGCGACCCCGATCGACTTCGCCTACGCGGTCCACACCGAGGTCGGGCACCGCTGCGTCGGTGCCCGGGTCAACAAGCGGCTGGTTCCGCTCGAGCACGCCCTGGAGAACGGCGACAACGTCGAGATCTTCACCTCGAAGGCCCAGGACGCCGGCCCCTCCCGGGACTGGCTGGGGATCGTCCGGACCCCGCGGGCCCGCAACAAGATTCGCCAGTGGTTCGCCAAGGAGCGGCGCGAGGACGCCATCGAGGCCGGCAAGGACGCGCTGGTCCGGGCCATGCGCAAGGCCGGCCTGCCGCTCCAGAAGCTGACCCAGGGCGGGGCCCTGACCGCGCTCGCCGCCGACATGCGCTTCGCCAGCCTGGAGGCGTTCTACGCGGCCGTCGGGTCGGGCCAGACCTCGGCCCAGGCGGTGGTCAGCCGCCTCCAGGCCGACCTGGGCGGCCAGCAGCAGGAGGACGACGACGATGACGACCTGATCCTGGAGCGGGCCGTCCGCCAGGCCCGGCCCCAGCCGGCCAGCCGGGGCGTGGTCGTCAAGGGTGTCGAGGACGTCTGGGTCAAGCTGGCCCGCTGCTGCACCCCGGTCCCCCGCGACCCGATCATCGGGTTCGTGACCCGCGGCCACGGGGTCAGCGTCCACCGCGGCGACTGCCCCAACGCCGACAACCTGCGTCGCGACCAGAACCGGATCATCGAGGTCGAGTGGGACACCTCGGGACCGAGCGTGTTCGCGGTCACCATCCAGGTCGAGGCCCTGGACCGGACCAAGCTGCTGCGCGACATCACCGAGGTCCTCTCCGACCACCACGTCAACATCATGTCGGCCACCGTGGCCACCGGCCGCGACCGGGTCGCCACCCTGCGCTTCACCTTCGAGCTGGCCGACATCTCCCATCTGGCCCACGTCCTCTCCACGGTCAAGAAGGTCGAGGGCGTCTACGACGCCTTCCGTGTGGTACCGCACGCGGGGACCGGCAACGGGGACCGCTAGGTGCGGGCGGTCGTCTCCCGGGTGGCCTGGGCCCGGGTGGTCGCCGACGAGGAGCTGGCCGGCGAGATCGGCCCTGGGCTGCTGGTCCTGGTCGGGGTCACCCACGACGACACCGAGACCGAGGCCGACTGGCTGGCCGCCAAGGTCGCCGCCCTGCGGGTGTTCGACGACGCCCAGGGCAAGATGAACCGCTCCCTGACCGAGGCTGGAGGGGCCGCGCTGGTGGTCAGCCAGTTCACCCTCTACGGCGACGCCCGCAAGGGCCGCCGCCCCTCCTACATCGCCGCCGCCCCGCCCGACCAGGCCGCCCCGCTCGTGGAGGCCGTGGCCAAGTCTCTCGCCGGATCGGGCATCCCGGTGGCCACCGGCCGCTTCGGCGCCCACATGCGGGTCGAGTCGGCCGGCGACGGCCCGGTCACCATCCTGCTCGACAGCACCCGCGAGTTCTGACCGGCCCGCTCAGCGCTGCTGGAGGGCCAGCCGGGCCCCGAACCCGACCAGCACCACCCCGCTGACCCCCTCCAGCAGCCGCAGAACCCGCGGCCGCCCCAGCACCACCCGAGCCCGGTCCACCACCGCGCTGTACAACGCCAGCCAGGCGAACGTCATCAGGCAGAACACCAGCCCCAGCACCACGGTCCCGCCCGCCCCCCGCCCCGGCCCGGTGAACTGCGGCAGCAGACACAGGAAGAACGCCGCCATCTTCGGATTTGCCAGGTTACTGACCACCCCCTGCCGAAACCCCCGCCCGAGTCCCAGCCGCGCTCGGCCCCTGCCGCCGGGCGCATTCCACCGCGACCCGCCGGAGCGTAGCCGATCCCGGAGTGGCGGGCCGGTGGTTGTCCACAGACCCCCAGCGGACGGGCGCAGGGCGGTCCAGAGGGACTGGATCCCCAACGCGGCCAGGTAGGCGGCGCCCGCCAGCTTCAGGGCCAGGAACGCCGGTTCGGAGGCCTGGATCAGCTCGGCGATGCCGACGCTGGTGGCGATTGTCCAGACGGCCTGGCCGGTGGCCACGCCGGCGGCGGTGGCGACGCCGCAGCGGCGGCCGCCGGTGAGGGCGTTGCGGACGGTCAGGGCGGTGTCGGGACCGGGGACGACGATCACCAGCAGGGCGACCCCGAGGAAGGCCAGCAGCTGGCCGATCACGCCGGACCCGGCCTAGGCCCGGCCGGCCGCGCCCGCACCTGGTGCGCCCTGGCTCACACCCGGACCGCCCCAGCTCTCGACCGGCGAGTCCTGGCCCCGGGCCGGCGGGGTGGTGACGGCCGCGACCGTGCGGGCGAGCTGGTTGAGGTGGGCCAGGTCGTGGCCGGCGACCTTGTTGAGGGCGAGCTCGAAGCGCTCCTCGCCCTGTTCGCCGTGGACGCCGAGGCGGTCGCGGTCGGCGTCGGTCACGCCCTCCAGCATGGCCAGGTTGGCCGCTCGTAGCCCGTCCAGGGCGTCCAGGAGGCGGTCGGGGTCGGGGCGGGGAAGCAGCGACCACGCCTTCTCGTCGTAGCCGGGGTAGGAGGGCCGGTCCTCGGTCAGGATCAGTCGCCAGCGGAAGCCGTAGACGATGTCGACGTCCAGCAGGTGCCCGACGACCTGGAGAGGAGTCCACTCGCCCTCGGCCATCGGCGTCCTCCAGCCGCGGTCGTCGAGTCCCCGGCAGAGCTCCCGGGCCGTGGCCGGCGTGCCCCGGAGCACCTCCAGCGGCTCCCGCTGGCCGAGGGTCCGGACCAGCGCCTCGACGTAGGCGGCCGGCTCCCGGGTCGCGTCGGGGATCTCGATCGGCTCGATCACGCGGGCTCCTCCGTTCCGTGCAGCGAGGACAGGGCGAGGGTGGTCATGGTCGCCTGGACGCCGGGCACCGCCCGGACGCGGTCGATCAGCTCCTGGAGGGCCAGCGGGCTGGCCGCCCGGACCTTGAGGAGCAGGCACCAGTCGCCGGTGACCCGGTGGCACTCCTCGACGAAGCCGTCGTCGGTGCCCAGCGCCATCAGGGCCGGCCCGACCCCGGCGCAGTCGGCCCCGCCGGTCCGCACCGACACGAACGCGGTCAGGGGCAGCCCGACCGCCGCCCAGTCGAGCACCGCCCGGTAGCCCTTGAGCACCCCGGCCGCCTCCAGCCGCTTCACCCGCTGGTGGACGGCCGGCCGCGACAGCCGGACCCTCCTGGCCAGCTGCTCCTGGCTGAGCCGGCCGTGGCGCTCCAGCAGCCGCACGATGGCCTCATCGATGGCGTCCATGCCCAGCATCGTTGGCCAGCCGACGACGAAGCGTCAACCACCAGGCCCGGCAACGAACGATTCGTTCGCTACCCGCCGGTGCTGGGGCTGCGGTGGGCGAGTGCGGCCACCAGACCGTCGACCAGCCGGCCGAGCTGGGTGCCGTCGGGGTCGTGGTCGGGGTTGACCTCGGTGACGACCACGCCGCCCAGCTTCGCGCTGCCACAGAACACCTCGAGGCAGGCGACGGCGTCGGCCAGCGTCAGTCCCTGGTTGAAGTGCGGGAAGTTGGCCAGCGGGAGGTCACCGGTGTCGACCACGTCCACGTCGAAGTGGACGACCACCCTCCCCGCCCGGGCCTCCAGGTCGCCCAGGGCGGCGACCGCCGCCGCCCGCGGTCCGCCCGGGACCTCCCGGATTCGGGAGGCCGGCCACGCCGTCGGGCCATGCCGGGCCAGGAGGGCCTGCTGGGCCTCGCCGAGGTCGTCGGGGTCGTCGAAGCCGAACAGCACCAGCCGATCGCCCGGAAGCAGCGGGACCCGCGGTCCGAGCCGGGTGAGCGCCGGCGCCCCCTCGCCCAGCAGGTGGGCGACGACCATCGAGTCGAGCACCCCCGAGCTGGTGGTCGCCGGGGTCGACAGGTCGGCGTCGCCGTCGAAGTAGAGCAGGCCGAAGTCGTCGCCGCCGTGGCGGGCGAACCCGGCCACCACCCCGAGGGTGATGGTGCAGTCCCCGCCCAGCACCAGCGGCGTTCTCCCCTGGTCGAGCACCTCGGCGACCCGGTCGGCGACCCGGCCGGCGGCCTCGGCCACGCCGTCGAGATCGCGCTGGCGCGGGTCGGCGACGGCCGCCCGGTACATGGCGACGGGCAGATCGCCCTCGTCCCGGACCTCGACCCCGGCCGCCTCCAGGGCCCGCACCAGCCCGGCCGCTCGCAGCGCCCCGGGTGCCTTCTCCTGGCCTGGGCCGTGGGTCCCGGCACTGGTCGGGACGCCGACGAGGGCGAGCGGGCCGGCCACTCAGCTCACCTTGATGGTGAGCTTCTCGATCCAGACCGACTGCTGGGGGGTGTCGCCGCTCTGGCCGGCGACCTGGACCTGGGCGATCTTGTCGACCACGTCGCGGCCGTCGGTGACCTCCCCGAAGACCGAGTAGTTGGCCTGGAGGCCCTGGGAGTTGTCCTCGAAGCTGATGAAGAACTGGCTGCCGCCCGAGTCGGGGCCGCTGTTGGCCATGGCCACCGAGTACTTCTTGTAGGCCTTGGGGCTGGCCGGCAGCTCGTCCTTGATCGCGTAGCCGGGGCCGCCCCGGCCGGTGCCCTCAGGGTCGCCGCCCTGGATGACCGCGATCCCGGCCGCCCCGCCGGGCACGATCCGGTGGAACCAGGTCGAGTCGTAGAACTTCTTGCCGGCCAGGAACACGAAGTTGGCCGTGGTGATCGGCGCGTTCTCGGGGTCGAGCGTGACCGAGAAGTCGCCACAGGAGGTCTGGAAGGTGGCCACATAGGTCTTGGCCGGGTCGGCCTTGGTGGTGGGCGGCTTGCTGAAGGCCGGGCGGTCCACCTTGGGCGGGATCTCGCCGCCGCAGGCGACCTGGGCGGGGGCGGTCGGCGCCCCGGCCCTGGCGTCGTCGAACTCGGTCGCCGGGGCGGTGGTGGTGGCCCCGGCGACGGTGGTCGCGGTGGCGGCGGCCGGGGTGTCGTCGTCGCCGGTCAGCCAGAGCCCGCCGGCCACGGCGGCCACGACCACGACCAGCCCCAGGGTCCCGTAGGTGAGCAGCGCCCGGCGCCGGCGCGCCCGCTGGCGCTCGGCCTCCCGCCGGGCCCGGAGCCGCTCCAGCTCCCGCTTGCGCGTCTGCTTCGACATCCCGTCCCTTCCCGCTCCAGTGCAGGCCCCGAGTCTATCGATATCCCAAGGTAGGGGCGGCACCCCTTCCGGTAGCATGCGGCCCATGCTCGTGACCGGATTTCCCGCCGGGACCTTCCAGACGAACTGCTGGCTGGTCGCCACCGCGCCGGGCTCGGAGGCCCTGGTCGTCGACCCCGGCCAGGACGCCCTGGGCGGGATCGACGAGCTGTGCGCCCGCCACCGCCTCAAGCCGGTGGCCGCCCTGCTGACCCACGGCCACCTCGACCACGTCTGGACGGTGGCCCCGCTGGCCGGCGCCCACGACGTCCCGGCCTTTGTGCATCCCGCCGACCGGCACCTGCTCACCGACCCGCTGGCCGGCTTCGGCCCCGAGGCCCGGGCCGCCTTCGGCGGACTGGTCCTCCAGGAGCCCGACGACGTCCGCGAGCTGGCCGACGGCCAGGTGGTCGAGCTGGCCGGGCTGCGCCTGCACGTCGACCACACCCCGGGGCACACGCCCGGCCACGTCACCTTCCGTTCGGCCGCCGAGGGCGGCCAGCCGGCCCAGCTGCTGGCCGGGGACCTGGTGTTCGCCGGCTCGATCGGCCGCACCGACCTGCCCGGCGGGTCGACCGCCGAGATGCTGGCCTCGCTGGCCTCCCGGTTCCTGACCCTGGAGGACGACACGGTGGTGCTGCCCGGCCACGGCCCGACCACCACCGTCGGCCGCGAGCGGGTCACCAACCCGTTCCTGGCCGGGCTCGACCCGGTGGGGGGGAGCCGGGCGTGAGCCGCCGGTTCGAGGCCCCCAAGGGCACCTTCGACCAGCTGCCGCCGGCCTCGGGGGTCCGGGCCGAGGTCGAGCGGATCATGCTCGAGCAGGCCCGCCTGGCCGGCTATCAGCCCATCGAGACGCCCATCTTCGAGGACACGGCCGTGTTCGCCCGCGGGGTCGGCGAGGCCACCGACGTCGTCCAGAAGGAGATGTACACCTTCACCGACAAGGGCGGCCGCTCCCTCACCCTGCGCCCGGAGCTGACCGCCGGGGTGGTCAGGGCGCTGATCGAGCACGGCCGGCTCACCACCGGCCTGACCAAGGTCGTCTGCTCCGGCCCCCAGTTCCGCTACGAGCGGCCCCAGGCCGGCCGCCAGCGCCAGTTCTCCCAGGTCGACATCGAGGCCATGGGCTCCAACGACCCGGCCATCGACGCCGACGTGATCCTGGTCGGCCACGAGACCTTCCGGCGCCTGGAGGTCCCCGTCACCCTGCTGCTGACCAGCCTCGGCGACCCGGTGTGCCGGCCCGCCTACCGCGAGGCCCTGCTGTCGTTCCTGCGCGGCCTCGGCGACAAGCTGCCGGCGGCCGCCCGGGCCCGGGCCGAGCAGAACCCGCTCCGGGTCCTGGACATGAAGGACCCGGTGGTCGAGGAGCTGACCGCCGAGGCGCCGCTGATGCGCGACTACCTCTGCGGGGCCTGCAAGGCCCACGACGAGGCCGTCAGGGAGCTGCTGGCCGCCGTCGGCGTCGAGTGGGCCGAGGCCCCGCGGCTGGTCCGCGGCCTCGACTACTACGTCCGCACCACCTTCGAGTGGCAGGCCGGGTCGCTGGACGCGGCCCAGAACGCCCTGGGCGGCGGCGGCCGCTACGACGGCCTCTCCGAGGCCCTCGGCGGCCCCCCGGCCCCAGGCATCGGCTGGGCCCTCGGGCTGGACCGGACCATGCTCGCCCTGGAGCAGGCCGGCCGCCTCCCGGCCGACCCCTGGCGCCTCGACGCCCTGGTCCTGGCCCTGGTCCCGGCGGCCCGGGCCCCGGCCCAGGCGCTGGTCCGCGACCTGCGCCGCGCCGGCCTGGTCGCCGACCTCCCCCATGCCGCCCGGACCCTCAACGGCCACATGAAGGCCGCGGCCAGGGCCGACGCCCGGGCCGTGGTCATCCTGGGCGAGCAGGAGCTGGCCGCCGGCCAGGCCGCCGTCCGCGACATGACCGCCCGCGACCAGCAGCCGGTCCCCCTCGACCACGTCGTCGACCATGTGCGCCGGGTCGCCGGCGGAGGTGCCCCATGACCCGTCCCCTGCTCGGCGCCATGCGCAGCCACGCCTGCGGGAGCCTGCGGGCCGGCGACGCCGGCGCCGCGGTCCGCCTGGCCGGCTGGGTGGCCCGCCGCCGCGACCACGGCGGGGTGATCTTCCTGGACCTGCGCGACGCCTCCGGGGTCGTGCAGGTGGTCGTCCGCCCCGACGAGGCCCCGGCCGCGGCCGCCATCCGCAACGAGGACTGCGTCCGGGTCGCGGGCACGGTCCGGGCCCGCCCGGCCGGCAACGAGAACCCCGAGCTGCCCACCGGCGAGATCGAGGTCGCCGCCGACGCCGTCGAGGTGCTGGCCCCCTCCGAGACCCCGCCGTTCCCGCTCGAGGGCCGCGGCGACGCCGACGAGACCCTGCGCCTCCAGTACCGCTACCTCGACCTGCGCCGCCCGGCGGCCCGACGCGGCCTGGAGATCCGGGCCGCGGCCAACGCCACCCTGCGCCGGGTCCTCGCCGACCGCGGGTTCCTGGAGGTCGAGACCCCGTACCTGACCAAGTCGACCCCCGAGGGGGCGCGCGACTTCCTGGTCACGACCCACCTGGCCCCGGGCCAGTTCTACGCCCTGCCCCAGTCCCCCCAGCTGTTCAAGCAGTTGCTGATGGTGGCCGGGATCGAGCGCTACTACCAGATCGTGCGCTGCTTCCGCGACGAGGCCCTGCGGGCCGACCGCCAGCCCGAGTTCACCCAGCTCGACCTGGAGCTCTCCTTCCTCGACGAGGAGGACGTCTACGCCCTCGGCGAGGAGCTGATGGCCGCCGTCTGGCACGACGTCGCCGGGACCGAGCTGACGGTGCCGTTCCCGCGCCTGACCTACGCCGAGGCCATGCGCCGCTTCGGCACCGACAAGCCCGACCTGCGCTACGGCATGGAGCTGGTCGACCTGGGGCCGGTGTTCGCCGGCACCGGAGTCGGCGTCTTCGCCCGCGCGCTGGAGGCCAGAGGGTCGGTGCTCGGTCTCCGGGTCGAGGGCGGCGCCGACCTGACCCGCAAGCAGCTCGACGTCCTGACCGAGCAGGCCAGAGCCCGCGGGGCCGGAGGCCTGGCCTGGGTGGCGGTCGAGCCCGAGGGGCTGCGCTCGCCGCTGGACAAGTTCTTCACCGACGCCGAGCGTGAGGGCCTGCGCCAGGCCACCGGCGCCCAGCCGGGCGACCTGCTCCTGCTGGCCGCCGACCGCACCCGGGTCGCCCAGACCGTCCTCGGCGACCTGCGGGTCCGCCTGGCCGCCGAGCGGGCCGGCGATCACCAGGTCCCCGAGGGCCGGTGGGCGTTCGTGTGGGTCACCGAGTTCCCGATGTTCGAGTGGGACGAGCAGGCCAAGCGCTGGGACCCGGCCCACCACCCGTTCACCGCCCCCGACCCCAAGTGGGCCGACACCTTCATGGACGCCCCCGAGGAGGCCACCGCCCGCGCCTACGACCTGGTCCTCAACGGCTACGAGCTCGGGTCGGGCAGCATCCGTATCCACCGCGCCGACGTCCAGCGACGCGTCTTCGACGCCCTCGGCATCAGCGCCCAGGAGGCCGAGGAGCGCTTCGGCTTCTTCCTCAAGGGCCTGGCCTACGGCGCCCCCCCGCACGGAGGCTTCGCCTTCGGCCTTGACCGGCTGTACATGCTGCTGGCCGGCACCCCCTCCATCCGCGACGTCATCACCTTCCCCAAGACCCAGTCGGGCGCCGACCCCCTCACCGGGGCCCCCACCCCGATCCCTCCCGACCAGCTGGCCGAGGTCCGCCTGCGGCCCCTCGACCCCCCGGCCAGGCCCGAGCATCGAGGCTGACGACCGGCTTGTCGGGAGCGGTTGCCGGTGTCGGGTGGCGGTGGTTCAATGCGGGTCTCGGCAGCGCCCGACGATGTTGGTGGCCGGCTTTCGTTTGCGCCAACACTTCGACGTAGGGGACCGTACTTTCGGTCGCAGAAGGCACCCGGCTTCGGCTGCGGGTACCGGAAACGGTCGGGGCGGACCCCACCTGTTCCCTCGAGAGCAGGTGCAAACGTCGACCGGTCACGGCACTCGTGGAGCGCTGCCGCAAGGGCCCGCCCGGCCTCAGCTGCCGGGCGGGCCCTGGCGCACCCGGCGCCGGAAGGCGTCCAGGTCGGTCTGGCGCGGGTCGACCGTCTCCTGCCACCAGGTCATGCCCGCCTCGGCCAGCGGCTCGAGCAGGTCGCGGGCCGCCGCCGGGTCCTCGGGGGTCATGCCCCCGACCAGCACGTCGAAGGGCGCGCCGGAGGTGCGGTAGCCCCCGACCACCTCGAGCAGCCCGCGCACGTCGTCGGGGTCGAGGGGGACCAGCTCCCCGTCCGGGCCGAGCTTGAGCGGGCAGCTGCCGTCGTAGCGGGCGGCCCGCCGCAGCGGCCCCCGGCGCGGCCAGGCGCCGGCCACCCAGATGGGGATGCGGGGCTGCTGCACCGGGGTGGGTTGGAAGGCGACCTCGTCGACCTGGTAGTGGCGGCCCTGGAAGGACACCGTCTCGCCCGACCACAGCCGGGTCAGCACCTCAAGGCCCTCGTCCAGCTTGGCCGCCCGGACCAGCGGGTCGGTGGGCTCGCCGAAGCTGCCGTACTCGTCCTCGGGCGGCTCGCCGAGGCCGACGCCGAGGGTCAGCCGCCCGCCCGACAGCCGGTCCAGGGTGACCGTCTCCCTGGCCAGCTTCCAGGGCCGCCGCCGGGCCAGCGGCGTCACCATCGGGCCGAGCCGCAGCCGCTCGGTGGCCAGGGCGACCCCGGTCAGCAGCATCCACGGGTCGGCGATCCGCAGCTTCCAGGCCTTGACGAACGCCAGGTGGTCCCAGACGAAGAAGCCGTCCCAGCCGGCGGCCTCGGCGTCGGCGGCCAGCGCGGCCACCGTGCGGACGTCGCCGTAGTCCTCGAAGTTGGGCACGTTGACGGCGTAGCGCATCTGTCCTCCCCACGGTCGGCGGGCGGCGGCCAGTCTGGCACCGGGCTGTGACGGCCCCTTCCACCGAGCGGCTACGATGACCGGGACATGGACCTGTTCTCGGAGCGGGCCGACCGGCTGGCCGACCAGGACGCGCCGCTGGCGGCGCGGATGCGGCCGCGGACCCTGGAGGAGTTCGTCGGGCAGGGGCACGTGCTCGGGCCGGGCAGCGCCCTGCGGGCCCTGATCGAGTCCGACGAGCTGCGGTCGGTGATCCTGTGGGGGCCGGCCGGGACCGGGAAGACCTCGCTGGCCCACATCATCGCCAAGGCCACCCGGTCGCACTTCGAGGAGCTGTCGGCGACCAGCGCCGGGGTCAAGGACGTGCGGGCGGTCCTGGCCGCGGCCCGCGAGCGCCTCGGCGCCCTCGGGCGGCGCAGCATCCTGTTCATCGACGAGATCCACCGCTTCAACAAGGGCCAGCAGGACGCCCTGCTGCCCGGGGTCGAGGACCGCACCGTGGTCCTGGTCGGGGCGACCACCGAGAACCCGTTCTTCACCGTCAACGCCCCCCTGATGAGCCGGTCGCTGCTGTTCCGGCTGGAGCCGCTGGGCACCGACGACCTCGAGCTGATCGTCACCCGGGCGCTGGCCGACCCCGAGCGGGGGCTCGGCGGCCGCGGCCTCGAGCTGGACGACGACGCCCTGGCCCACCTGGTCGAGCGGGCCGACGGCGACGCCCGCCACGCCCTCAACGCGCTGGAGGCGGCCGCCCTGGTCGTCACGGCCAAGGGGCCCACCCGGATCACCCTGGCCGACATCGAGGACGCCCTCCAGCGGCCCCGGGTCACCTACGACCGGACCGGCGACCAGCACTACGACGTGGCCAGCGCCTTCATCAAGTCGATCCGCGGCTCCGACCCCGACGCCGCCCTCCACTACCTGGCCCGGATGCTGGCCGCCGGCGAGGACCCCCGGTTCATCGCCCGCCGCCTGGTCATCTCGGCCTCCGAGGACGTCGGCCTGGCCGACCCCCAGGCCCTGCCCATCGCGGTCGCGGCCTTCCAGGCGCTGGAGTTCGTCGGCCTCCCCGAGGCCCGGCTCAACCTGGCCGAGGCGGTCGTCTACCTGGCCCTGGCACCCAAGTCCAACAGTGCCTACGCCGCCCTCGGGGCGGCTGCCCGGGAGCTGGAGGAGGCCCGGCCCGGGCGGGTTCCCAGCCACCTCCAGTCGGCCTCCTACGCCGGCGAGAAGCAGCTCGGCATCGGGGTCGGCTACGTCTACCCCCACGACCACCCCGGCCACTGGGTCGCCCAGCGCTACCTGCCCGAGGGCCTCCGCGGCGGCTACTACCAGCCGACCGGCCAGGGCCGTGAGGCGGCCATGGCCGAGGCCTGGCGCCGCCGCCGTGGCCAGCCTCCGGACGGCGAGCCGCCCAAGGAGCGGGAGGACGAGTGAGCGCCGCGGCGGCCGCGGGCGGCGGGTCGGGAGTTGCCCGGGAGATGTGGCGGGCGCTGGAGACCCTCCACATGACCGTGTACTTCAACCCCGAGCCCCGCGACGCCTACCGCCGAGCCGGGCTGCGCGGCGGCTGGATGGGCTACTTCGCCTCCCGCGCGGCCGCCATGGGCCCGGTCCCGGCCGAGGTCGTGCTGGCCACCTTCTACAACTTCCACCCCCGCATGGTCCGCCGGGCCATCCCCGACGCCTGGGGGTTCGCGCCCCCCGCCGAGGTCCTCGCGGCCCGGTTCGCCGGCGTCGACGCGACCCTGCGCCGCCTCCTCGGCGGCTGGGCCCGGAGCCAGGACGCCGCCGAGGCGGCCGCCCTGACCCGCCAGGCCATGGACGGCCAGGACCCGGCCGGCCGCCCCTTGTTCGCCGCCCACGCCGCCCTCCCCTGGCCGGAGCAGCCCCATCTGGCCCTGTGGCACGGCGCCACCCTCTACCGCGAGTTCCGCGGCGACGGCCACGTGGCCTGCCTGCTCGCCGACGCCGTCGGCGGCTGCGAGGCCCACCTCCTGGCCGCCGGCGCCGGCCAGCTCCCGGCCTCGGTCCTGCGCGACTACCGCGGCTGGTCCGAGGAGGAGTGGGCCGCCGCCGCCACCCGCCTCCAGTCCCGCGGCTGGCTCGCTCCCGACGGCTCCCTCACCGCCGCCGGCCGCACCGCCCGTGACACCCGCGAACAGCGCACCGACGACCTCGCCATGCCCCCCTGGCACCAGCTCGGCGCCGACGGCTGCAAGCGCCTCCTCGACCTGCTCGACCGGCCGGTCCGCCTGATCGTCGAAGCCGGCGGCATCCCCTTCCCCAACCCGGTGGGCCTGCCGGCACCCTCGGCGTGACGGAATGCGGCGCCGCCCGCGGCTGTTGGCGCGGTTGACGTCCATTCCCCGTCTCTCCCTGGAGCGCCGCCGATGGCTGACGACTGCACCCACCTGGACCAGATCCGGATCTCGAGTGTGAACCAGCCGGGGTGTCAGGAGTGCCTGGCTACCGGGGGGACCTGGATGCACCTGCGGTTGTGTGTGGAGTGCGGGCGGGTGGGGTGCTGTGACAACTCGCCCAATCGGCATGCCACCAGGCACCACCAGGAGACGGGGCACCCGATCATCCGGAGCTACGAGCCCGGAGAGGACTGGTGGTGGTGCTATGTGGACGAGCTGACCTTCGAGCTCGAGGGCGTCGAGCCGGCGCGAGCCGGCGGGTGACGGAGCGCCAACGCTGGACTCTGCTGGTGGTCTGCCTGGCCACCGGGGTGCTGCTGCTGAACGTGTCGGCGCCGAGTGTGACCCTGCCGGCGGTCGGGCGGGACCTGGGGGCGGACCTGAGCGTGCTCCAATGGGTGGTCAGCGGCTACTCGCTCGCCCTGGCGGCGACCCTGCTGACCGCCGGCACCCTGGCCGACCTGGTCGGGCGGCGGCGGATGTTCCTGGGCGGGCTGGCCGGGTTCGCGGCCGCGTCGGTGCTGTGCGCGGTCGCGCCGTCGGCGCTGGTCCTGATCGCCGGGCGGGCCGCCCAGGGGCTGGCCGGGGCGGTGCTGCTGTCCTCCTCGCTGGCCCTGCTGGCCCAGGACTTCACCGGCACGGCCCGGGCCGGCGCCCTCGGCATCTGGGCGGCCACGGTCGCCGCCGCCTTCGCCGTCGGCCCCCTGGAGGGCGGGCTGCTCACCGAGTCGTTCGGCTGGCGGGCCATCTTCGTGCTCGACGCCGCGGTCGCCCTGGCCTGCCTCCCGGTGGGCATCCGGCGCCTGCGCGAGTCCCGCGACCCCGACGCCGAGGGGGTCGACTGGTGGGGCACCCTCACCCTGAGCACCGGCCTGTTCCTGGGCGTGTTCGCCCTCACCCGCGGCGACGTGGCCGGCTGGGGGAGCGGCCTGATCCTGGCCAGCGGGGCCGGGGCGGCCCTGCTGCTGACGGCGTTCGTGGTCGTCGAGCGGCGCAGGCGCGAGCCCATGCTCGACCTCGGCCTGTTCGCCATCCCGACCTTCACCGGCGCCTCGGTGGTGGTGCTGGTGATGGCCGCCTCGACCTTCGGCCCGTTCCTGTACCTGACCCTGTTCCTGCTCGACGGGGCCGGGACCTCCCCGACCGCGGTCGGGCTCCAGCTGCTGCCCCTGTCCGGGGCGGCGCTGGTGGTGTCGGTGCTGGGTGGCCGCTTCGCCCGCCTCCTGCCGGTGCGGGCCGCCCTGCCGGCCGGGCAGCTGCTGTCCGCGGCCGGCCTGCTGGCCATCCGGGGGCTGGAGCCGTCCTCGCCCTGGACGGTCATGCTGCCCGGCCTGCTGGTCCTGGGGATCGGGATCGGCCTGGCCAACCCGGCCGTGACCTACGCCGCCCTCGGCGTGGTCCCGGCCACCCGCAGCGGCATGGCCTCGGGGGTCAGCAACACCTTCCGCCAGGTCGGGATCGCCATCGGCATCGCCGTCCTCGGCATCCTGCTCCCGGCCCAGGTCCAGGGCGACCCGGCCGCCTTCGCGGCCGCCCTCGACCAGATCCTCCTGGTCAGCGCCGGGGTCGCCGTCGCCGGGGCCGCCCTGGCCGCGACCCTGGTCCGCGAGCGCGACTTCGTCACCGACCCCGTCCCGGCCGGCTCCTAGCGCCGCGGTCACGTCAGATATTGCTCCCTCCGCGGTCGCGGTAGACTCCCGGCGGCTCCATGCTGCCGCCCCCCGAAAACCGCGGGCCGGACCGGGTCGGACCGGCTAAGCTGGAGCGTTCCGGACCCGACGGACAACGAGGAGCAGAACCCGTGAGCCTGCTGGCCATCGCCTGGACGATCGTCGCCTTCCTGGTCGGCGCCCTAGTCGTCGTCCTCTGTGTCGTCATGGCCAACCTGTTCCGGGTGCTCACCTCGACCAAGGACCTGATCGACGGCGTGACCTCCCAGACGGTGCCGCTGCTGGGCGAGGTCAACACCACCGTCGCCATGGTCAACCAGGAGCTGACCCGGGTCGACGGCATCCTCGCCACCGCCGAGGGCGTCACCGCCTCGGTGGGCGGCATGGTCAACACCGTCTCGGCCACCATCTCCAGCCCCCTGGTCAAGCTGAGCGCGTTCGCCTACGGGCTCCGCAAGGCGGCCGGCGCCGCCTCCTCCGACGACCAGCCGGCGTCGCGGGGCCGCCGCTCCCGGAGGCGGCGATGAGCGTATGAAGAGGATCTTCTGGGGCCTGGTGGGGCTCGGCATGGGGGCGGCCATCGGCGTCGGCGTGATGCGGTGGGCGTCGCGGGCGGCGGACCGGCTGGCCCCCCAGTCACTGGCCGAGGAGCTGGTCCAGACGGCCGCCGACTGGCGTGAGCGCCTGTCGGCGGCGCTCGAGCAGGGCCAGGCGGCCATGGCCGAGCGGGAGGCGGAGCTGCGAGCTCAGCTCGCCGAGCCGGGGAGCGGGGCCGGTTAGGGGCCCTGAAGCGCCCGGCTCGCGCTGGACGAAGCCACGCTTCCGACCCACGAACATGAGGTCCACACGATGAACTCCACAGAGATCCGGCGCCGGTTCACCGACTTCTTCGTCGAGCGGAACCACCGGCTGGTCCCGTCCAGCCCGCTGATCCCCAACGACCCGACCCTGCTGCTGGCGAACGCGGGCATGAACCAGTTCAAGCCCTACTTCCTCGGCGAGGTCGAGCCCGACTTCCGCCGGGCGACCAGCGTGCAGAAGTGCACCCGCACCTCCGACATCGAGAACGTCGGCGACCGCAGCCACTGCACCTTCTTCGAGATGCTGGGCAACTTCTCCTTCGGCGACTACTTCAAGGAAGGCGCCATCGGCTACGCCTGGGAGCTGGTGACCGAGCGGTTCGGGCTCGAGCCGGACCGGCTCTGGATCACCGTCTACCTGGACGACGACGAGGCGGTCGGCCTGTGGCGCGACATCGGCGTGCCCGCCGAGCGGATCCAGCGCCTGGGCAAGGAGGACAACTACTGGGACATGGGCGTGCCCGGTCCCTGCGGCCCCTGCTCGGAGATCCACTACGACCGCGGCCCCTCCTTCGGCCCCGACGGCGGCCCGGCCAGCGAGTCCGAGCGCTACCTCGAGATCTGGAACCTGGTGTTCATGCAGAACATCCGGGGTGAGGGCGAGGGCAAGGACTACCCGATCATCGGCGAGCTGCCGGAGAAGAACATCGACACCGGCATGGGCCTGGAGCGGGTGGCGATGCTGCTCCAGGACGCCGACTCGATGTACGAGACCGACCTCCTGGCCCCGGTGATCGCCGAGGCCCAGGAGCTGTCCGGGGCCAGGTACGGCAGGGACGACCGGGTCGACCGGTCGCTGCGGATCGTCACCGAGCACGGCCGCACGGCCGCCTTCCTGATCGCCGACGGGGTGCTGCCCTCCAACGAGGGCCGCGGCTACATCCTGCGCCGGCTGCTGCGCCGCTCGGTCCGGCACCTGCGGCTGCTCGGGGTCGAGGACCCGGTGCTGGCCCGCATCGGCCTGCGGGTGGTCGAGAACCTCGGCGGGGCCTGGCCGGAGCTGATCGCCCAGCGCTCCCTGATCGAGCAGGTGGTGGCCAGCGAGGAGGAGTCCTTCTCGCGCACCCTGCGCCAGGGCTCGACCCTGCTGGAGAGCGCCATCCGCCGGACCAGGGACCAGGGCGCGGCCATGCTGGCCGGCGAGACCGCCTTCCAGCTCCACGACACCTACGGGTTCCCCTACGAGCTCACCCTGGAGGCGGCCGCCGAGGCCGGCCTCGACGTCGACGCCGACCGCTTCCAGGAGCTGATGGAGGACCAGCGGCGCCGGGCCAAGGAGGCCCGTCGGGAGCTGGACGCCGACCTGCGCCGGCTCGAGTCCTACCGCGACCTGTCCGGCCGCCACGGCCGCACCACCTTCGTCGGGTATGAGACCACCACCGCCTCCGGCCGCATCCTGGGGCTCCTGGCCGACGGCGAGGAGCTGGCCTCGGCCGCCGAGGGCAACCAGGTCGAGCTGATCCTGGACCGGACGCCGTTCTACGCCGAGGGCGGCGGCCAGGTCGGCGACACCGGCCTTGTCCACACCGCCGACGGGGCCGTCCTCCAGGTCACCGACACCCGACCCGGGCTGGAGGGCTTCTACATCCACAGCGCCCGGGTGGTGTCGGGCGAGGCTCGGGTCGACGACCAGGTGCACGCCGAGGTCGACGCCGACCGCCGGGAGGCGGTGACCCGTAGCCATACCGCCACCCACACCCTCCACTGGGCGCTCCGCGACCAGCTGGGCGAGCACGCCCGCCAGCAGGGTTCGCTGGTCGACGCCGGCCGGCTGCGCTTCGACTTCGCCCACTTCCAGCAGGTCCCGGCCGAGGGCCTGGCCGAGATCGAGGCCGCCGTCAACCGCCAGCTGCTGGCCGACCCGGACGTCAAGGTATGGCACGGCAGCCTGGCCGAGGCCGAGGCCGCCGGGGCCCTCTCGTTGTTCGGCGAGAGGTACGGGTCGGTGGTGCGGGTGGTCGAGGTCGGCGACTTCTCCCGCGAGCTGTGCGGCGGCACCCACGTCGGCCACGGCAGCCAGGTCGGGCCGGTGCACGTGGTCGGCGAGGCCTCGATCGGGGCCAACCTGCGTCGTATCGAGGCCCTGACCGGCCTGGAGGCGCTGCGCTACGTCGACCGCGAGCGCCAGCTCCTGGCCGAGGTGGCGACGCTGCTCAAGACCCGGCCCGAGGACGCCCCCGAGCAGCTGCGGCGGCGGCTGGAGGCACTGGCCAACGCCCAGCGGGAGCTGGAGCGCCTGCGCGTGGCCGGGCTGGAGCGCCAGGCCGGCGGGCTGGCCGGCCGGGTGGCCAGGGAGGCCGACGGCTGGCTGGTCGCCGAGCGGGTGCCGGAGGCCGGAGGCGACGACCTGCGACGGATCGCCAGCGCGGTCCGCGACCGGGTCGGCCCCGGGCCCGGGGTGGTCGTGCTCGGCTCCGCCGTCCAGGGCAAGGCGGCCATGGTCGCCCTGCTCACCGCCGACCTGGCCGGCGCCGACCCGGCTGCGGCCCGGGAGGTCCTGGCCCGGGCGGCCAAGGCGGTCGGGGGCGGCGCCGGCGGCAAGGGCGACCTGGCCAGCGCCGGCGGCCGCGACCCGGGACGGCTGGAGGAGGCCCTCAAGATCGCCCGGGCCGACGCGATCGAGGTGCTGAAACGCGGGGGGGCCGGGGGGCGCAAGCCTAGCCCCCCGGACGGTAGGGGAGCCGCCGCCGGATGACGGGTCGCGTCCTCGCCCTCGACGTCGGGACCCGGCGGCTGGGCGTCGCCGTGTCCGACCCGACCGGGACGGTGGCCAGCCCGCTGGCCACGATCCCGCGCCGGAGCCCGGCCGAGGACGCCGCCGCCCTGGCCGCCCTGGCCGCCGAGCAGGAGGCCACCACCGTCGTCGCCGGCCTCCCGTTGACCCTGGCCGGGGCCGAGGGCCCGGCCGCCAAGGCCGTCCGCGCCTACCTGGAGGAGCTGCGCCCGCTGCTCGGCGGGCTGGCCTTCGAGCTGGTCGACGAGCGCCTCTCCACCGTGGCCGCCGAGCGCGCCCTGGTCGGCGGGGGCGTCCGCCGCCGCGACCGCCGCCAGGTCGTCGACCAGGTCGCGGCCAGCGTGTTCCTCCAGACCTGGCTGGACCGCCGCCGGGGGACCGACCCATGAGCCGGAGGGGTTCGGGGAACCCCGAGGAGGTGCCCCGATGAGCAGGGTCGAGCGGCGGCTGCGGCGGCGCCGGCGGCGCCGGGGCGTCCTGGTCATGGGGGCCCTGCTGGCCGTGGTCGGGATGGTGGTGTTCCAGGCCCTCCAGTGGAGCGCGGCCCGGGAGCAGGAGAAGGCCGTCCCGCCCGGCCAGGAGGTGACCATCACCGTGGCCAGCGGCCAGAGCAGCGTCGAGATCGGCCGGGCCCTGCGGGACGCCGGAGTGGTCGACAGCGTCAACCGCTTCCGCGACACGGCCGAGGAGCGCGGCCTGGACAGCCTCCTCAAGCCGGGCGAGTACAAGCTGGTCACCGGCATGGGCATCGACGAGGTGCTCGACATC
>JASLBL010000044.1 GCA_030146615.1 Actinomycetes bacterium
CCGAGGACGGGGGCGACCTGACCAGCGCCGTCCACCGCTGCACGGGGATCGGGCGCTGCGTCGCCGACGGCACCGGGGCCGGCGAGGTGATGTGCCCGTCCTGGCTGGCGACCAGGGACGAGAAGGACACCACCAGGGGCCGCAGCCGGGTCCTCCAGGAGGCGGTCAACGGCACCCTGGTCCGCGGCCTGTCATCGCCCGAGGTCCGCGAGGCCCTCGATCTCTGCCTGGCCTGCAAGGGCTGCGCCTCCGACTGCCCGGCCGGGGTCGACATGGCCACCTACAAGGCCGAGGTCCTCCACCAGACCTACCGCGGTCGCCTCCGCCCACCAGCCCACTACAGCCTCGGCTGGCTCCCACGCTGGGCCGCTCTCGCCGCCCGGGCGCCACGCCTGGCCAACCTCCTCCTCACCGCCCCGGGCCTGTCCTCGTTGGCCAAGCGGCTGGCCGGGATCGACCCCCGCCGCCCCCTTCCGAGGTTCGCCCCCCAGACCCTGCGCGCCTGGTGGCGCCGCCGCCCAGACGGCGGGTCGGCTCAGGTCTCCGGCCCCCGGGTGCTGCTCTGGCCCGACACCTTCACCAACCACTTCGACCCCTCGACCGGCCAGGCCGCCGTCCAGGTCCTGGAAGACGCCGGCTACCGGGTCGCCATCCCCGACGAGCCTCTCTGCTGCGCCCTCACCTGGATCTCGACCGGCCAGCTCGACACCGCCAAGCGGGTCCTGCGCCGGACCGTCGATCGGCTCGCGACCCTCGTTGGCGAGGAGCCGGCGGAGGGCCGTGGGAGCACGATGCTGGTCGGGCTGGAACCGTCGTGTCTGGCGGTACTGCGGCACGACGCGGCGGCGTTGCTCGGGGCGGACGACCCGGCGGTCGTCGTGGTGGCCAGGGCGGCGTCGACGGTGGCCGAGGTGCTGGCGGCGACGCCCGGGTGGGCGCCGCCCGACCTGTCCGGGGTGGTGGCGGTGGCTCAGCCGCACTGCCACCAGCACGCCGTGCTCGGCTGGGAGCGCGACCGCAACCTGCTGGCCCAGGCCGGGGCCCAGGTCACGGCCGTGGGCGGCTGCTGCGGCCTGGCCGGCAACTTCGGCGCCGAGCGCGGCCACTACGGCGTCTCGGTCGCCGTCGCCGAGACCACCCTCCTCCCAGCCGTCCGGGCCGCCGGCCGGGACGCGGTCGTCCTGGCCGACGGCTTCTCCTGCCGGACCCAGCTCGACCACCTGGCCAGCCGCCGCCCCCTCCACCTGGCCGAACTGCTCGCCCGACCCAGGCGCTGACCGGCTACTCGGACCGGTACTGGGCTCGCAGCTGCTGGTCGAGGAAGTAGTGCTCCTGGGCCCAGAGGTGGAGGCCGAGGCCGAGACGCATGGCACAGCGCTTGAGGGCGTCGGAGGCGGCGTCCTTGAGGCGGGCGCCGTCGTGGGTCCAGTTGTGGACGTCGCCGACGTCGCCGACCTCCTCGACCCGGACCTGGCGGCCGTCGATGGTCGCGGTCAGCCGCCAGATTCCGCCGACGACGACGTTCTGGAGGGCCGGCGTGCCCGCCTTGCCCCGGCGGCTGCGGGAGCTGGGATCGGGCGGCACCGCGGCCACGTCGCCGCGGATGACCTGGACCAGCTCGAAGTCGAACGGGCCGACGATGCTGAGCAGGCGCTGGTTGACGACGTGGTGGGCGACGTAGTCCTGACCGTCCTTGCGCTCGACGAAATCGGTGGGGAAGGGGCGGGAGAGCTCGACCAGGTCGGCATCGATGACGGTGGTCACAAGCATCAGTCCTCAGGGGAAGCGGTTGCTGCGTTGTCCCAGCGTAACCGGTACCTGTGACAATCCGAGGGCCGCGACGGAGCGCCCGTAACGCTCCCGTACCGGCGGTGCTGGAGACTGCGGCGAACCGTCCCGAGCGCGGCGGAAGGAGGGTGGCGTTGCGTCCTCGAACCAGGGTGGTGCTCGCCTGGGCGCTGTGGCTGGTCACCTTCGGCTGCTGCGCCGCCGGGCTGGTGGTCACCCTGGCCATCTACCGCCCCCTCACCCTCGGCGTGCTGGTCGAAGGCGCGCTGTACGCGTTCTTCTTCGTCCTCGGGTTCGCGACGGTCGGGCTGGTGCTGGCCCTGCGGCGTCCGGGCAACCCGATCAGCTGGCTGTACGGGGCCGCCGGCCTCGCCTGGGCGTACACCATCCCCTTGGAGCCCTGGGTCGACCAGCTGGTCCGCGAGCACCGGCCCCTGCCCTTCGTCGCCCAGGTCGCCGCGGCCTTCGGGGAGTACGGCTGGGCGCCGGCGATCGCGCTCGGGGTCACGCTGCCGGCCCTCCTGCTGCCCAACGGGCGGCTGCGCTCGCGCCGATGGCGGCTGGTCGTGGTCTCCAGCGCGACCGGAGCCGTCCTGGCCGTCGTCGCCGGTGCCCTAGCCCCGGGACCGCTGCAGGAGATGGGGATCGACAACCCGCTCGGACTGGCCGGCCCGGCCGGCGACGTCGCCGCCGCGCTCACCATCGTCGGCGTGCTGCTGCACTGGTGGAGCCTGCCCCCGGCGGCGGTCTGCGTGGTGCTGCGGTTCCGCTCCTCCCGGGGAGTCGAACGGCAGCAGCTGCGCTGGGTCGCCGCGGGGGCGGCCGGGGCCGTGGTCGGGCTGGTGCTGGCCGTCCCGGGCGGGCTCGGGCTGCTGCCCGACGTCACCTCGGACGTCATCTACCCGGCCCTGCTGTGCCCGCCGGTGGCGATCGGGGTGGCGGTGCTGCGCTACCGGCTGTACGACCTGGACCGCATCCTCAGCCGGACCCTTGGCTACGGGCTGCTCACGGTCCTGCTCGGTCTCGGCTACGCCGGGGTGGTGCTGGGGCTCGGCCGGCTGCTTGGCCGGAGCTCCAGCCTGGTCGTGGCCGCCGCCACCCTGGCCGCGGTGGCCGCGTTCTCGCCGCTGCACCGCCGGGTCCAGCGGCTGGTCGACCGGCGCTTCAACCGGCGCCGCTACGACGCCGCCAGGACGGTCGAGGGGTTCGCGGCCCGGCTGCGGGACCAGGTCGACCTGGACGCCCTGCGCGGTGAGCTGCTCGGCGTGGTCGACCAGACCATGCAGCCGACCCGGGCCTCGCTGTGGCTCCGCCACGCGCCCTAGCCGCCGTGGACGAAGGGGTTCCGGTCGTCGGAGCCATGGGCTATATTCGGGTCCGGCGCCGTCCCGCGCCCGACCTTCTTCCCGGTGCTCACGCCACCGGCCCGCGAAGGTAAAGGGGACCTCGAGTTCTCGGGACGCTGGTCGAGTGCCCTCTCGCGGGGGCGACGGGAGCGTGGGTCCCGGAGCCGCCGCGTGCGGAGGAGCACGACATGACCAAGCAGAAGTCCTTCAAGGCGCGCGTCCGGGCGCGCATGGACAAGACGTCCGAGAGCTACACCGCCGCCCGCCGCCAGCTCCTGGCCAAGGCCGCCGCCGACGCCGAGGCCCCGACCGACCAGCCGACGCCCGCCCCTGCGGGGGCCGTGGGGCCGATCCCGGACGTGCCTGGGGCGAGGCGGCCGTATTCGGACGAGGTGATCCGGGCCAACACCGGCCACAGCTGGGACGAGTGGTTCGAGCTGCTGGACCGGTGGGGAGCGGCAGAGCGGAACCACACCGAGATCGCGCGGTGGGTCAGCCAGGAGCATGCGGTCGGGGGCTGGTGGGCGCAGGGCGTCACGGTTGCCTACGAGCAGGCGCGTGGGCTGCGTGCGCCCGGGCAGCGGCGTGGTGGCCACTTCGAGGTGAGCGCGTCCAAGACGGTGGCCGTGCCGGTCGAGCGGCTGTACGAGGCGTTCGCCGACCCGGCCCTGCGTGAGCGCTGGCTCCCCGGTGCGAGCTTCGAGGTGCGCACCGCCCACCCCGGCAAGTCGATCCGGGCCAACTGGGACGACGGCTCGACCCGCCTGGTCATCCTCTTCACCGCCCACGGCGAGGCCAAGAGCCAGGTCGCCCTGGTCCACGAGCGCCTGCCCGACGCCGAGACCGCCGCGGAGCTCAAGCCCTGGTGGCGCGCCCGGGTCGCCGACCTCAAGCGCTTGCTGGAGGCGTGACCCCGAGGTCGGTGAGCTGGGTGGTCAGCCACTTGGAGATGTCGTTCTCCTCGACCACCCGGGCGGCGGCCTCGCGGCGGGCCCGGCGGGCGGCCGGGTCCATGGTCAGGGCCTCGTAGAGGGCGTCGGCCTGCTGCTGGACGTCGAAGGGGTGCAGGGTGACCGCGAACGCGCCCAGCTCCTGGTGGGCGCCGGTGTTCTCGGACAGGGCGAGCACGCTGGCGCGGGTGTTGACCACCACGGCCTCCTTGGCGACCAGGTTCATGCCGTCGGCCAGAGCGTTGACCATGAGCACGTCGCAGACGGTGTAGGCGGCCACGGCCAGGTCCAGGTCGGCGGCCAGCCGGAGGTCGACCGGCCGGTGGCCCTCGCGACCGTGGGCGGCGTTGACCCTGGCCACGGTGGCGCCGATCTCGGCCAGGTAGTCGGCGTACTCGGGCACGTCCTGGCGGCTCGGCTGGAGCAGGGCCAGGAAGCTCACCTTGCCGGCCAGCTCGGGATGGTCCTCGAGCAGGGTCGCGAACGCCAGGAAGCCGCGGACGATGTTCTTGGACGGGTCGGTGCGGTCGACCCGAAGGATCAGCTGGTGGTCCTCGCGACAGAACTCCTCCCGCAGGGCCTTGGCGTACTCGGTCACCTCCTCGGTGGCGGCCAGCTCGCGCATGGCCTCGACGTCGATCGAGATCGGGTAGTGGCGGGCGGCCACCACCCGGTCGCCGACCTGCACCGTCATCGCCTCCAGGTCGACCGGCAGGCCGAGCAGCTCCTGGGCCGAGAGCAGGAAGTTCCGCGCGAACCCCTCGGTGTGGAAGGCGACCACGTCGTTGCCGAGCAGCCCGGTGAGGATCTGCTCGCGCCAGGCCGGGGGCAGCACCCGCCAGGCGTCCGGGCCCGGCCAGGGGATGTGCAGGAAGAACGAGAGCAGGGCTTCCGGGCAGCGCTCCCGGACGGCCTGGCCGACCAGGTAGAAGTGGTAGTCGTGGAGCATCACCAGGGCGCGGCCGCCGCGGGCCTGGACCTGCTCGACGACCGCGTCGGCGAACAGCCGGTTGACGGCCACGTAGCCGTCGTCGTAGGCGGCGTGCTCGCGCCTGGTCAGGACGGGGGCCAGGGCCAGGCCGTACATGCCGTGCTGGAGGAACCAGAGCAATGGGTTGGCGATCACCGTGTAGAAGTCGTCGTGGGCCTTGGGGTCGACCTCGACCAGGCGCAGGCGCACGGTGGGCGCCCCATCTGCGCCGTCGCTGGACTTGTCGAGCACGCGGGGCTCGGGCTCGAGGGCGACCTCGACCGCCTGCCCGTCGTGCTCGGCGGCCACGGCGGCGTCCTCCTCGGAGTCGGCGGCGCACACCCAGACGGCGTCGGGCAGGTCCGACACCAGCCCGGTGAGCGCCGTGACCAGCCCGCCGGCGCCGCGGCTGCCGGTGCGGTTGCCCGACTCGTCACGCTCGAACGACACCGGCCCCCGGTGCGACAGCAGCACCACCGGCAGGTCCGACCGCCGCCCCTGGGCCGTCATGAGGCGGTGTCGGAGTTGGCCTTGGCGGCCATCAGCAGCAGGCCGCCGTCGATCACGAACGAGGCCCCGGTGGCGTAGCTGGCCTCCTCGGAGGCCAGCCAGACGATGGCGGCGGCGATCTCGCGGGCGTGGCCGGGCCGGCCCAGTGGGATGCCCGGCCGGTCGATCGTCCGCGGGTCGGTGTCCTCGTTGCCGGTCATGGCGGTGGCGACCTCGCCCGGCGCGACCGAGTTCACCGTGATGCCGTGGCCGGCCAGCTCCAGGGCCATCACCTTGGTGAGCAGGCCGAGGCCGCCCTTGGCGGCGCAGTAGGCGGCCCCGCCCTCCAGCGGCACGTGCTCGTGGACCGAGGTGACGTTGACGATCCGGCCGCCCCGCCCGGCGGCCACCATTCGCCTGGCCGCGGCCTGGGCGCAGACGAAGGCGCCGGTGAGGTCGGTGTCCACGACCCGCTGCCAGTCCTCGAGGGTCTGGTCCAGGAACGGGGTCGCGATCCCGGTGCCGGCGTTGTTGACCAGCACGTCGAGGCCGCCGAGCGCGGCGGCGAGCCCGTCCACGACCTCAGCCGCCTCCTCCAGGCGGGTCAGGTCCAGCCGGGCCACGGCCGCCTTGCGACCGGCGGCCTTGACGGCGTCCGCCGTCCCGGAGGCCCCGTCCTGGTCCCGGTGCCAGGTCACGCCGACGTCGCAGCCGGCCTCGGCCAGGGCGATCGCCGTCGCCTTGCCGATGCCGGAGTCGGACCCGGTCACGATCGCCACCCTGCCCACCCGCGCTCCTCTCAGGACATCACCGGATGCTGGGACGGATACCACGCGCTGCGGCGCCAGAACCACCACGTCAGGGCGCCGATCGGGATCGGCAGGACGAAGGTGAGCACCCGGAAGACCAGCACCGCCGCGACCACCTGGGCCTCCTCGCCGCCGGCCAGGACCAGGGCCGCGGCCAGGCCGAGCTCGACCACGCCGAGCCCGCCCGGGGTCACCGGGAAGGCCGACAGCAGCCGGACCAGCGCGAACGCGGCCAGCGCCTCGACCCAGCTCACCTCCGACCCCGACACCCCGACGTGCCGCAGGGCCAGCAGCAGCACCAGGAACAGCGACACGTGGCTGACCAGGGTGGACGCCGTCAGCCAGTGCCAGCGGCCGCGCAGCAGGGTGACCGCCTGGGCCCGGAAGGCCACGGCGCCGCGTTCCCAGTCCGGCCGCCCGGCCCGGCGCACGACCCGGCGTACGGCCGCGACCCCGCCGGCCAGCACCCGGCCCATTCTGGCGGCCCGCCGCTCGCCCGACAGGCCGAAGGCGAACCCGGCCAGGGCGACCACGAACACCACCAGCCCGACCACCGCCGCCGGGGCCAGCGCGTCGGTGGCATCGCCGCCGGCCACCAGCAGGCCGAGGGCCACGATCGGCATGCCGAGCTTCACGAAGTTGTTCCACACCCCCTGGACCAGCAGCGACAGGGCGATCGGGCCGCCCCCGAACCCGTAGGAGGTGTAGAAGCGGTAGGTCACCCCCAGCCCGACCGCCTGGCCCGCCGGGAGCAGGCTCCCGACCGCGGTCGAGGCGTGGCTCTCCAGGACGGCCTGGCGCAGGCTGAGCCCGGGCAGGGCGGCCAGCTGCGGCAGCAGGTAGGAGTACAGGTTCCAGACCGCGGCCAGGAGCAGCGTGGCCAGCTCCAGCCAGGTCATCGCCCGGAGCGTGGCCCAGACCTGGTCGACGTCGACCAGGTTGGGCAGCAGCCCCAGGTAGACGGCGGCGACGACCGCGACCGCCAGCAGGGCTCGCACCACCAGCCGCCGCCGGCTCGGCCCGCCCCCGGCCGCCGGCTCCTCGGACTGGGCCACCCGCACCTCCTCACCATCACTGCCGTGCCGGTGATCGTGTCACGACTGGCCGGGCGGCGGTCCACCATATCGGCTGCTTGCCGCGAAACCGGGCGAGGAGGGAGACTTGCGCGATGGTGGGCAGGCTCAGGGCGTACATGGCCGTCGTCTCGGCGATCGGCTTCGTGGTGCTCGTGCTGCTCGCGCTGAGCGTCGACCTCGACCGGGTGGGCGACAGCCTGCCTGCCGGGGCCATGCTGGCCCTGGTGGTGCTGGTCGCCCCGTTCCTGTCGATCCCGCTCAGCCGGGACGGGCGCGGCCCGAGCATCCACGTGGACACGCCGTTCGTCTTCGCCCTGGTCCTGGCGGCCGGGGCCGGCGCGGCGGCGCTGGTGATGGCCGCGTCCGGCCTGCTCTACGACCTGGCCCACCGCAAGCCGTTCATCAAGGTCGCCTTCAACAACGGCATCCACACGATCGGCCTGGCCGCCGGGGCGCTGGTCTGGACGACCCTGGCCGGCGGCCCGGTCACCGGCAGCTCGGCCCTGCCGGCGATCCTGACCGGGACGGCCGTGTTCGTCGTCGTCAAGATGGCCCTGTTCGGGGTGTACCTGAACCTGGACGAGTCGGTGCGGCCGGTGGTCAGCCCGTCCAGGTTCCTGCGCCATCTGCTGCTGGTCGTGGTCATGGCCCAGGTCGGCGTGCTGGTGCTGGTGCTGGCGGCCGAGCGCCCGGCCCTGCTGCTGCTCGCCCTCGGCCCGATGCTCGCCGCCTACCTGCTGCTTCGCAGCGAGAGCCGGGCGGTGGTGGCCCGCCAGGACGCCGAGGCCACGGCCAGGCGGGAGGCCGAGCTGCGGGCCCAGGAGCAGGAGGTGGCCCGCAAGCTCAAAGAGACCGACCAGATGAAGGACGACCTGCTGGCCATGGTCTCCCACGAGCTCCGCACCCCCCTGACCACCGTGGTCGGGGCGTTGCGGCTGCTGTCGGACGGGCCCGGCCTGAGCCCCGGGGAGCGCCAGGAGATGCTGGAGATGGCCGACCGCCAGGCCCGCCGCCTGCGGGTCCTGATCGAGCAGCTCCTGCTGGCCGCCCAGTCCGACAACGGCCGGGCCAGCTTCCTGTCGGCCTCCTCCGAGCGGGTCGAGGTCGACGCCGCCGAACTGCTGGTCGAGGCGGCCACCGAGGCCCAGGCGGGCCCCTGCGGCGACCGGGTGCTGGTGCGCTGCGACCAGCAGCTGCCGGTGCGCCTCGCCCCCGACCCGATCCTCCAGATCCTGGGCAACCTGGTCGACAACGCCTGCAAGTACGCGCCCGAGGACAGTACGGTCCTGCTGGTCGGGGAGCGCGACGGGGCCCACGCGGTCCTGGCCGTCGAGGACGAGGGCGGCGGCGTCCCGCCGTCAGAGCGCGAGCGGATCTTCGAGCGCTTCACCCGCCTGGAGCCCGGCCGCGGCCTCGGCCTCGGGCTCTACATCGCCCGCCAGCTGGCCCGGGCCCAGGGCGGCGACCTGGTCGTCACCGACGCCCGCGAGACTGGCGGGGCCCGGTTCGAGCTCCGCCTCCCGTTGCGTGAGCCACGGCGTCAGGTCGCGTCGAACCGGGGCGGGGCGGGGCCTCGGCCGGTGCCCCAGGTGGCCGCGCCGAGCCGTCCCGGCTCGACCCGCTCCGGGCCCCGGTCGCGGTAGCCGGCCTCCAGCACGCCCCGGACGTCGCCGCCGCGCTCCATGGACAGGCAGGGGTCCGCCGGTGTGAAGCGGTAGGCCATGTCCGCTAGCGTAGGACCGTCCGCAAGGGACCGGAAGACGAAGGGACCCCCGGCATGGCCGTTTCCTCACGCATGGTGCCGCTCGGCAGCCCGGCGCACGACTTCGAGCTGCCGTCGGCCGACGGCAGCACGGTCAAGCGGGCCGACCTCGACGGGCGGGCCCTGCTGGTGATGTTCCTCTGCAACCACTGCCCGTACGTGCGCCACGTCGAGCGCCAGCTCGGGGCGGTGGTGGCCGAGTACGCCGGGCGGGGCGTGTCCGCGGTCGGCATCTGCAGCAACGACCTCGAGGCCTACCCCGACGACGGGCCGGCCGGCATGACCGAGCAGGCCCGCCGGGCCGGCTTCGGGTTCCCCTACCTGCTCGACGAGGGCCAGGAGGTGGCGGCCGCCTACCGGGCGATGTGCACCCCCGACCTGTTCGTCTACGACGCCGACCGCCGGCTCGCCTACCGCGGCGCCTTCGACGACAGCACGCCCCGCAACGGCCAGCCGGTGACCGGCGCGCTGCTGCGCCAGGCCCTTGACCGGGTGCTGGCCGGCCAGCCGGTGCCCGAGCCGCACCGTCCCAGCATGGGCTGCAGCCTCAAGTGGCGGCCGGGCAACCAGCCGAGCTGGCTGGTCGCCTCCGGCTGAGCGGCCCCAACCCAACCGGCGGCGACCAGCCGCGGCTACTGCCCGATCGTCGGGTCGCCGTCGGCGCTGCGCCAGATCGAGGTCACGCCGGGGCGGGGCAGACTGCTGCCGCCGCCCGGCCAGTGGCTGGTCGGCTCCTCGATCGTGCCGCCCTCGCCCGGGTGCTGGACGGCGATGAACAGCGACCGGTTGTCCCGGGTGAGCAGCGGCCCGCAGGTCTCGGCCCCCACCGGGACGGTGGCGAACAGCTGGACGTGGCCGCGCTCGGACCCCTTGGTCGGGGTGGCGAACAGGCCGTTGTTGCCTCCGGTGGGCTGGGCCCCGTCGGTGGCCAGCCAGATGTTGCCCTCGTTGTCGAAGGTCATGTTGTCGGGCGAGCCGATCGGGCTGACCCGGTCCTTGGGGTAGCCGGCGAAGTAGGTGCTGGGGTCGGCCGGGTCGCCGCAGAGCAGGAAGATGCGCCAGCGGAACGAGGTCGCGCCCGCGTCGTCGCCGTCCTCGCGCAGCTCCAGCACGTGGCCGTAGGGGTTGGGGACGCGCGGGTTGCCCGGGTCGGGGGCGGTCCGCTCGGTGTTGTTGGTCAGGTTGACGTAGACCCGCCCGGTGACCGGGTTGCGCTGGATGTCCTCGGGCCGGTCCATCTTGGTCGCGCCGACCACGTCGCCGGCCCCCCGGGTGTTGATCAGCACCTCGGCCTGGCTGGCGAAGCCGTTGGCGGCGGTGAGCGGTCCCTCGCCGTGACGTAGGGGGATCCACTTGCCGGTGCCGTCGTCGCGCAGCCTGGCCACGTACAGCGTGCCCTCGCGCAGCAGGCCCAGGTTGTGCTTGCGGTCCCACCAGCGG
>JASLBL010000047.1 GCA_030146615.1 Actinomycetes bacterium
AGTCGGTCGAGGGCCTGGGCGCGGCCGGCACGAGCGGCTCGGTCACGGCGACCCGGTCGCCGACCTGGACCCGGCCGGCCGTCACCACGCGGGCGTTGACCCCGAACAGGGCCCCGTTCCGGCGGTGCAGCCAGCGGAGCAGCTCCGGCCAGCGGGACAGGTCGTCGGGGTCGCGGGTCGGGATCACGCAGCGGACGCAGGGGTTGAGCAGGTCAAGGGTGACCTCGCCGGCCTGGAGCCGGCCGCCCTCCCAGCCCTGCTCGGCGAACGGCGGCGCGTCCAGCTCCAGGTGCAGGTTGGGCCGGAAGCGGCGCAGCTCGACCGGCCGGCCGAGGGCGTCGGCGACGGCCCGCCGCGAGGCCTCGGTGGTCACCAGGACCGACGCCCTGAGGTCCTGCTGGCCGCCCAGGTCGCGGTGGCGGCGCACGGCCATGCCCAGGTCGTCGGCCAGGGCCCGGTCGAGGCCGGGGTCGTCCCAGCCCCACCTCCGGCCGTCGGGGGCCCGGAGGCTGGGCGGGGGCGGGTCGGCGGGGTCCAGCCGGTCGTCGGGCGCGTCCGGGTAGCCGGCCGACCAGGCCAGCAGCCGCGGCGCCTGGCGGATGGTGAGCCAGCGGCCCTCGCGACCCTCGCGCAGGTCGAGCAGGGCGTAGGCGCGGTCACCGCCGAGCCCGCGCCAGTCGAGCCGGGCCGCCCCCAGCGACTCCCCGCCGAGCGACTTGACCGGCCACCGGGCCAGGTCGGTGAGCACCCCCTCAGCCATCCGACAGCCGGCGCTCGTAGAGGGGCTCCAGGCGGGGGACGCCGTCGCCGCCGTCGGGGGTGACGGCCTGCTCGACCCGGAGCATGGCCTTGCGGCCGTCGAGCTCCAGCTCGCCCACGTGGTTCTCGAACCGGGGGCCCTCGACCACCCGCCATGCGATCTCGTCCGGCTCGACCCCGGCCCGGCGGGCCAGCCATCTGGTCACCGCCCGGGCCGGGCGCCGGAACGCCCGCCGGTGGGCGGCCCGCTGGTCGCGGGACAGCGGGTTGCGCAGCGGCGAGCAGACCGCCTGCCAGGCCGGGCTGTGGCCGTGGCCGGCGTGCTCGCCGTGGAAGGAGAACTCGGCCAGGTAGGTGTGGTGGACGTCGCCCGAGAGAACCACCACCGACCCGGGCGGCCGGCCCCGGTGCCCGGCCGCCACCGCCTCGATCAGCGCCGCCAGCCGGTCGAAGGAGTCGTTGAAGGCGGCCCAGTGCTCCAGGTCGATCCCCTGCCGGATCTTCTCCCCGACCTTGACCATGGCCCGGCCCCAGGCCCCGGCGGCGACCGCCTCGTTCCACTCCTCAAGGTGGTGGATGGCCGGGGCCAGGGCGAACGGCAGGGAGGTGGCCAGCAGCAGGTGGTCGAAGTCGCCGGTGGCCTGCTCCTCGACCCAGGCGAACTCGTCGTCGTCGATCATCTCCCGGCGACTGCCCTCCAGCAGCCGCCCGCAGCGCGAGTCGATCACCACCAGCCGGGTGCGGCCGAAGTCGCGCTTGTAGCTCCAGCGGGTCCCCTCGATCTCCTGGTCGGCCTGGGCGGCGAACTCGCGCAGCACCCGGGTGGCGTCGCCCGCCTCCCGCACCTTGGGCCAGACCGGGTCGTCGTCCAGGTCGTCCGGGGAGAGGTTGCCGAGGTGCTGGTAGAGCCAGTAGGAGGCGAGGCCGCTGGTGATCCGCTCCTCCCACCACGGCTGGCGGCGCATGTGCTCGACCCAGGCGGCCGAGGTGTTCCAGTCGTCGCTGATGTCGTGGTCGTCGAAGATCATGGCCGTCGGCACCGTGGACAGCAGCCAGCGCAGGACCGGGTCGCCCCAGGCCTCCCAGTACAGCCGCGTGTACTCCTCGAAGTCGGCCACCTCCAGACCCGGCGGCCGCCGCACGTCGCGACGCGAGCGGATGAACTCCTGCACCGTCTCGGAGCTGTCGTCGGCGTAGATCTGGTCGCCGAGCAGCAGCAGGAGGTCGGGCCAGGTGTGGGGGTCGGCGTCGCGCATCCGCAGGGCGAACGCGTACAGGGCGTCGGCGCCCTTGCCGTGCTTGCGGTCGGCGCTCGGCGGCAGCGTCCACGGCGGCTCGTGGGGGGCGGCCACCCGGCAGGACCCGAAGGCGATCCGCAGCGGGTGGTCGCCGTGCAGCGTCCGGATGGTGCTGACCGGGAACGCGGGCCCGTCCGGGGCGGCCACCGGCTCCGGCCAGACCTGCTCGCCGTCGAGCTGGACTGTGTAGGTGTAGATGTGGTCCGGCTCCAGGCCGTCGATCTGGACCAGCGCGTAGTGGTGGCCCTGGAACGCGAAGGTCGGGGCCCGGCCCCGCACGTCTCCGGGCGGCCCTGTCCCGTCGGCCTCCGGCCCCTGGGCGGACGGCGAGACCAGCACCTCGACCTGGACGGCGGCGTCGGTCTCCACCCAGACGGTGGCCTGCGTCTCCCCGACATAGCGCAGCAGCGGACCAAGGACGAGCTTCGGCATCCTCCGATGCTACGCCCGACCTGGGCCGGCGGTGACTTGCCGGCGGACATGTGGCAGCCTGCCAGCATGACGACGGCCGCGGCGCGCACGGTCAAGCTCGGCACCAGGGCCTACCCGGTGGTCCTGCCCAGCGCCCGTGACCCGCGGCTCCACCTGGCCATGGTGATCGTCTCGATCCACATCCTCGGCCAGACGGCCCTCGGCTTCCGGGTGTCGGTGCCCCAGCTCCTCTCGGCCATCCTGACCTGCGCCGTGATCGAGGTCGGGTGGGTCTTCTGGAAGAGCCGGCAGCTCGTCTGGCCGGCGAGCGCCATGCTCACCGGGAGCGGCGTCGCCCTGATCCTGCGCCTGGTCGGGATGGAGCGGGGCGACCACTGGTCCTGGCGCGGCTGGTACCTGTTCGCCCTCGTCGCGGGGGTGTCGTTGCTCTCCAAGTACCTGATCCGCTTCCGCGGCGGGCACGTGTTCAACCCGTCGAACGTCGGCCTGGTGCTGGCCTTCCTGGTGCTCGGGAGCGACGTGGTCGAGCCGCTCGACTTCTGGTGGGCGCCGCCCGAGCTCTGGATGGTCGTGGCCTACCTGGTCATCCTGGCCGGTGGCCTGCTGGTCACGGCCAGGCTGCGCCTGCTGGCCATGGCGCTGGCCTTCTGGGCCACGCTGACCTGCGCGGTCGGCGTGCTCGCCGCCTCGGGGCACTGCATCACGGTCGCCTGGGCCGTGGCCCCGGTGTGCGACCGGGACTTTTGGCGGATCATCGTCACCTCGCCGGAGGTCCTGATCTTCCTGTTCTTCATGATCACCGACCCCAAGACGATCCCCGGCCGGCCGGCGGCGCGGGTCGGCTTCGCCGTGTGCCTGGCGGTGCTCTGCACCCTGCTGATGGCGCCGCAGCCCACCGAGTTCGGCGCCAAGGTCGGCCTGTTGGCCGGGCTGGTGCTGCTCACGCCGGTCCGCGCGGTGTTCGACCGGGCCCGGCTCCCGGCTCTCCCCGTCGCCCCGGCGCGCCTGTTCGCCGGGGGCGCGGCCATCGGGTCGGCGCTGGTGCTGCTGCCGGTCAGCATCGTCGTCGCCGGCAACCCGGCCCGGGAGCGGGGGCCGGCGCTGCCCGGGACGGGCGCGCTCGGGATCGACCTCGAGATCGACCGCTCCGCCCTGCCCCAGGTCGCCCTCAGCCGCGAGGCGGCAGGGCTGAGCGGGGCGGCCAGGGATCCGGGCGCGCTCGCCGTCGCGCTGGCCGAGGACCTTGCCATCGAGCGGGAGGCGATGCTGCGGGCCGACACCAGCCTGCTGCGGGCCGCCGCCGACGGCGAGCGGCTGGTCGCCATGGAGCGCAAGGTGCAGGCCGCGGCCACCGCCGGCCGTCTCGAGGTCAGGGAACACCGCTTCGACGCCCTCCGCCTGGAGGTGGTGTTCACCGACGGGCCGCAGGGTGGGGCCACGCTCGGGCTGGAGGCGTCGGGCACGGTCCGGCAGGTGACCTACGACGCGGCCCGGACCGAGCTGGAGCGGGGGGCCGAGGCCCCGTTCCGGTCGCGCTTCGTCCTGCGTCAGGGCGCGGGCGGCCGCTGGGTGATCCTCGGCGAGACCCCGCTGCCGCTCCCTGCCTAGCCGGCCATGGCCATGACCCGGTCCGGCCGGAGCAGGAACGGCGGGAGGTACGCCGGGATGTTGGAGAACGGCAGGACGTCGGGGTGCAGGTCGATGCCGAGGGCGTCACCCATGAACGCCCGGCGGGCCTGGATGCGCCGCCAGGCTCCCGGGTAGGCCTGGGCCAGCCGGCCACGCAGCGACTCGTCGGCCAGGGCGACCCCGTCCTCGATGTTGGTGGTGAAGTAGTCGGTGCCGGTGGCCGGGATGATGTCGACCTGGAGGGCCATCCCCGAGCGCAGCTCGACGGGCGAGCCGGGGGTGACCGGCGAGTTGACCCACTCATCCAGGTGGAGCTGGTGCCCCGGGTTGAGGAAGATCCCGAAGAAGGGGTCGCCGAGGCGGCGGTCGATGATCTCCTGGAGGGCCCCACCGGTCTGGCCGATGTGGAGCGCCCCGTACCACTCGGCGACCGCCTCGAAGTACGGCCCGACCAGCCGCTCGAGGTAGTCGCCGATCCCGGGAGGCAGCTCGCCGGCGCCGCCGACCACGAACCCGGCCCGGCAGTTGAGGGCGCCCCAGATCCCGAAGGCCACGGTGAACCGGTCGCCGCGCCCGATCCGGCGGTCGTCCGGGCTGAGCAGCCCGAACGCCGCACGGGGGCCGCTGGTCAGCATGAGGTGGCACGACAGCGGCATGCCGTTCCAGCCCAGCAACCGCACCGCCTCCTGCTCGGTCATGCCCGGCTCCAGCCCGAACAGCAGCTCCCGCACGCCCTGGGACGTGTGGCAGGCGGCGTACTCGAACAGGGCGAGCTGCTCGGGCTCGTTGATCACCCGGAGGCCGTCGGCGGCGTCGATGAGCAGGCCGGTTGCGTTCTCGACGTTGCCGGGGCCACAGATCGTGCGCAGCTCGTCGACGATGAAGGCGGGCACGTCGGTGGCCGCCCGGTCGCCGAACAGCTTCCAGCCGACCAGCCCGACCCGGCGGCCGGCGGTGACGCCCTCGGAGCGCAGGATCTCGCCCAGGGGGCGTGAGCGGTCGCGGGGCTGGCTGGGAAGGCTCAGGTCCTGGTACAGGTGCGTGCGCACCGGCAGTGGCGCCGCCCCGGCCAGCTTCCGGCACTCGTTGCCGGCCAGGATGGCCGGCGGGTCGCCAGGGCCGACCACCAGCAGGGCCTCCTCGAAGCGCGGGTCGAACCCGGTCAGGTACGACATGCTGGCGCTGTGCTCCCGGTCGGCGTAGACGACCACGGCGTCGTAGCCGCGCTCGGCGGCGCGCTCGCGGAGCCGGTCGACGCGCTCGGCGTAGCGCCGGGGCGGGAGCTGGGGCATGGCCTCGGGCATGCCGAAGTCGGGAAGGTCGACCTGGGTCAGGGTGGCGCGTGCCATCGGGGCCTCCTCAGCCGGCCGGGGGGTTCCAGGCCGCGGGCTGGTCGGCGCCGCGGGCCACGGTCAGGAACTGGTTGGCGGCGCTCTCCATCCAGGGACCCCTGTTCCCGTCCGGCCACTGGACCCGGAGCTCGACCCGGTCGGCCGCCCCCAGCCCGAAGTGGGTCCAGCCGAGCTGGCCGCCGGCGTGCCCGCCGCCGACGGTCAGCTCGCGCCGCTGGGTGCGGCCGCCGGCGCGCACCTCGATCCAGGCCCCGACGGCGTCGGTGTTGGGTGCGGGCTGCTGGAGCCGCACCGCGACCCAGTCGCCCATCGGTCGCGGGCGCTCGGGGTCGCCCGCGCCGGCGTTCCTCCAGACCTTGACCTGCTCGCGCCGGTTGACCTCAACCAGGTCGACCAGCCCGTCGAGGTTGAGGTCGGCCAGGGCCGCCCCCCGTCCTCGGGCGAAGTGGGTGATGCCCGCCGCCTGGGCCGCCTCGACGAAGCTACCGTTGGGCTGGCCCAGCAGCAGATTGCTCGGGTCCCTGGCGGCGTAGTCGGGCTGGGCCTCGACGTTGCCCTTGGTGACCAGCAGGTCGACGTAGCCGTCGTTGTTGACGTCCTGGAACTCGGGATGCCAGGCGGTGGAGGGCTTGGCCACGTCGCCGGCATACGGCCGGTGGGCGGTGGCCCCCCGGCGGAAGGCGATGTCCTCGTAGGCCGGCCGCGGCAGGCGGCCGGTCAGCGTCTGTAGCTTGTTGTCGCCCTGGCTGGTCAGGTACACCTCGGGTCGGCCGTCGCCGGTGAGGTCGTGGCTGGCGATGCCCATGCCCCAGATCTGCATGGTCTGCCAGCCCTCCTCGGCGGTGTAGGGACGCGGCGGCTCGCCGTCGGCCACCCGCCAGAGCTGCTCGGAGCCGTGGCGGTAGTAGTGGCGGTCGTTGGTCATGCGGAGGTCCCGGCGCCCGGAACGGTCCCAGTCGCTGAACAGCATGGACAGGGTGCACCATCCGGGCGAGAGGGTCGTGGCCCGGCCGTAGCGGTCGCCTTCGGGCCGGAACAGGGCGTGGTCGGCGCACCCGCCGGCCCGCTTCCCGGTCCTGGTGAGGGCCACGTAATTGCCGAAGGCGAGCGTCGGGAGCCGCCGATCGCCCTCCCAGGTGGCGCTGAAGGCCACCGTCCAGTCGCCCATGCCCTGCAGCGACCAGCGCTCGTTGGCCCGCTCGAAGCGGCAGCCGCCGAGCCCGCGGAGCAGGACGTCCTCCCCGAGCCGGAGGACGGCGAGATCGGTCAGGCCGTCACTGTCGACGTCCAGCGGGTAGGCCCCGGTCACCTGGGCGAGGTCGGTCGCCGGATGGCGGAGCCGGGTGAAGCTGAGCTTCCCGCCCACCGGGCTCTGGTTGCGGTAGAGCCCCGCCGGGTTGGTCCCGCCGGCGACGTACAACTCGGGCCGCCGGTCGCCGTCGCAGTCGAAGGTGGCCACGCCGCCGCCGACGAAGTAGTGGAACCCGCCGTCGTAGACGTGGCCAACGCCTGCGGTCGCCGACTCCTCGACGAACCGGGGCGGCCCGGCGGCGGGCGGCGGTGGCGGCCCGACCACGATGGCCCGGGCCAGCGCCACCAGGCCGATCGCGGCCAGGGCGCCGGTGGCGATCCCGGTGGCCAGCCACAGCAGGCCTGGCCCACCCAGGGCGACCCGCCGGGCCAGCGGCCCGCGGGCGCCCTCAGCCCCCACTCTCTCCCTCCACCGGCGTCCGGAGGCGCATGCCGCGACCGGCGGTCTGGGCCGGGTCGGCGACCACGTCGGACAGGGCCAGCTCGGCCGCCCCGATCAGGAGGGCGTCGGCGCCGAGCCCGCTGCTGGCGATCCTGGCCACGCCACCAGGGGCGTCCATCGCGCGCGTCCGCGCCCCCTCGGTGACCGCCGCCTCCAGGTAGGGGAACAGGGCGTGGCAGAAGCCGCCGAGCACCACCAGCTCGGGGTTGAACACGTTGACCAGGTTGCCGATGCCGAGCCCCAGCCACCGCCCGATCTCGGCCAGGGCGGCGAGGGTGCGCCGGTCGCCGGCCCTGGCGCGGGTCAGCACCGTATCGAGCACGCCCAAGCCGGCCACGGTCGCCGGGATCCCGGCCCGACGGGCCAGGGCCGCCTCCCCCGCCTCCGCCTCCCAGCACCCGAGGGCGCCGCAGCCGCAGCGCTGGCCGTTGGGGTTGATCAGTGTGTGCCCGGCCTCGCCGGCGTAACCGGCCGAGCCCAGCATCGGCTTGCCGTCGTAGATGATGCCGACGCCGATCCCGGCTCCACACGACACGTAGATCAGGTGCCCGACGTCCACCCCGATGCCCCGGCGATGCTCGGCCAGGGCACCCAGGTCGGCCTCGTTGGCGACCAGGACGGGGTCGGCCAGCCCGAGCTCGGTAGCGAGCATCGCCCCGAGGGGCACGTTGCGCCAGCCCAGGTTCGGGGCGAGGTGCACGAATCCGTCCGAGCGCCGGGTGACGCCGACCACACAGGTGCCGACGCCGGCCAGGACGTGACCGGCGGGCAGCGACCCGAGCAGCGGCCCGGCGAGCCTGGCGACGTCGCGGACCGTCTCCTGGGGCGAGAAGCGCCTCCGTGGCCTGGCCACCCGCACCTGGTCGTAGACGACCCCGCCCAGCCCGGCGGTGGCCACCGCGATCGAGTCCACCGACACCTCGATGGCCAGGACGGCCGCCCCTTGGGCCCTGGCCCGCACCAGCGGCGAGGGCCGGCCGGGGCCCGACGTGGCCGGCGCCGGGCCCTCCTCGGCCAGGCCGAGGGCGGTCAGCTCGCCGATCAGGTCGGCGACGGTGGACCGGTTGAGGCCGGTCCTCGCCGTCAGCTCCGAGCGCGACTGGGGCCCGGACAGGTGCAGCCGCTCCAGCACCGCCGCCAGGTTGTGCCGGCGCAGCTCCTCGGCGGCGACACCCCGGCGGCTCGCCGTGTCCCTGCTCGAGGCACCTGTCCGGCTCAATCCGCTACCGCTCCTTTTGTTGCCGTCCCCACGATATTATGCTCGCCGGAAGTCCCGGTCCGGGACGCCGACGCGTGGGAGGGTGGATCGAAGATGCGCAAGCTCCGGTGGGTGCTCGTTGCCGTCCTGGCCCTCGTGGTCGCAGCCTGCGGTGGAGGCGACGACTCGGGCGAGGGCACGGCTGGGGGTGGCGGTGAGGACATCACCGTCGGCGTGTCCTGGAACAACTACCAGGAGGAGCGGTGGGCCAAGTCCGACGAGCCCGCCATCAAGCAGGCCCTCCAGGCCGCCGGGGCCAAGTACATCTCGACTGACGCCGGCTCCTCGGCCGAGAAGCAGCTCACCGACGTCGAGAACCTGATCTCCCAGGGGGCCAAGGCGCTGATCATCCTGGCCCAGGACGGGGAGGCGATCCTGCCCGCGGTCAAGAACGCCGTCGACCAGGGCATCCCGGTCATCGCCTACGACCGCCTGATCGAGGACCCCAAGGCCCTCTACATCACCTTCGACAACGTCGAGGTGGGCCGGATGGAGGCGCGGGAGGTCTTCAAGCAGGTGCCCAAGGGCAACTACGTGATCATCAAGGGCAACCAGGCCGATGCCAACTCCGACTTCCTCCGCGACGGCTACGAGGAGGTCATCGGCAAGGCGGTCGACGCCGGTGACATCAAGATCGTCGGCGAGACCTACACCGACAACTGGGACCCGTCCCTCGCCCAGACCCAGATGGAGCAGTTCCTGACCCAGGCCGACAACAAGGTCGACGCCGTCCTCTCCGAGAACGACGGCATGGCCGGCGGCGTGGTGGCCGCTCTGGAGGCGCAGGGCCTCGCCGGGAAGGTGCCGGTCTCCGGCCAGGACGGCGACGCCGCCGCCCTCAACCGGGTCGCCCTGGGGACCCAGTCGGTCTCGGTCTGGAAGGACGCGCGCGAGCTCGGCAAGGCCGCCGGCGAGGCCGCGGTCCAGCTCGCCAAGGGCACCGAGCTGACGGCCGTCAGCGGCGTCGAGCCGTTCGACTCCCCCGGCGGGAACAAGATGACCTCGATCCTGCTGACCCCGATCCCGATCACCAAGGACAACCTCGACGTCGTCATCGAGGCCGGCTGGATCACCAAGGAGGAGGTCTGCAAGGGCGTCAAGGCCGGCGCAGTGTCGGTGTGTACCTAGCGCCGGCCGGCTCCACGATCCGATGGGCGTGACCAAGGCTCCACCGACCGAGCCCGAGCGTCTCGAGGAGCGCCCGAGACGCTCGCTCGGCTCGCTGGTCAAGGCGACCGAGTTCGACACCCGCATGCTGGGCATGCTGGCGGCCTTGGCCGTCATCTGGGTGCTCTTCCACATCTTGTCGGGCGGGACCTTCCTCACCCCGCGCAACCTGTGGAATCTCTCGGTCCAGACCACCTCGGTGGCCATCATGGCCACCGGGATGGTGCTGGTCATCGTGTCCCGGAACATCGACCTGTCCGTCGGGTCGATGCTGGGCCTGATCGGCATGACGATGGCTCTGGTCCAGGTCGAGATCCTCCCCGACTTCATCGGCCTGGACCATCCCCTGACGTGGATCGTCGCCCTTGCCGTCGGGATCACCCTTGGGGCCCTGATCGGCGGGTTCCAGGGGTTCATCGTGGCCTACATCGGCGTGCCCTCCTTCATCGTCACCCTTGGCGGGCTGCTGGTCTGGCGCGGAGTCGCCTGGTCGCTGGCCAGCGGCCGGACGATCGCCCCCATGGACTCCACCTACCAGCTCCTGGGCGGGGGCGCGCGGGGGTCGATCGGGGAGCTGGGCAGCTGGGTCGTGGGCATCCTCGCCTGCGCCGGCATCGCCGCCCTGCTGGTGCACGGCCGGCGCCAGCGGCAGCGGTTCAAGTTCCGGCTCCGTCCCCTCTGGGCCGACATCACCATCGGGGTGGTCGGCTGCGCGCTGGTGCTCGGGGCCATCCGGATGCTCAACAGCTACTACCTGCCCCCCCAGCTCGCCCGCCAGGTCGCCGAGGATCGGGGCATCGCTTGGCCCGAGGGTGGGCTGAACATCCCCCTCGGGATCGCCTACCCGGTGCTGCTGGCCATCGGCGTCACCCTGGTGATGACCTTCATCGCCACCCAGCGGCGCTTCGGGCGCTACGTCTTCTCCATCGGGGGCAACCCCGAGGCGTCCGAGCTGGGCGGGATCAACACCCGCATGACCGTGGTCAAGACCTTCATGGTGATGGGCATGCTGGTGGCCATCGCGGCCGCGGTGTCCACCGCGCGCCTCAACGCCGCCGTGAGCGGGCTCGGGACGCTGAGCGAGCTGTACGTGATCGCCGCGGCCGTCATCGGCGGCACCTCGCTGGCCGGCGGGGTGGGCACCATCCCCGGGGCCGTCCTGGGGGCGCTGGTCATGCAGTCGCTCCAGTCGGGCATGGTCCTGCTCAGGGTGGACGCCCCGCTCCAGGACATCGTCGTCGGCGTCGTTCTGGTGGCGGCCGTGACGTTCGACACGGTCTATCGAAGGAGGGCCGCCCGATGACCGAGCAGACCCCGCTGGTCGAGATGCGGAACATCAAAGTCAGCTTCGGCGGGGTCCATGCCGTCGAGGACGTCACCATCGACCTGTACCCGGGCGAGATCCTGGCCCTGGTCGGCGGCAACGGCGCAGGGAAGTCGACGCTGATCAAGACCCTCTCCGGCGCCCACCGGCCCGACTCCGGCGAAATCCGGATCGAGGGCCAGCCGGTGACCATCACCACCCCCCGCGACGCCAAGGCGCTCGGGATCGAGACCACCTACCAGACCCTGGCCCTGGCCGACAACATCGACGCTCCCGGCAACGTCTTCCTGGGCCGGGAGCTGACCACCCGCCTCGGCAACCTCGACGACTCGGCCATGGAGGACACGACCCGCAAGTTGATGGCGCGGCTGAACCCCAAGTTCCAGAACTTCAAGGTGCCGGTCGCCTCGCTCTCGGGCGGCCAGCGTCAGTCGGTCGCGATCGCCCGCGCCGTCCACTTCAACGCGCGCATCCTGATCATGGACGAGCCGACCGCGGCCCTCGGCCCAGCCGAGACCGGGCAGGTGAAGGAGCTGATCCGTCAGCTCAAGCAGGAAGGGATCGGGATCATCCTCATCAGCCACGACATCCACGACGTCTTCGACCTGGCCGACCGGATCAGCGTCATGCTCCAGGGTCGGCTGGTCGGCACGGTGAACAAGACGGACGTGACCATCGATGAGGTCCTAGCGATGATCATCATCGGCAAGCTGCCAGACGAGGTCACCCAGTCGGAGCTGGCCGAGCTCCACGGCTGACGGCGACAGCTCGGGGTCGACGCGGAGGACGAGGGATGCCAGTCGAATTCTTTGCCGCCGTGAAGGACCGGATCGGGTTCGCAGGCGCCGACGCGGACGACGACCTGGCGTTCCGGGTCTACGACCCCGACCGGATGGTCCTCGGCAGGCGCATGGAGGACCACCTCCGCATGGCGGTCTGCTACTGGCACTCCTTCAACTGGCCGGGCAACGACGTGTTCGGGGCTGGCACCTTCGACCGTCCCTGGCTGCGCCCGGGCGGCGACCCGATGGCCGCCGCCCGCCAGAAGCTGGACGCCGCCTTCGAGTTCTTCGCCAAGCTCGGCGTCCCCTTCTTCTGCTTCCACGACGTCGACATGGCGCCGGAGGGCGGCAGCTTCGCCGAGTCGGCCCGCAACCTGGAGTCGATGGTCGACCAGGCGGAGAAGAAGATGGCCGAGACCGGGGTCGGGCTGCTCTGGGGGACCGCCAACCTGTTCTCCCACCCCCGCTACGCGGCCGGCGCCGCCACCAACCCGGACCCGGCCGTGTTCGCCTATGCTGCGGCGCAGGTGAAGCACGCCCTGGAGGCCACCCACCGCCTGGGCGGGGCCAACTACGTGCTCTGGGGAGGTCGCGAGGGCTACGAGACCCTGCTCAACACCGACCTCAAGCGCGAGGGCGACCAGCTCGCCCGGTTCCTGACACTGGTCGCCGAGCACAAGCGGAAGATCGGCTTCGAGGGGACGCTGCTCATCGAGCCCAAGCCGGCCGAGCCGACCAAGCACCAGTACGACTACGACACCCAGACGGTGCACGGGTTCCTGGAGCGGTTCGGCCTCGCCGGCGAGTACCGGGTCAACATCGAGGCCAACCACGCCACCCTGGCCGGCCACAGCTTCCACCACGAGGTCGCCTACGCGGTCGCCAACGGCATCTTCGGGTCGATCGACGCCAACCGCGGCGACCCCCAGAACGGCTGGGACACCGACCAGTTCCCCAACTCCGTGGACGAGCTCACCCTCGCCCTCTACGAGATCCTCAAGGGCGGCGGGTTCGCCAGCGGTGGCTTCAACTTCGACACCAAGCTGCGCCGCCAGTCGATCGACCGGACCGACCTGTTCCACGGCCACATCGGCGGCATGGACACCCTGGCCAGGGCCCTGCTCGCGGCGGCGGACCTCGTCGAGCGGCAGACCCTGTCGCGGCCGCTCGCCGAGCGGTACGCCGGCTGGTCGACCGTGCTGGGCACCGACATCCTCGGCGGCGCCGAGAGCCTCGACTCGCTCGAGGCCAGGGTCCGGTCGGGCAAGCTCGACCCGGCGCCGGTGTCCGGCCGCCAGGAGCTGCTCGAGAACCGGGTCAACCGGGTCATCTGGTCCTCGGGAAGCTGACCTCGACCACGCATGAGCCTCGTCCTCGGGATCGACGTCTCGACCACCGCCACCAAGGCCATCCTCGTGCAGCACGACGGGACGGTCCGGGGCGTCGCGTCGGCCGAATACGGCTACGACACCCCGCGTCCCCTCTGGAGCGAGCAGGACCCCAAGCTCTGGTGGGACGGGACCGTCGACGCGGTCCGGCGGGTGCTCGGCGAGAGCGGGACGGCCGGGTCGCAGGTCGAGGGGGTGGGGCTGACCGGGCAGATGCACGGCTCGGTGCTGCTGGACCGGGACGGGGCGGTGGTCCGCCCGGCGATCCTCTGGAACGACCAGCGGACCGGCGCCGAATGCGACGAGCTGCGGCGGCGGGTTGGGCGTGAGCGGCTGATCGAGGTCACGGGCAACGACGCCCTGACCGGGTTCACCGCGCCCAAGCTGCTGTGGGTGCGGCGCCACGAGCCTGACAACTGGGCCCGGGTCCGCCACGTCCTGCTTCCCAAGGACTTCGTCCGCCATCGTCTCACCGGAGGCTACGCCGTCGACGTCGCCGACGGGTCGGGGACGATCCTGTTCGAGCTGGCGGCCAGGACCTGGTCGCCGGAGGTCCTGGCCGCCCTCGACCTCGACCCGACGCTGCTGCCGAGCACCCACGAGGGACCGGAGACGACCGGCACGGTCACCCGTCAGGCGGCGGAGGCCACCGGTCTCGTCCCGGGCACGCCGGTGGTGGCCGGAGGTGGCGACCAGTCGGCCAACGGGGTCGGGGTCGGTGCGGTGGCCTCCGGCGTGATGGCCCTGTCCCTGGGGACCTCGGGGGTGGTGTTCGCCGCCACTGAGCAGCCGTCGATCGAGGCTGGCGGCCGCGTCCACGCCTTCTGCCACGCCGTGCCGGGCCGCTGGCACATGATGGGGGTGATGCTGTCCGCGGCCGGCAGCCTGCGCTGGCTCCGGGACGCGCTGGCGCCCGGGGCGTCGTTCGAGCAGCTGGTGGCGTCGGCCGCCGAGGTCCCGGCCGGCAGCGAGGGCCTGCTGTTCCTCCCCTACCTCACCGGGGAGCGGACCCCGCACCCTGACCCCCTGGCCAGGGGGGCGTTCGTCGGCCTGACCGTCAGGCACGACCTCCGGCACCTGACCCGGGCGGTACTGGAGGGCGTCGCCTTCGGGCTCCGGGACGGCCTGGACCTCATGACCCAGGCCGGGCTGCCGCCCCCGCGGCAGGTCCGGGCGTCGGGCGGCGGCATCCGCAGCCCGCTGTGGCGCCAGATCCTGGCCGACGTGCTCCGGACCGAGGTCGCCACCGTCGGCGTCGACGAGGGCGCCGCCTACGGCGCCGCCCTGCTGGCCGCCGTCGGCTCGCGCTGGTACGCCGACGTCGAGGAGGCGTGCCGCTCGGTCGTCAAGGTCGAGCCGGCCGCCGGCCCGTCAGGCCTGGAGGACGTGTACCGCGAAGGGCACGAGCGGTTCCGCACCCTGTACCCGGCGCTCGCCCCGACCTTCCACGCCACGCGGGCCTAGCCGGCGGCACCTGCCCGTGTTGCCGCGCGGGGACGGCCCCGCCACACTTTGTCCCATGGCGACCACTCTCGTGTTCCTGGTCAGGCACGCCAAGGCGGCCGACCGGTACGACTGGACGGGCGGTGACCGCGACCGGCCCCTGATCGACAAGGGCCGCAAGCAGGCCGAGCGGCTGGCCGCCGCCCTGCGCCGCGAGGAGCCGGTGCTGGTCGCGGCCAGCCCCTGGCTGCGCTGCCGCCAGACCGCGGCCCCGCTGGCCGCCGCCATGAGCCTCCAGGTCGAGTTGGACGACCGGCTGGGCTACGACGCCCCCGACGTGGCCGGCTGGGTCAGGACGGCCGTCCGCGACCATCCCGGCCGAGCCGTGGTCGCGGTCAGCCACGGCGACCTGATCCCGATGTACCTGTTCCAGACCGGCCTGGTCGACGGGTTCCCCGAGTTCCGCACCGGCTCGCTGTTCCGGCTCGAGGCCAGCCGGGGACGGGTGTCCAAGGTCGAGCTGGTCGACCGCAAGGTGCTCAAGCGACAGCTGGGGGACGCCTCCTGAGGAATGCCGAGGCGGGGCCCGGAGGCGTCCCGTACGATGAGCCGCCGATGCGGACCCGTACCTCCTCCCCGACCGACCGCGCCGTGCCCGGCGACGGCGTCCGCCTGCACGCCCGCGACTGGGGCGGGAGCGGGCAGGCGGTGGTCCTGCTGCACGGGCTCGCCTCCAACGCCCGCATCTGGGACGGGGTCGCCCCCCGGCTCGCCGGGGCCGGCCTGCGGGTGGTCGCCCTCGACCAGCGCGGCCACGGCGCCTCCGACCAGCCCTCCTCGGGCTACGACTTCGCCTCGGTCGGGCGCGACCTGGCGTCGGCGCTGGCCGCGCTCGGCATCGAGCGGCCGGTGCTGGCCGGGCACTCCTGGGGGGCGAACGTGGCCCTCCAGTTCGCCGCCGACCGGCCCGGGGCACTGGCCGGCCTGGCCCTGGTCGACGGCGGCCTGCTGAGCGTGGCCGAGTGGGCCGGCGCGACCCGGGAGGAGGCCCGCCGCCGCATGGCCCCGCCCCGGTTCGCGGTGCCGCTGGCCGACTGGCTGGCCCGGGCCCGGCGCTTCGACTCGGGCGAGCCGGGCGGCCAGCCCTGGGTGCGCGACTACCTGCGGGCCGGGGTCGAGGTCGACGACCAGGATGTGGCCCGGTCCCGCTTCCACTTCGACAACCACATGCAGGTGGTCGACGCCCTCTACGACCAGCGGCCGGCCGAGCTGTTCCCGCTGGTCGACTGCCCGGTGCTGCTCTGCCCGGCGGCCGACCCGTCCGACGGCGGCGCCATCGCCGAGGCCAAGCAGGGCGCGGCCGACCGCGCCCTGGAGCTGCTCCCATCCGCCACACTCACCTGGTTCGAGGACACGATGCACGACATCCCGTTGCAGCGGCCGGCCGAGCTGGCCGCGGAGCTCGCCCGCTTCGCCGACTCGGTCAAGGCGGTGTCCGGCCGTGGGTGACCTGCTCACCCTCGGCGTCATGGGCATCCGGGGATCGTTTTCAGAAGAGGCCGCGCTCGAGTACGCCCGCGACAACAACCTCGGCGAGGTCGAGATCGTCGAGCTGCTCACCACCGAGAAGGTGCTGCGGTCGGTGGAGGCCGGCGAGGTCGACATCGGCATCTTCGCCCTCGAGAACTCCAACGGCGGGGTCGTCTACGAGAGCGTCTACGCCATGGCGGCCCACCGGTTCCGGGTGGTGGACCTGTTCGAGATCGACGTCAACCACACCCTGCTGGCCCATCCCAGCCTGCCAGGCCGCGAGAGCATCGGGCGGATCGCCTCCCACCAGCAGGCCATCCGCCAGTGCCGCATGTGGCTGCGCCACCACTTCCCCACCACGCTGGTCACCGAGGAGCCCGACACCGCCGAGGCGGCCCGCATGCTGGCCACCGGCGAGCTGCCGCCCTCCACGGCCGTGATCGCGGCCGAGCGCTGCGCCGAGCTGTTCGGCCTGCGGGTGGTGGAGCGGCGGATCCAGGACCTCAAGTTCAACTTCACCACCTTCGTGGCGGCCGGCCCCCCGAAGGGATGACCTCGGAACGCCCGCCCGGCGACGGGTTCGGGGAGCCGGTCCCCGGCGTCCCGGCGGACCCGGAGATACGGCGGCGGGTGTCGCTGGCCGTCCGGGCCGGGGAGGCGGTCACCGACCCGGCCCACGCCCCCGCGGCGGTCGAGCTGGCCCGCCTGGCCCAGCGCCGCCTGGAGGCCCGCACCCTCCCGAGCGCCCTCCGCATCAGCGCCGGGGTGGTGGTGGCCTGGCTGCTCCTGGTCGCCCTGCCGGTCACCATCAGCACCGGCGTCCACCTGGCCGCCCTCGCCGCCGGCGTCGGCATCGGCGCCCTGCTGTTCAGCCTCATCCTCCTGCTCGGCCGCCGCCAGCTCCGCCTGGCCCGCCGGGCCGAGCAGCGCAACCTCCGCCTCCTGGAGGGTCCCGGCTCATGACCCGTCACCACCTTCGAGCCGCCCGACGGGGCCGGGTTCCGCGTGGAGTGGTTGGTTCGGTCACCGTGGAAGGGGCGGCGCGCAAGCGTCACCGCCGCACGAACGGCTCGACGCTGCATGCGGCGCCGAATGCGCGACCGCTGGCCTACAGCTCTTCGAGCAGGGCGCGGGTCTCGGTGACGAAGTAGACGAGGGCGACCAGGGCCAGGAAGACACCCACGGCCAGACGGAGGCGGCGCTCGGCGGTCCGGATGGTGAGCGAGGCCCCGATGCGGGCCCCTGGGATCACGCCGATGGTTAGCAGGGTCGCCAGTCGCCAGTCAATGTCGCCAAGCATGGCATGGGTGATGGTCGCCGGCACCCCGAAGATGCCGACGCAGACCAGCGAGGTCGCGATCGCCGACTTGAGCGGCAGCCCGAGGAGCTCGGTGAACGCCGGCACCATGACCACCCCCCCACCGATTCCAAGCAGCCCCGACAGCAGCCCCGCCACCACCCCGATCCCCGAAGCGACCCACCGCCTCCGCCCAGGCTTCCCGGGCCCCGCTCCGGCGTCCGGCGGGCCGGTGCCGAGGGTGCCCGGCGGGGCCGAACCAGCATCGGAGTGCCCTTGGTTGTCCACACCCCCAGCCCCACCACTGGCCCCGCCCTCCACCCCACCGCTCGACCCACCCTCGGCCCCGCCGCTCGAACGGCCCTGGTCTTCGTCGCTGGCCGGAGCGCTCGGCGGGGTGACGGCGGTGCGCCAGGCGGTGAAGGCGAGGAGGACGGCGATCAGGAGGAGGAGCAGGTGGCCGCCGCCGGGAACGGCGTGGGAGAGGAGGGAGCCGGCGACCACGGCGAGGAGGCCGGCGGCGGCGGCCGGGGTGATGAGCTGCCAGTCGATCAGGCCTTCGTGGCGATAACGGAGGGTGCCGGAGATGGCGCCGGGGAGGATGGAGGGGAGGGTGGTGCCGACGGCGACCAGGGGCGCGGCGCCGAGGGCGCGGAGGCCGGGGTTGCTGACGATGGCGCCGCCGATGCCGAACAGGGCGCTGAGGACGCCGGTGGCGAAGCCGAGGAGGAGGGTGAGGACGTCGCGGAGGAGGCCGGGCTCCATGGCCGCTAGCCGGCCGCGGCGCGCAGGGCCGTCGCCACCTCCGGCTTGGCGAACTCCTCGAAGGCGTAGGCGGCCGCCCGCACCCCCCGATAGTAGTGACTCAGGAGCAGCCGCTCGTTGGGGGCGTGGATCCGGTCACTGGGGAGCATGACCCCGAGGTAGACGCAGTCCGCCCCGAGGGCGTCGGACAGGGCCCGCTCGGGGCCCGACCCGCCCTCGCGGTAGAACAGCGGCTCCTTGCCGAACGCCCGAGCCACGGCCCGGGCGGCGGCGCGGTTGCCTGGGTGGTCGAGCGGGGTGAGGGCCGGCTTGACCCCGCCAAAGGACCGGACCGAGACCTCGACGTGTTCGGGCGCCCGGTCGCGGACCCAGCGCTCGAACAACGGCTCCAGCCGGGCCGGCTCCTGGTCGGCGACCAGCCGGAACGACACCTTCGCATGTGCCTCGGCCGGGATGATGGTCTTGGCCCCGACCCCGGTGAAGCCGCCCCAGATGCCGTTGACGTCGGCGGTCGGCCGGGCCGACATCCGCTCCAGGGGCGTGTACCCGTCCTCGCCGGGCAGCGCGCCGACCCCGGTCACGGCCTTGAACTGCTCAGGGGCGAACGGCAGGGCCGCGATGTTGGCCCGCTCCTCGTCGGTCAGGTCGACCACGTCGTCGTACCAGCCGGGGATGGCGATGCGCCCGGCCTCGTCCTTGAGCCCGGCCAGCAGCGTCACGAGTTCGGCGATGGCGTTGGGGACCGCGCCCCCGAACGAGCCCGAGTGCAGGTCGGCCGGTGCGGTGCGCAGGTCGACCTGGAAGTAGACGAGCCCGCGCACGGCCGTGACCAGCGACGGCACGTCCTCGGCGGCCATCCCGGTGTCGGAGACACAGATGAGGTCGCAGGCCAGCCGGTCGGCGTGCTCGCCGAGAAAGGCGTCGATGGTCGGCGACCCCGACTCCTCCTCGCCCTCCACGAAGAACTTGACGTTGACCGGCAGCCGGCCGTCGGCGGCCAGCAGGTGCCGAATGGCCGAGACCTGGAAGTGGACCTGGCCCTTGTCGTCGGAGGCGCCGCGGGCGTGCAGGTAGCCGTCGCGCACGGTCGGCTCGAACGGCGGGGTCGTCCACGCCTCCAGCGGGTCGGCCGGCTGCACGTCGTGGTGGCCGTAGACGGTCACGGTCGGCGCGTCCGCCCCGGCCCCCAGCCACTCGCCGTACACCGCCGGCTGACCGCCGTCGACGGCCAGGACCTCGGTGTCGAGCCCGGCCGCCTCCATCAGACCGGCCAGGTGCTCGGCCGAGCGGCGCACGTCGCCGGCGCGCTCGGGGTCGCTGGAGATCGAGGGAATGGCGCACCACTCGGACAGCTCGCGGACGAGCGCGTCCGCCTCGGCCTGCACGAAGGCGTCGATGTCGGCCACGGGGAGCTCCTGAGAATGCGCTGAAGTGGACCAAACGGCGACAGGAGGCTATCAGAGGGGCCTGGCCTTGGTCGGGTCGCTGCCAGTCCGTCCGCTTGGCCCTATCCTGCTGGGATGCTGTCGACGGTGCGGATCGGCATGGTCGGGGCGGGCGCGGTCGCGGCCCGCCACGTGCGGACCCTGCTGGCCATGGACGGTGTCGAGGTGGCCGCGGTCGCCGACCCGGCCCTGGAGCGGGCCAAGGAGCTGGCCACCGAGGCCGGGGCGGCCGCCTACCCCAACCACATGGAGCTGCTGTCGTCCGAGCGCCTCGACGCCGTCTACATCTGCGTCCCGCCGTTCGCCCACGGCGCCCCCGAGCTGGCCGTGATCGACGCCGGGCTGCCCATGTTCGTCGAGAAGCCGGTCGCGATCGACCAGGAGACGGCGGCGACGATCGCCGACCGGCTGGCCGGTCGGCCGCTGATCACCTGCACCGGCTACCACTGGCGGTGGCTGGACATCTTCGACCGGGCGGCCGACCTGCTGGCCGACCGGCCGGCCCGCCTCGTCCAGTGCTCCTGGCTGGACAAGGTCCCCCCGCCCCCCTGGTGGCTACGCCGGGACGGGTCGGGCGGCCAGACCATCGAGCAGACCACCCACGTCCTGGACACGGCCAGAGGCCTGGCCGGCGACGTCGTCGAGGTCCACAGCTACGGCTCGCGGGCGGCGGCGAACCCCTCCACCCCTCCATCCGCGGGCCCCCGGGCAGCGGCGAACCCCCCCACCGGCGGATCCACGGGCCCCCGGACAGCCGCGAACCCCCCCACCGGCGGATCCGCGGGCCCCCGAACCGGGAGGGTAGCCCAGGACGGGAACGGGGGATCCCGGTTGTCCACAGCCCCCGCGGAGGCCGTCACTCCCACCGAAACCGCTCCCGCCGAGGCCGCGTTGCCCGCCGCCGACATCCACGACGTGTCGGTGGCAAGCCTCCGGTTCGCCTCCGGGGCTGTCGGAACGGTCGCGTCCACGTGTCTGCTCCCCCGTCTGCAGCGGGCCGGGGTGCACGTGGTCGCCGACGGGCTGTCGCTGGAGCTGTCCGAGACCGAGCTGGTGGTCGAGGCGGACGGCCGCCGCCAGGCCTGGACGGCCGACGCCGACGCCCGGCCTCGGCCGGATCGGGATTTCATCGCCGCCGTCCGGGGGGGCGATGACCGGACCCGGGTGCCGTGGCCTGAGGCCTACCGGACCCACCTGCTGGCCTGCGCGATCACCCGGTCGGCGGACGAGGGCCAGCCGATCATGGTGGAGGGGGCCGGGGAACCCCGGAGGGGTGCCCCGGTGGATCGGGAGCACCACAATGGCTGACCGGCGGCCGGTGCGGCTGCTGGTGATCGAGCGGCCGGGGGTGGCTCGGCTGGTCGAGGAGGACGAGCCGGGCCCGGCCGGGGGGCAGTTCCGGGTCGAGACGCTCTACACAGGGCTGTCGGCCGGCACCGAGCTGACCTACTTCAAGGGCACCAACCCGTATCTGCACGCCGTCTGGGACGAGCGGCTGGGGGTGTTCCGGCGTGACCGGCCGGCGACCGGCTTCCCGGTCCGCGCGCCTGGCTACATGGAGGTCGGGCGGGTCTGCGAGACCAGCAGCGACGCCGTTGCCGAGGGCGACCTGGTGGCCATGGCCTACGGGCACAGGACGGCCCACACCGTCGACCCGGCGGTCGACCGGTTCCTGCCCCTGCCGCCCGACCTCGACCCGGTGCTCGGGATCTACGTCGCCCACATGGGCCCGATCTGCGCCAACGGGCTGCTGCACGCGGCCGCCGACACCGCCGGGCCGGGGGCGCTTCAGCTCGGCGACGGGGTCAGGGGACGGCACGTGCTGGTCACCGGGGCCGGAGTGGTCGGGCTGCTGGTCGCCCTTCTGGCCCGCCACCACGGGGCGGCCGAGGTGCTGGTCGCCGACGCCACCCCGGTCCGGCTGGCCGCGGCCAGGGCCCTGGGCCTGGACGCGGTCGACGACGCCGACGGCACCGCCTGGCGGACGGTCAAGGAGCGCTGGCGCCGCGACCCCACCGACTGCGGGGCCGATGTCGTCTTCCAGTGCCGGGGCCGGACGGCCGCCCTGGCCGGGGCCCTTCGCAGCCTGCGGCCCCAGGGCACCGTAATCGACCTGGCCTTCTACCAGGGCGGGGCGCCCGACCTGGCCCTTGGCGAGGAGTTCCACCACAACGGGCTGAGCATCCGCTGCGCCCAGATCGGCCGGGTGCCCCGGGGCATGGCCCACCTGTGGGACCGGCGCCGCCTGGCCGCCGAGACGATCGAGCTGCTGCGTGCATCCGGCCCGGCGATGCGGGAGCATCTGGTCACCGACCTGGTCCCGCTCGACGACGCCCCGGCGCTCCTGGCCGACCTGGCCGGCCGCCGTCGTCACGTCCTCCAGGCGGTGTTCGCCTGCCCGGCCGCCACGGCCTAGAGGAGACGGGAGAGGGACGCTGATGGACACCAGCCGCGGATGGGTCGTCGTCGGCATCGACAACGGCGGGAACAGCAACAACGCCACCGTCCTCGACGGGTCGGGGCGCTTCCTGGTCGACCGGCTGGTGGAGACGCCGAGCCTGGTCACCGAGGGCCCCGAGGTGGCCGTCGACGCCATGGCCAGGTCGCTGGAGAACGTGCTCGACCTCACCGGTATCCCGCTGGAGGCGGTCAGAGGGGTCGGGCTGGACACCCCCGGCCCGGCCTCGGCCGACGGGGTCATCTCCTCCAAGGGCGCCACCAACTTCGCCCAGCCAGCCTGGCGCGGCTTCGACGTCCGAGGCGCCCTGGAGGCCCGCCTGGGCCTGCCGGTGATCTACAACAACGACGCCAACGCGGCCGCCCTGTATGCCCACCACGTCCGCTTCGGGGACGCCGCGGCCGGCCACTCCTCGATCTCGGCCATCGTCGGCACTGGGCTGGGTGGCGGCGTGATCGAGGGCGGGCGGGTCGTCAAGGGCGCGGCCGGCATGGCCGGGGAGCTCGGCCACGTCCAGATCCCCACGCACGGCCTGCTGGCCGAGGGCCAGCCGCTGCCCACCTGCAACTGCGGGTTCGTCGGCGACGCCGAGAGCATCGCCTCGCTCACCGGCATCGAGCGGAACCTGCTCCCCTACTGGCTGACCCGGTTCGAGAACCACGAGCTGAGCCGGGTCGGGTCGCTCAAGCAGGCGGCCAAGATGGTCAGGTCCCTCGGCGAGCGGGAGGACCCCCTGGCCATGCGCATCTTCGAGCAGCAGGCGATGGCCATCGGCCGGCTGTTCACCATCGCCGCCAACTACAGCGACCCCGACACCTACTTCCTCGGCGGCGGAGTGGTCGAGACCACTCCCAAGTTCCGCCAGTGGTTCCTGGGCAAGGTCCGCGAGAACACCGCCCTGCGGGAGGAGCAGGCCCAGGTGGCGACCCTGGCCCTGGTTCCCGACCTGGACATGGCCGGGGCCCGCGGGGCCGCGATCGCCGCCCTGGACGCGCTTCAGGCCCCGGTCCGGGCCAGGACCTCTCGATAGAGGCGCAGGTAGCCCTCGGCCATCGTCCCGGCCGAGAACCGCTCCTCGACCGAGCGCCGGCAGGCCGCCGGGTCGATCTCGCCGGCCCGGAGCATCAGCTGGGCGAACTCGGACTCGTCGTCGGCCAGGAACCCGTTGCGGCCGTGCTCGATGATCTCGGGCAGGGCTCCCCGGCGGGTCGCGATCACCGGGGTCCCGCAGGCCAGGGCCTCGATCGCCGCCGTCGCACCCGGCTCCTCCCAGGAGATCGGCATCAGCACCGCCCGGGCCCGGCCGACCAGCTCGTCCTTGCCGGCCCCGCCGACCGTGCCGACCCAGCGGATCCGCTCCCCGTCCTCGAACGGCTGCACGGCGTCCAGGTAGTGGCGCACGTCGCCGTAGCCGTGCAGGGGGCTGGCCGGGTCGGCGACAGCGGCGGACAGCTCCTGCGGGGAGGACACGCCGGCCACCGGGCCGGCCATGACCAGCGGCACCCCCAGCTCCTTGCAGATTCGGGCGGCCACGGCCTGGCCCTTGAACGGCGTGATGCGCCCGAAGACCAGGTAGTCCTCGCCCTTGTCGGCCCTGAACCGGTGGGCGTCCAGGTCGACGCCGAGGTGAACGGCACCCAGACTCTGGTCGCGGAGGTTGGCCGGGGCGGTGCCGAGCTGGGCGTTGGAGACGCCGTTGAAGAACACCCGGCCACCGCCGTCGAAGGAGCCGTAGAACTCGGGGTGCTTGCGCAGGTCCCAGTGGAGGGTCTGGAGAACCGGGGGGCCGCCCTTCAGGGCTCCGAGCACGCTCGGCCCCACCACCTCCAGGTGGTCGTGGACCAGGTCGATGTCGGGCCGCTCCCGGAGGGTCTCCAGCACGGTCGCCATGTGGGCGTGGGTGATGCCCATGACCTGGGCGTACGGGCCGGCCAGGCGCCCGAACTGGCCGTCGGGGAAGGCGCAGCGGCGGTCGTCGACCTCGATCGAGCTCTCCTCGACGGTGCACAGCACGACCTCGACCCCCCGCGCCCGCAGCTCCGGGATCAGGGTGGCGAGCACGTTCTCGATGCCCCCGTAGTCTGGAGGCGGCACCGGCAGCCACGGGCCGGCGTTGATCAACACGGTCAGGGCCATACGGATCCCGCAGACTCGGTTGTTCCGGACCCGGCCCATGTTGCCACCGGCGGTCCCGGTCAAACCTCGGACGCCCGGCCGCCCCTAGGCGCGACGAAACCTGAGGACGCGGTCGTCGTCGGCGGCCGGGTCGCCGCGGCCGTCGCGGTTGCTGGTCAGGACCCAGAGGGCACCGTCGGGGGCCACGGCGGCGTGGCGCAGGCGGCCGTAGGACCCGGCGAGGACGGCCGCCGGCTCGCCGGTCCCGCCGGCGCCGTCCAGAGGCACCCGCCACAGCCGCTCGCCCCGGAGCGCGGCTACGTACATGGCGTCGCCGGCGATCGCGGCCCCACTCGGCGACGCCTGGGAGGTCGGCCAGGTGACCAGCGGGTCGCGGAACCGCTCCCCGCCGCCGGTCCCTTCGACCTCCGGCCAGCCGTAGTTCCCGCCGCCCTCGATCCGGTTGATCTCGTCGACCCGGTTCTGCCCGAACTCGGTGGCGAACATCCGCCCCTGGTCGTCCCAGGCCAGACCCTGCACGTTGCGGTGCCCCAGGGTCCAGGCGGGAGACCCCGGGTCGGGGTTGTCGGCCGGGACGCTGCCGTCCGGCCGCAGCCGGAGGATCTTGCCGCCGAGGCTGCCCGGGTCCTGGGCGTTGCCCTGCTCGGCGGCGTCGCCGGTCCCGGCGTACAGCATCCCGTCGGGCCCGAAGGCGATCCGCCCGCCGTTGTGGATGCCGGCCTTGGGGATCCCCTCCAGTAGCACCTCGGCCCGGCCGCCGCCGAGCCGGAAGCGCACGATCCGGTTGTCGGCCTGGGAGGTGAAGTAGGCGTAGACGAGCTGGTCGCGCTCGAAGTCGGGCGAGAGGGCCAGCCCGAGCAGCCCGCCCTCGCCCCCGGCGGCCACCCCGGGCACGGTCCCGGCCTCCCGTGTCGGCGACCCGGGCCCGACCTGGAGGACCCGGCCGCTGTCGCGCTCCGACACCAGCGCGCTCCCGTCGGGCAGAAAGGCCAGCCCCCACGGCGCCTCCAGCCCGCTGGCCACCACCTCCGGCTCCCCGAACCCGGCCCCGATCCCCGGCTCCCCGCCGGGGTCGGCCTCCCCCACCCCGGGCATCACCCCGCACCCGGCCAAAACCAGGCAGGCCAGCAGGAGGGCGAGGAGCGAACGCGGGCGGGGCATCGCCCAACAGTAGGCGCCTGGGACGACCATGGCACAGGCGCTCTTGGGGGGCCGTGGGGGGAGCGAGCTCCCCCCACATGGATCAGGGGACTACAGTTCGCGAACGGCCCTCTACGCAACGAGTCCTTGGCTGCGAAGGGCCACCTGGAGGTCGTGAGGGTTGGAGGCGACGCCGAGGGCGTCCTCGAGCTCGATCAGGCCGTCGCGGTAGAGGGCGATGAGGTGCTGGTCGAAGGTCTGCATGCCGTAGAAGCCGCTCTCGGCCATGATCGAGGTGAGGTCGCCGGTGCGGTCGGGGTCGGCGATGGCTTCCGCCGTTCGGCCGGTGTTGACCATGACCTCGAGGACGGCGATGCGGCCGCCGTCGCCGGCCCGGCGGACCAGGCGCTGGCCGACGATGCCGCGTAGGGCGGCGGCCAGCGACAGGCGGACCTGGCGCTGCTGGAAGGGCGGGAACAGGTCGATGCAGCGGTTGACGGTCTCGGCGGTGTCGGTGGTGTGGAGGGTCGACAAGACCAGGTGGCCGGTCTCGGCGGCGGCCAGGGCGTTCTTGAGGGTCTCGGCGTCCCGGACCTCGCCGACCAGGATCACGTCGGGGTCCTGACGCATGGCGGCCCGCATGGCGATGGTGAAGTCGTCGGTGTCGACCCGGACCTCACGCTGGTTGACCATGCCGAGCTTGTCAGCATGTAACACTTCTATGGGGTCCTCGATCGTCACGATATGGACAGCCCGGTTGGCGTTGACGTGGTCGATCATGGCCGCCAGGGTGGTGGTCTTGCCCGAGCCGGTCGGGCCGGTGACCAGCACCAGGCCGCGGGGCTGCTCGGCCAGGCGGGCGATCACCGGGGGCAGGCCCAGCTCACCGATGGACATCGCCCCCTCCTGGACCCGGCGCAGCACCAGCCCGACCGAGCCGCGCTGGCGGAAGGCGTTGACCCGGAACCGCCCGACCCCCGGCAGCGAGTAGGCGAAGTCGGCCTCGTTGGTCCGCTGGAACTGCTCGTGCAGGTCGGGACGGATCAACTCCCGGAGCAGGCTGTCGGCCATCTCCGGGCCGAGGGTCGGGCCGTCGAGGACGACCAGGCGGCCGTCCACCCGCATGCGCGGCGGCGACCCCACCTTGAGGTGCAGGTCAGACCCCTTGGCGGCGACCAGCGCCTCCATCCAGGCCCTAATGCTCGACACCGCTCGATCTCCCCCTCCCGGGGTGTACGCCTGTTGCAGGCACCCCTTGAACGGGTCGGCCCCTGCCGGGCATCGCTTGAGTGGCTCGGATGGTTAAGCCGACCCTGGCGTGCAAGGATTCCGGGTGTCCCAGGACCCGGAACGACCAGGAGGGCTTGAGCGATGGCCGGCTCGATGACCGAGATCCCCGTCAACGGCGACGCGGTCCCCGCCTACATCTCCCTGCCCCCGTCCGGCAGCGGGCCGGGTGTGGTGGTCATCCAGGAGTGGTGGGGGCTGGTCCCGCACATCCGCGACGTGGCCGACCGGCTGGCCGCCCAGGGGTTCGTGGCCCTCGCCCCCGACCTGTACCGGGGCAAGGAGACCACCGAGCCTGACGAGGCCGGCAAGCTGGTCATGGAGATGCAGCTGGAGCAGGCGGCCAAGGACATGGCGGCCGCGGTCGACACCCTGCTGGCCATGCCCGAGACCACCGGCCAGGGGGTCGGGGTGGTCGGCTTCTGCGTCGGGGGCGGGCTGGCCCTGTTCCTGGCCTCGCGCAAGCCCGAGGTCAGGGCCGTCGTCTGCTACTACGGGTTCCCGCGCGAGGGCATGGAGTGGGACCTGTCGGCGGTCAAGGGGGCCGTGCTCGGGCATTCCGCCGAGCACGACGACTTCGCCCCGCCCGAGGTCGTGGAGCGGATCGAGCGCGAGCTGCGCGATGCCGGGGTGGACGTCACCTTCCACCACTATCCGGGCACCGGCCACGCCTTCTTCAACGACACCCGGCCCGAGGTCCACGACCCCGAGGCGGCCGAGCTGTCCTGGCAGCGGACCCTCGAGTTCCTCCGCGCCCGCCTCGGCGAAACGTCTTGAGCGGGTCGATGGTCGGGTATGCTGACCGGCGAAGGGGAGTAGTCCAGCGGGGCAGGTGCCTCGACGAGCACGCCGTCAGGACGGTGGGCGCCGGCGCCCACCCGGCGCCTCACCCGGGCCGCGGGCGGACGAGACCTTCGAGCCGTGTGGCGTTCCCCAAGGGACCCGACCGAGCCGGAGGACTTCTTGGCAGCTGAGCCCGAGCAGACCGTCGCCCCGGCCAAGCGCGGGCCGGTGCCGCTCGGCCTGGCCATCGTCGCCTGCCTCCCCGGCGCCTACCTCGGCCTGGCCGAGCTGTTCCACTTCTGGCACCCCGAGCTGGCCCCGCCGCTGCTGGCCCTGACCTACGGGGTGGCGGTGATCGGGGCGGCGTTCGTGCTCGCCTGGGCGGCCGAGGCGGCCCAGCTGGACGTGTCGGCCAGCCTGGCCATCGGCGTCCTGGCCCTGATCGCGGTCCTGCCCGAGTACGCGGTCGGGTTCGTGTTCGCCTGGAAGGGCGGCAACGACGTCGAGCAGTACGGCTCCAGCTGTAAGGCACCCGACTACGAAGGGGCCTCCAACTGCGACCTGGTCCTAGCCAACATGACCGGGGCGAACCGGCTGCTGATCGGCATCGGCTGGTCGATGATCGTGTTCATCGCCTACTGGCAGTGGAGGCGGCGGGGCGAGCGCCACCACAAGGGCGTCACCATGGATCGCTCCAAGGCGGTGGAGTTGGCCTACCTCTCGCTGGCCTGCGCCTACTGCCTGACCCTGCCCCTCAAGCGGACCGTGACCCTGATCGACGCCGTCATCCTGGTCAGCATCTTCATCGCCTACACCCTGCGGATCTCCAAGGCCCCCCAGACCCATCCCGACCTGATCGGCCCGGCGGCCTGGATCGGGGCGATGACCAAACGGGCCCGGCGGGTCAGCGTGCTGTCGATGTTCGCCTTCGCCGGGATCGTGATCCTGCTGGTCGCCGAGCACTTCGCCGAGTCGCTGGTCGAGACCGGGACCGAGTTCGGGGTGAGCGAGTTCCTGCTCGTCCAGTGGCTGGCCCCGCTCGCCTCGGAGGCGCCGGAGCTGCTGGTGGTGGCCCTGTACGCCTGGCGGCTGAAGACCAGCGAGGCGCTCACGGCGGTGGTCTCCTCCAAGATCAACCAGTGGACGCTGCTGGTCGGCACCCTGCCGCTGGTGTTCGCGATCGCCTCGGGCAGCCTGAACGGCCTGCCGGTCGGGTCGGCCCAGCGGCAGGAGGTGCTGCTGACCGCCGCCCAGACGGTGTTCGCGGTGGCCATCCTGGTCAACCTATCGATCTCCCTGCGCGAGGCGTTCGCCCTGTTCGGGCTGTTCTGGGCGCAGTTCGTCCTCACCGCCTTGGTACCGGCATCGTTCAGGGGCACCGAGCTGATGGTGCTGTCGGGGGTCTACATCCTGCTCGGGCTATGGCTGCTGGCCCGCAAGTACGGCGCCTTCCGGCACCTGCTCCGCGACGGCTTCCGCACCCCGTACGGGGAGCTGGAGCAGGAGGCGGCCGCCGGGGGGCCGTCGCAGTCTCAGGTCACGAAGTAGAAGATCAGCCCGAGCACGGCGTACACGGCCAGCAGCTGGAGGCCCTCGAACCAGGTCGACTCGCCCTCCTGGGTGACCTGGTTGGCGATCAGGACGGACAGGAAGATGGCCCCGATCTCGAACCCGTTGAACACCAGGGCCATCGGGAACGGCCCGACCAGGAACGACAGCAGCACCAGCACCGGGGCCACGAACAGGGCGATCTGGGCCGAAGAGCCGATGGCGATGTTGACCGCCAGGTCCATCTTGTCGCGCAGGGCGAAGTAGATGGCGACCCAGTGCTCGGCCGCGTTGCCGACCACGGCGACGACGATGATGCCGACGAAGAACGGCGACAGGCCCAGGTTCTCCGAGGCCTCGGTGATGGACCCGACCAGGATCTCCGACATCACCCCGACGGCCACCCCGGCGATGGCCAGCATGGTCACCGCCCGCCGGACCGACCAGGGCTCGCCGCCGTGGTCCTCCTCGTCGTGGGAGGGGTTGAACAGGTTGCGGTGGGTCCGCAGGGAGAACAGCAGCCCGGCGGCGTAGGTGAACAGCAGCACCACCGAGACCCCGACCGACAGCGCCTCCAGGTCGCCGGGGAAGTCGATCGCCTCGTCGGTGGGCCGGGGCAGCCCGGCCCCGGCCACCAGCTCGAAGATGGCCGGCATGACCAGGGCCACGGCGGCCAGCAGCAGCATCAGCGACTGGACGTTGGCGGCGGTGCGGTCGAAGCGCTGGCGGTCGCGGCGCAGCCCCCCGGCCAGCATGGCCGCCCCCATGACGAGCAGGATGTTGCCGAGGATGGAGCCGACCACCGACGCCTTGACAACCTCCTGGAGCCCCTCGTTGAGGGCGAACAGGGCGATGACCAGCTCGGGGAAGTTGCCGAAGGTGACGTTGAGGAAGCCGCCGATGCCGGGCCCGGAGCGGGCCGCCAGCTCCTCGGTCGACCGCCCCATCAGGGCCGCGGTCGGGATCACCCCGAGGGCGGCGGCCAGGAAGATCGGCGTGGCCCCGGCGTGGGCCAGCTCGAGCCCGATCGCCAGGGGGATGAACGGCACCAGCAGGTACGGCCAGCCCTCCCCGCTGAGCAGGAAGCTCCTGAGGTTGAAGCGGGGCTTGAGGTCGGCGGGGGCGGTCATCGGCGGCTGCTCCTAGACGGGCTCTGGGGTCCCCGGGACCTCCGGGCCCGACGGCGGCTCAGACGGAACCGGCGGTGGCGGCGCGGCCTCGACCTCGCCCGGAGAGGGCTCGGCCGGGGCAGGTGGCTGCTCGGTGGCGGCCCGGTCCAGGGCCGGGATGGGGTCGTGGGGCTCGCAGAACACGGCCATGCTGGCGGTGAAGGTGTGCAGGAAGTTGCGGCCGCCGATCGGTCCCAGCTCGCCCTGGGCGAAGAAGCCGGCCATCGGGGCCGCGTCGGTGGCCGCGGCCACCCGGGCGGCGTCGTGGTCGGGCTCGCCGAAGAAGCCCCGGCCCCGGCCGTTGCAGGAGAACAGCAGGACGCCCCGTGGCCGCCACCGGGACACGGGCATGAGCAGCAGCTCGAGGTCCTCGTCGGCGGCGTCGGCGTCGCGCACGTGGAACTGGAGCGTCTGGCCGACCTCGACGCTGTCGGCCACGGCGATCGAGCCGGTCTCCGGATCGGCCCCGATCAGCCCCCTGACCAGGAAGTCGCCCCGGTCGAAGCTGGCCTTGTGCTCGTCGATGACCTGGCCGACCTGGAGGCCGCCGCCGCGGAGCAGCTCCTGCTCGTGCTGGTCAAGGCCGGCCAGCATCTGGCGCAGCCGGTCCACCGCCGACCGGCCACCCAGCTCGTGGACGATGTTGCCCTCGCCCCGAGTGACCGCGAACGGCGAGCCCACCGGGCGGCAGCCCTGGCTGACCACGGCCCGGATGTCGACCGGGCCGACCAGGGCGACCCCGACGGCGCCGGCGTCGAGCAGCTCAGTGCCGCTGAGCAGCCGGTGCCGCCCGGCCTCCCGGGCTCCCGAGACCATCCCGCCCAGCACCGGCAGACCGGGCTGCTCCTGGTTGAGCCGCTCCAGGAAGCTGTCGGCCGGGAAGGTGAACGGGTCGGCCAGCAGGAGCACGCTGGCCCGGTCGTCCTCGGGCAGGTCGGGCCAGCCACCGATGCCGACGCCGTCATCCAGGGGCAGCACCCGCAGCGCGAACGGCCGCACGTCGACCCCGGGCAGCCGGGCCATCCAGACGGCCAGGCCGGGCTCCTCCTCGACCTCGCGGCCGTCGCCGATCACCCCCTGGGCGGTGCAGCCGAGGATGGCCGAGGTGCCGGTCCGCTCCGAGAGGCTGAGGGCGATGCCGGCGGCGGCGTCGGCGTGCTCCATGGTGAAGAAGCAGACCACCAGGTCGGGCGGGCCGCCGAGCTGGCCGAGGGCGGCCGGGATGACCTCGTCGAGGGCCTGGGCATGGTCGGGGGAGGTGGAGACCGCGGCGCCGAAGGTGAGCATGGCGCAAGGCTACCCGGTTTCGCCCCCGCGCTTTACGCCGCCCGGCCGACCCACTCGAAGTGGGTGGTGTCGGGGCGGGCGAAGCCGCCGCCCCAGACGAAGCCGTGCTCGGCCATGGTCCGGATCAGGCGCTCGTCCCCGTTGACCTTCAGGGCGATCGCGATCCCCCAGGCGTGGCGTGACAGCTTGCCGCCTCCGGGGTGGCGCAGCAGCCGGGGGCTCCAGCAGCCGCCCTGACGCCGGAAGGCGCCCACGTCGACCAGCCCACCCAGGCGCTGGCGCTCGAGGTCGGCCATGGCCTTGCCCAGGTCGTCCACGACCAGCCGGTGGCAGCGCACCCGTCCGAGCAGGGGCACCTGCCTGGTCACCAGGTTGGCCTTGGTCCAGGCCGGGTCGGGCCAGCCCCGGCGCAGGCTGGGCAGCGCGAACTCGCCGAAGCGGGCCTTGACCTGGCTCATGGGCAGGACGCCCTCGCCGCCCCGGACGAACGGCCGGTCGCCGGGGGTGACGAAGCGGACCGCCCGCCCCTTGAGGAGCTTGCGGATCTCAGTGCGCAGGCCGTCCATCGGCCCGCGCGGCCGGACCAGCAGGTAGGCGGCACGCTGGATGCCGTAGCGCCGGGCCAGGGCTCGCTCCAGGGCCACCTCGTAGCCGCCGAGCAGGGCGTCGTCGACCACCCCGCTGACCCGCAGGGTCCGGTTGCCGTCCAGCTTCAGCTTGCCGCCCGACTTGACCCGGCGGAGCTTGGCCCCGGTCTTGGACAGGACGGCGCCCTTGGGCAGCAGGGTGGCGAGCTTGCGGCCGGGCCGGCCGGTGGCGGTGGTGTAGGCGTTGGTGTCGACCGCCATCGTCTCCACCGGGACCACCCGGTAGCCGCGTCGCCCGCTGGCCGCGGCCAGCGTCCCGGTGCGCACGGCGCTGATGGCGCCCACCCGGGTCGAGTCGCGGACCCGCCCGACCTCCTTCTCGGAGAACCCGCCGGGGGCCCAGACCAGCAGCTCGTTGCGGAAGGCGTCGAGGTCGGCGGCACGCGTCCCGGCCACGCCGGCGCCCCGCCCGTCCGGGCCGGCGCCGGCCGGGCCGCTCCATTCGGAGACGAACACGACCCACCCGGCCACGAACACCGCCAGCCCGGTCAGGATCGCCAGCGCCCGCCCTCGCGCGGTCATGCGCGAACTCCCTTCTGGTTACGTGTCAGCGTAACTATCGGGAATCGCGTC
>JASLBL010000061.1 GCA_030146615.1 Actinomycetes bacterium
ATCAACGCGGGAGGCAGCGCCACCGCCGGCTGAGCCGACGGCAAGCCTCCACGAGCGCCAGGCCCGCTCCGGCGGGACCCTCGGTGCCGCCCCGCCCGGCGAGACGAGCACCCTGGTCCCGAGGCGTTGACAGGAACCGTGCCCTGGTACGGGTTCCTGTTCTCGGGCACGGTCCTCGACAACATCCCTTCGGCCGGCCGACCATCAGCATCGCCCCACCGGCTGACCACGATCGCCCAGGCCGACCAGATCGCCGTGGTCGAGGACGGCCGCATCGTCGAAGCCGGCCCCCCAGCCGAGCTCCGCGCCCGCGGCGGCCGCTTCACCGACCTGTTCGCCCGCTGGCTCGCCGGCGCCGCCTGAGCCGGCGTCTCTAGCCTCTGGCCTTTGGCGTGGGGGGACATGATCCCGGCCTGCTGTCAACGCGTGGACGTCTCCGCTCACCGGTGTCCCAGCAGCGGCCCCAGCACCGCGACGACCGACGCCGGGTCCTGCTGTCTGCCGGTGTCGATCCGCGCGTCCAGGCGCCGACCGCCCGCCTGGACGTTCGCCTGGTCATAGATCCAGCTCGCCTCCTGCACCGACACCGGCACCCGACGGGCGGTTCGGTCGGCCAGTCGCCGCAGGGCGACCTGCTTGGGGGCCCACACCCACACCCGCAGGACCCGGACGCCCCTGGCCTCCAGGTCATCGGCCAGGCGCCAGTCGCTGTCCCAGGCACCGGTCGCCTCCACGCTCACCAGCTCATGGGTGCCAAGGGCAGCGAGCACCCGCTGCGCCACCCACGCCAGCCAGCCATCGGCGGGATCGGGTCGAGCCCCAGCCGCCAGCAACTCCAGGACCACCGCGTCCACATCGACGTGATGGACACCCAGATGTTCGGCCAGCGTCCGGGCGACCCAGGACTTCCCGACCGCCTTGGGGCCGTAGAGCACCAGCACGGTGGCCATCCCACTCCGATTCAACGGTCGGGCGGCCTCCCCCGCGCACTGGGTTTGTCGGGGTGCTGGCGGGTGAGGCCGGCGTCGTGGACCAGGATGGCGGCCTGGACCCGGTTGGTCATGTCGAGCTTGGTGAGGACGCGGCTGACGTGGGCCTTGACGGTGGCTTCGCTCATGATGAGGCGTTTGGCGATCTCGGCGTTGCTCAGCCCGTCGGCGACGGCGGTCACGACCTCGCGCTCTCGGGGGGTCAGGGCCTCGAGCCGGCGGCGGGCGGTGACCGCGGCGGCGCTGCTGCGGGCGGCGAACTCGGCGATCAGCCGCCTGGTCACGGTGGGGCCGAGCATGGCGTTGCCCTCGGCGACGGTGCGGACGGCCTGGATCAGGTCCCGGGGCGGGGTGTCCTTGAGGAGGAACCCGACAGCGCCGTTCTCCAGGGCGGTGTGGACGTACTCGTCGAGCTCGAAGGTGGTCAGCATGATGATCCTGGGCGGGTCGGGCATGGCGCCGAGCTCGCGGGTCGCGGCCAGGCCGTCCAGGCCGGGCATGCGGATGTCCATCAGCACCACCCCGGGCCGATGCAGCCGGACCTGCTCCACCGCCTCGCCGCCGTCGCCGGCTTCGCCGACGACCTCGATGTCGCCGGCCGACTCGAGGATCATGCGCAGCCCGGAGCGCACCAGCCGCTCGTCGTCGACCAGCACGACCCTGATCGTTCTGGCGCCCTCGGCGGTCACGCCGGCACCTCCACCGGGATCGAGGCGGACACCTCGAAGCCGCCGTCGGCCCGCGGGCCGGCCTCGAAGGTCCCGCCGAGCAGCGTGACCCGCTCGCGCAGGCCGAGCAGCCCGTGCCCGCCGCCGGTCGGGGCCAGACCCGGGTCCGGCCCGGTCGCCGGCTTGGCGTTGCCGACGCAGACCTCCAGGCGCTCCCGCCCGTAGCGGACACCGACCTCGGTGGCCGCGTTCGCGGCGTGCTTGTGGACGTTGGTCAGCGCCTCCTGCACCAGCCGGTAGGCGGCCCGCTCGGCCGTCGCCGGCAGCCTGCGACGCTCCCCCTCGACCGTCAGCCGCACCTCCATCCCGGCGTCCCGTGACTGCTGGGCCAACCGGCCCAGGTCGGCCAGGGTCGGTTGCGGGTCGAGCGGCACGCCGTCGTCACGGTCGCGCAGCACCCCGACGACCTGGCGGAGCTCGTCGAGGGCCTCCTTGCCGGTCTGGCGGACCAGGGCGGCCTGCTCGGCGGCGCGCGGGTCGGTCAGCGACACCTCCAGCGCCCCGGCGTGGAGGACCATCAGGCCGACCCGGTGGGCGACCACGTCGTGCAGCTCCCGGGCGATCCGGGCCCGCTCCTGGGCCTTGGCCCGCTCGGCCTCCAGGAGCTGCTCCCGCTCCAGCCGCTCGGCCTCGCCGCGCAGCTGCGCGATCAGCGCCCGGCGGCTCCCGATCCACAGGCCGAGCAGGACCGGCACCCCGACGACCAGAACGGTCACCGCGGAGGCGAACAGGGCGCTCACCTCCGAGACGAGCAGCATCCGGGCGAAGACGACCAGGACGACCCCGCCCAGGAGCACCCCGGACCAGCGGGGCCGCGGCCGCGCCGAGATCGTGTAGCCGGCGACCATCAGGCCCCAGGGAGCGCCCATCAGGGCCCAGGCGCCCGTGCCCAGCGCGAGCAGCGGGTAGGGGTTGGCCCGCCGGATCAGCACCAGCATCGCCAGTCCGATCCCGAGCACCATGCGGGTCGCCGCCGGGGCCTCGCCGAAGAGCTCGGTATCTGTCGTCCCGGTCCCCTGGTCGGCGGTGAGCACCAGCACCACCACGGCCAGCCCGAGGTCGACGGCGGCCGGCCACCAGCGCCGCGCCCGTCGAAGACCCGATCGTCCCGGCTCTCGCATTCGTCGAGGGTACGGCTGCCCCGGCCAGGCACGAAAGCAACCATCGGCCCCGGCGGCTCCGACTTTCGTCGGGGGGCAGCGTCGACCGGACGCCGATGCCGCCGCAAGCCCGGGCCGGCGACCATCGGCGGCGAGCATCGTCCACTGGAACGGGGGAAACGACATGGCACGCCTGGCGATCCGCAGCCTGGTCGCGCACCGGGCGCGGCTGGTCATGACCCTCGCCGCCGTCGTCATCGGCACGGCGTTCGTCGCCGGCACGCTGTTCTTCACCGCGTCGGCCGAGCGGTCGGAGCTGGCCGTCGAACAGCGCACCGAGGTCGCCGTCCAGGTGACCGCCGACGGCGACGGCCACCTGCCCGAGTCCACGGTAGGCGAGCTGGCGCGAGTTCCCGGGGTCGCGCACGCCGATCCGGTGGTGTCCGGACAAGGGTCGCTGATCGGGGGCGGCGGTAAGGCCGTCGACGACGCCGGCGGGATCACCGGCTGGGCGGACGGCACCCGCTTCGCCCTCACCGCCGGCCGGCCCCCGGCCGCGACCGGCGAGGTCGTCCTGTCCGAGCCGGCCGCCCGCACCTCCGAAGCCGGGATCGGCGACCAGGTGACCCTGCTGCTCGACGGCTCCCGCCACCAGGCCACGGTCGTCGGGACCTACCGGTACCGGGCCCTGGGGGACGAGGCGCCCCCGGCGATGGCGTTCGACATCGCGACCACCCAGCGGCTGCTCGGGATCCCGGGGCGGGTCACCGCGATCGACCTGGTCGCAACCCCCGGTGGCGTGCCGCCCGCGGAGCTGGCCGGGCGGGCCCGGGCGGCCGTTCCCGGTGCCATCGCGGCCGACGGGCAGGCGGCCAACGCCCAGGTGCGGGCCGAGCGGGCCGGGGAGGTCCGGACCCTCCGGAACGCGCTGCTCGGGTTCGCCGCCATCGCGCTGCTCGTGGGGGCGTTCGTGATCGCCAACACCTTCTCCATGCTGGTCGGGCAGCGGATGCGCGAGCTGGCCCTGCTGCGGGCCATTGGCATGTCCCGGTGGCAGGTGCGGCGGATGGTGCTCGGCGAGGCGGCCGGGGTCGGGCTGGTCGGGGGCCTGACCGGCGTCGCCGCCGGCTACGGGTTCGCGGCGCTGGCCGTGCGGTTCCTGGACGGCGAGACCGGGTCGGCGGCGGTGGTGGCCGGCTGGCCGGCCGTGGCGGCCGCCCTGGCCGTCGCGGTCGGGGTGACGGTGCTGTCGGCCGACAGTCCGGCCCGCCGGGCGGCCCGGACGGCCCCCGTGGCCGCGCTCGGCGGCGACCCGGCCTCGCCGCCCGGCGGTGGCCGCCGGCGCATGCTGGCCGGCGTCCTCCTGGCCGTGCCCGGCCTGGCCGTGTACGGCTACGCCGCCCTGACCGACCAGGTGGACGAGCAGATCGGGATCGTCGGCCTCGGCGGGGCGGCGCTGCTCATCCTGGCCGTCATCCTGCTCGCCCCGGAGCTGTGCCGGCTGCTGCTGAGACCCCTGTCGGCATCGGCGGCGCTGGCCCGGCTCGGTGTCACCGGGCAGCTGGCCGCCGGCAACGCCCGGCGCAACCCGCGACGGACCGCGGCCACGGCGTCGGCCCTGATGATCAGCCTCTCGATGGTCACCGGCCTGGCCATCTTCGGGCACAGCGTCGAGGAGCACACCGTGGCCAGCGTCCGCCGGGACGTGGCCGCCCAGCTCGTCGCCCAGCCGGCCGGTCGCGGGGACGCCGCCATCCCGCAGCGCACGGTCGAGCGGCTGGCCCGGGTGCCCGGCGTGCAGGCGGTCGCCGCCCTGCGCTATGCGTCCCTGCCGGTGTGGGTCGGCCCCCTCCGCG
>JASLBL010000107.1 GCA_030146615.1 Actinomycetes bacterium
GGTCCTCAACATCGTCCGCGAGCTGGCCTCCGAGGGCATGACCATGCTCGTGGCCACCCACGAGATGTCCTTCGCCCGCGAGGCGTCCAGCCGGGTGTGCTTCCTCGACCAGGGGGTCATCCGCGAGCAGGGCCCGCCCGAGCGGATCTTCTCGGAGCCGAGCGACCCCCGCACCCAGGCCTTCCTCAAGCGCATCATCGAGGCCGGCCGCCTCTGAGCCGCGGTGCGGCGCGAGCAGTCGTCGAGGTCCTGCGGGCGGCCCTGGAGCCGCTGGCCTTCGTCAACGCGGCCTGGCTGGGCGGCTCGGACGCCTTCGGCCGGGCCGACGAGCTGTCCGACGTCGACCTCCAGGTCGACGTCGACGACGGCCAGGTGGCGGCCACCTTCGGGGCGGTCGAGGCCGCCCTGGCCGACATGCAGATCTGCCCCTAGTGCTGGAACACCCGAAGGAGCTCGCGGCGGCCGGCCTAGTGACCGCTAGCCGGCCTGCGGACGGGTCCCGCGGGCCGGCGCCGGCCCAGTGCGGGTGTGGACATGCCCGGAAACGGCTGAGGGCGTTCTCGTTGGATAACGTGACAGCCCCGGGAGGCGTGAGGGTGTGATGCGGTCCTGTGGCGCTGCCGGGGCTGCCGCTGTGGGCGGACCACCCCTCCCGTCCCCCGGAGGGTCGACCACCGGTGCGCGGGGGGCGTGGGGTTGGCCCCGCCGACCGCGCACCCCGCCGCGCACCCCCTTATCGCGCACCCCCGTATAGGGGGGTGCGCGGTGTGCGCGGTTCGACGGTGGGGGGCGCGCACACCGCGCATGCGCGCCATGCGCGGTTCCATGCGCGGTTCGGCAAGGTCTCGATCAATCGGCGGAGGGCATCCCGCGGAGCGCGGACCGGAGCGGCGGACCGAAGGGTGGTGGGTCAGGCCCCGTCGTGGGCGGAGAGGTCCTTGTCCTCCATCTCCCACGCATGGTCGAGGGTGTGGAAGGCAGAGTGTCGGATGAGGAATGCTAGCGTCCAGGACCGCATGCGCCGCTTGACCTCCCCGGCGTTGTACGCGCGCATCGCCGCGACGTAGGCCTCCCGATGCTGCCGCAGTCCATCCGGGGTCAGCGCCGCGCCCTCCGGTATCCGCAACCCGACCTTTTTCGCGAAGTCCTCGCTTTCGGTGCGGATGGTGTGGCGGATGATCTGGTCGCGGTCGCGTCCTCCCCCGCGCGGGCCCTTGCGCATCTCCGGCGAGACCCGGGCCGCGACGCCGTCGAAGAACGCCCAGCAGGCCCGCAAGAGCGTGATCCCGCGCTCGAGCTCCGCCTCGCCCATCGGCTCCTGCTCGGTCGCAGAGGGCGAGAAGGAGATGCCCCAGAAGTCGGTCGAACCGGTTCCGACCCTGTCCTCCACAATCTTGAGGGGCCCGGCGGCGTCGAATTCGCGTGCCATCCCGGCGAGATCCGCGACCGGCCGGTAGCGCTCTCGATAGGACTCGAGTGTCTCCAGGGCGAGCTCGGCGCTCTTCGCGCCCCGACTCCACCCTGGCCAGTCGATGCCGAAGGCCACCGACCGCTTCCCCTTGGGGCCGCGTTCGATGACGGTGCGGACGGGCATGACTCATTCTTGCATGGGGGGCACAGTCTCCCTGAGGCCGACGGCAGCACGACGCGCAGCGGCGCGTGAGTCAGGGCGTGCCCGCTCCCCCACCGGCGCCGTCGTCGGGGGTGGGCGGGGACCAGTAGCGGGCCCGGCCGCTGCTCTCCTCGCTTCCCCGGGCCAGCCCGGCCGCCTCCAGCTCTCCAAGAGCGAGTTGGATGGTGCGGGGCTTGAGCGGGTGGCCGGCCTGCGCCAGGCGGTCCCCGAGCTGTCATCTAGCAGGGCCGGCATATCGGACCTCTGGCCACGGTCAAGCCCGGAGACCTACGCTGATCTTGTCGAGCGTGTGCGGAACGCTCGTGAGGAAATTACAGTCTTTGGCCTCGCCCGCAACTTCTATGCGAAGGACGAGATCCTGCCGCTGTTTGAATCAAAGGCCGTGGCTATTCCCGTGACGTTCTTGCCTGGACCGCGGAAGGCCGGCTCGATGCCTGCATCCAGCTCGGCAACAAGCCCTGGGACACCAGCGCCGGCGTGCTCATCGCTCGCGAAGCCGGAGCTCGGGTCCTGGACCACGACGGCTCCGAGCACTCACAACAGTCCCGCTCCACGATTGCGGTCACGCCACCGCTGGAAGCCGAGCTAATGGCGGCGATACAGACGGCTCTAGTGCTCCGTCGCTGAGGTGTTTTGACACTTCGACAGCCTGGCTGGATCTGGCCTGAGGTGCCGATGATGAGCTCAGTCGACCGAGGTGGGTGGCTTTGCCTCATTGCCGGCTAGGTCCAGGGAACCCGGTGGGGAGGGTCGAAGCCAGAGCAAGACCCGGGTCGGCTGCACGGTCTGGTCCACGACCGCCAGTAGCTCGGTGGAGAGCGTGTCGAGGTCGACCTGCTCGCGCAGGCGGACGCTGTATGCCTCGATGGTCTTGGCCGCGTTGTACTTGCGCCGGTTGAAGCGCCGGTCCACCACCTGCTGGATGCGGCGGCGCGCCGGCTGGAACAGCGCCGCCACGGCCAGGGTGGCACCGGCCACCGCCCAGCTCGGCGGATCCCTCCCCACCCCGCCGAACACCTGTCCAAGAACCAGGACGGCCCCGGCGTAGACGCCCCCGAGCAGGGCGGTGAGCAGCCCATAGACCAGGGTGCGGTTGATCAGCCGATCGATGTCGTACAGCCGGTAGCGCAGGATCGCGATGCCAGTCGCGACCGGCAGGAACACGATGGGGACCGCAAAGACAAGGTCGCCCACCGGCGCGGGCAGGATCTCACTCAGCGGCACCGTCAGGGGCAGCAGCGCGGCCGCGTAGGTGAACCACTTCAGCTGCTGGCGCTCCTCGCCCCGCGACCGCCGGAACCGGAGCACCAGCGACCCGAACGCGGCCACCGTGAGGACCACCAGCACGACGACCAGGGCGAGGGGGATCAGGCTGTCCTCGGGGTGGCCGACCACAGCCACCCCGATCGGGTTGGCGACGACCTGACCCGGGGCGACCTCCAGCTCGGTCTGGAGGGACGTCAGCGCCTGAAAGACCGCCGTGGTCAGCCCAGCCAGCCAGGCGACCGGCCGCCAGCGCGGTGAAAGTAGCCGACCGGTCGGGAACAACAAGGGGGTGAAGATCAGCGTCAGGGCAGTGATCAGAAACCACGGCCACATGCCGTACCAAGCGGCAAGGGTCGCGGCAGGCAGCGGCCCTTGCCGGGTCGCGTAGGCGTAGATGGCGTATTGGCTTGCCAGCTGCCCGGTGACTGCCAGCAAGGCGATGGTCGAGAAGACCCAGCCGATGGCGTTGCCGGGTCGATGGGCGACGATCAAGGCCCCGACGACCATGAAGGCACTGAAGCCCAGAAACAGCAGGAGCTGGTTAACGGCATCCTGTTGGAAGGTTCCATTGGCGACCGCGAGGGGGAGCGCAACGACCAGGCTGACGACGAAGACCGCCAGCATCGACCAGGCCACCCAGCTCCCGCGCCTGCCCACGGTGTCGCCTCGCCTCCTTTGGGTGTCGCGGTGCACGAGCCAAGCGTCGTCCTACAGTGGAACCGTCCCAAGATCGTTACGGAATGGGCTAGTGGGCCATTGCTGAGGTGATTTGACGGTTCAAGCCGATGGGTTGAGGGCGTTGTTAGGTCGCGGTCACCAGCCGACGGCGCCGTCGACCAGCTCGCGGATGAGGTCGGCATGGCCGTTGTGGCGCGCGTACTCCTCGATCATGTGGACATAGATCCAGCGCAGCGAGACCTCAGCCCCACGCCGGAGCCCGGTGTCGTCGAGCGCGAAGCGGGCCGCGTGCTCACGGCTGCGCGCGCACTCCTGTTGCCACACCGCCACGTCATGCTCCCAGTCGGCGTCATCGAGTGGGACCAGCTCGCTGTCCTCCACGGCGGGATCAAAGAACAGCGGCTTGGTGTCCGGAGCGCGTAGCAGGACCCTGGTGAACCAGTTGCGCTCGACGTCGGCCATGTGGCGCACCAACCCATGCAGCGACAGCAACGAGGTTGCCACCGAACGGGCGACCAGGCCGGCCATCCGGTGGAGACCGGCGCACGACCCGCGCCACCGAGGCCCGCCCCGTCGAGATGCTGGACCGGTCGTTCCGGCTACTGGTGTGCGACCCCGCCCCCCTGGCCCTGGACGGCCGCGCGGCCGGCCACGAGCTGCCCATGCGGTTGATCCCACTCGATGAGCTGCGCGGCCTGCTGCTGCACCCCTCGGTCGACTTCGACGCCTGCGACGCCGCCCTGTCCTGGCTGGTCGCCTGGGCTCAACGTGAGGGTGGGGCGTGGCTGGTCGGGTTGGCTGGGGTGCTATTGCCGGGGGTGGGCCGCCGTGTCTACCCGCTGTGCCGCGCCTATCCGCGGCTGGCCCATGATCTGGAGGCCGAGGCGTTGGCCGGCCTGGTCCAGGCCATCGGGGCCTGGCCGTGCGGTCGGGATCGGGTGGCATCCCGGCTGGTGTGGGCGGCCGCCCGGGCCGCCCACCGGCTGCTGCGCCGCGAACTGACGGTCGCCGAACGGGAAGCCTCTGTCGGGCTGGAGCTGGAGGCGCCGGCCCGCCCGGCCGTCCACGGCGAGCTGGTCCTGCATCAGGCGGTGGCCGGCGGGGTGGTGTCGCCGGTGGACGCCGAGTTGATCGCGGCCACCGCATCCAGGAGGTCCGGTTGCGGGAGCTGGCCGGCCGCTGGGGAGTCGGCTATGAGGCGTTGCGCAAGCGCCGCCAGCGGGCCGAGGCCGCCTTGGCCGGTTGGCTGGTTGAGCAGGGCGATGTCCCCGCCGGCCCAGCCGGGGGTGGGTTGGTGGGGTGAGGCGAGCGAGCAGTCGGCCATGGGCGAGGCGGTCGCGCTGCGGGTGAGGTGCTGCGCAGCCAGCCTAGGTCATTGTCGATGCGACCACCCCGACCCTCCTCGTCGAGTTCCTTGGACAGATTCTCGTGAGGATGGCCTTCGTACACCACGGCCATGGACGCTAGCTCTCGCGGCGGTGCGGTAGCGTCGGTACAGCTCCCGGGGAGCCTGACGAT
>JASLBL010000132.1 GCA_030146615.1 Actinomycetes bacterium
CTGCCGCCTCGATCGGTTCATTCGACGGCGAAGACGGGTTCTTTAGCCGGCCGAGCGCTCAACCCGGCCCCTGGGCCATCCGATGGCAGTGGGGTCCGTCCCCGACCCTGGAGCGCGCCGTGGAGCTGGTCTTCCCCGAGGAGCAGGCCGTCCGGCTGTTGCGGGCGGCCGAGGAGCAGGACGTCGCCGCCGGCGGGGTGTTCTCGGCCGGTCCCGGCGGCGTCCAGGTGTGGAGCGAGCCCTGGAACGGCGACGGCGGCACCAGCGGCAGCAGCGTCCAGCTGGGCAGCGTCGAGTGGACGGCCAATGCCCCCACCCGGGCCTACATCACCATCCACCGCTGCCGGGTCACCCGAGCCGGCCGGGCCCGCGGGATCGAGCCCGCCGACCTGCTCAGGCGCGTCCTCGACCTGGCCGGCCTGTCCCGCAACCCCGCCGGGGACAACCTGGCCGGGGCCGATCCTCGTTAACACTCCGAATCGGGCGTGGCGCTGGTACCCTCGCGTCGTCCCTGTCCCCGTCCGGAGGTTTGCTCAATGGCTGAGGCGAACCTGGTCCCCATCGTCATCGAGCAGACCAGTCGTGGCGAGCGCTCGTTCGACATCTTCTCCCGGCTGCTCAAGGACCGGATCATCTTTCTTGGCACGCCGATCGACGACACCATCGCCAACCTTGTCATGGCCCAGCTCCTGCACCTGGAGAGTGAGGACCCGGACAAGGACATCTCGATCTACATCAACTCGCCCGGCGGGTCGATCACCGACCTGCTGGCCATCTACGACACCATGCAGTACGTGAAGCCGGACGTCTCCACCATCTGCATGGGCATGGCCGCCTCGGCGGCCGCGGTGATCCTGGCCTCGGGAACCAAGGGCAAGCGCTACGCCCTGCCCCACTCGACCATCCTGATCCACCAGCCGTCGGGCGGGGCCCGCGGCCAGTCGGCCGACATCGAGATCCAGGCCCGCGAGATCCTCCGCCTGCGCAGGCTGCTGGACGAGATCATGGCCAAGCACACTGGCCAGACGGTCGAGAAGATCGCCAAGGACACCGACCGCGACTTCATCATGAGCGCCGACCAGGCCCTGGAGTACGGCATGGTCGACGAGATCATCACGGCCCGCCAGGTCGTGCCCGTGATCGGCTCCACCACCGCTCCGGCCGGCGTGTCCCGGCCGTCCGGCGACGGCGCCGGCCCCGAGCCGACGGCCGCGCCCCCGGCCAGCTGACCTGCACTCCTCCTCCGGGAGGAGGCCACGATCGTCGCCGGGCAGGATGACCGGCCGTCACCGGCAGGCTACCGTCTGGTCATGCGCACGCCTGGGTCCCTGCTCCGACGGGTGCGGGAACTGCCCGCAACGGTGGCCGACGGGCTGCTGGCGGTCCTGCTGACCGCCATCGCCCTGCCGATCCTGTTCCTGCCCAGCGAGAACTTCGAACGGCTGTACGCGAGCGGGTTCCGCGACCCGGGCCCGCTGGCCGTGCTGCTCACCCTCTGCCAGACGGTGCCGGTGGCCTGGCGGCGGCAGGCCCCCTTCGCCGTCCTGGCCGCGACAACGGCCGCCGCCATCACCCATCTGGCCCTCGGGTACAAGCCGACCTTCGCCGAGGCGGCCATGGTGGTCTCCCTCTACACGGTGGCCGCCCACCGGCCCCGGCGCCGGGCGCTGCTGGCGGCCGGCCTGTTCGGCGTGGCCATGGTCGGCTACGGGATCGTCGCCGACCGGCTGTACCCGAGCCCATTCGAGGACAGCCTCCAGGCCTGGGTGCTCACCTTCATCCAGTTCGGGGCCGCCTTCTTCCTCGGCGACCTCCAGAAGCGGCGACTGACCTACATGGCCAAGCTCGAGGCGCTCAACGCCCAGCTGGCCGAGGAGCAGGAGCTGCGCTCGCGCTGGGCCGTGGCCGAGGAGCGGGCCCGGATCGCCCGCGAGCTGCACGACGTGGTCGCCCACTCGGTCAGCGTGATGGTCGTGCAGGCCGGGGCGGCCCGGCGCACCCTGGCCACCAGCCCCGGGCAGGCCACGACCGCCCTCGGCCAGATCGAGTCGACCGGCCGCCAGGCCCTGGTCGAGATGCGCCGGCTGCTCGGGCTCCTCCGCGACGGCGGCGGTGCGGACGACGCCGCCCTCGCCCCCCAGCCGGGCCTGGCCCACCTGGAGTCGCTGGCCGAGGCGGCCCGCGAGGCCGGCCTGCCCGTCGAGGTCGAGGTCGAGGGCGAGCCGCGGCCCCTGCCGGCCGGGATCGACCTGTCGGCCTACCGGATCGTGCAGGAGGCCCTGACGAACTCCCTCAAGCACGCCGGCCCGGCCCGGGCCAGGGTCCGCGTCTGCTACGGCCGCGAGGCCCTGGAGGTCCAGGTGTCGGACGACGGGACCGGCCTCCCCGTCCCGGCCCGGGGTGGCGCCGGGCTGGCCGTGGTCCGGCTCCGGCCCGGCGGCCTGCTGGAGGTCACCAACCCGGTGGCCCCGGCGGCCGGCGGCGGCAACGGCCTGATCGGCATGCGCGAGCGGGTGGCCATGTTCGGCGGCAGCCTCGAGGCCGGCCCCAGCCCCGGCGGCGGCTACCGGGTCGCCGCCCACCTGCCCCTCGACAACGGGGGGATGGGCGGGCCCACTTGATCCCGGAGGGGCTCCGGGGAACCCCGGAGGGGTGCCTCGGTTGATCAGGGTCCTCATCGCCGACGACCAGCCGCTGATGCGGACCGGGTTCCGGATGATCCTCGACGCCGAGCCCGACCTGGAGGTGGTCGGCGAGGCCGCCGACGGCGAGGAGGCGGTCCGGCTGGCCGGCCACGTCCGGGCCGACGTCGCCCTGATGGACATCCGCATGCCCGGCATGGACGGGATCGAGGCGACCCGCCGCCTGGCCGGCGAAGGCGTCCAGGACCCGGTCCGGGTGCTGATCCTGACCACCTTCGACCTGGACGAGTACGTCCTGTCGGCCCTGCGCTCCGGGGCCAGCGGGTTCCTGCTCAAGGACGTCCCCCCCGAGGACCTGGTCGACGCCATCAGGGTCGTGGCCGCCGGCGACGCCCTCCTGGCCCCGTCGGTGACCCGACGCCTGCTCGACCGCTTCGCCTCCACCCTCCCCGACCCGGCGGCCACCCGACCCGCCGCCCTCGACACCCTCACCGCCCGCGAGCTCGAGGTCCTCGGCCTGGTGGCCCGGGGCATGTCCAACGCCGAGATCGCCGAGCAGCTGGTCGTCAGCGAGACCACCGTCAAGACCCACGTCGGCCGCCTGCTCTACAAGCTCGACCTCCGCGACCGGGTCCAGGCGGTCGTCCTCGCCTATGAGACCGGCATCGTGAAGCCGGGCACCAACTGAGCGGGGCTAGGCCGGGAGGCCGTCGAGCTCCTCCAGGCTGGGTGCGGTGCGGATCGACGGGCTGAGGGTGCCCCAGACGGCCAGCACGAGGCCGAAGGCGGCGAACACGGCGACCGCGGCCCGCGCCGGCACGTTGTCGAGCAGCAGGCCGGCCACGAGCGGGCCGAGCGGCGCGATCAGCAGCGAGATCGTGCTCCAGATGGACTCGACCCGGCCGACCAGCCGGTCGGGGGTCATCGCGATCCGGTAGCCGTGGACGACCGAGTCGGTCGAGGGGATGGCCAGGGCGGTGGGCAGGATGGCGGCGGCCAGGCCGAAGACCGCCACCAGCAGGCCGACCCGGCCGCCGGAGAGCCCCTGCCGTTGGCCCAGGACCACGAGCGCGAGCAGGACCCCGGGGCCGATGAAGTTGGCCAGGCCGAACAGGAACGCGCAGGTCCGCAGGAACCGGTGGCCCCACAGGTCGCGGGCGCCCTCGGCCAGGCGCGAGCGCAGCGGGGAGCGGTCGGTCTCGCGCTCCTGCTGGAAGGGGGTCCGCATGGCCAGCAGGGACACGGTCGAGAAGGCGTAGGAGACGGCGTCGACCAGGAACGGGAGCACGCGGGCGATCCCGAACAGGGCGCCCCGAGCGGCGGGCCGGCGAGCCAGACCGCGGCCATCCGCCCCGACCGGGCGCCGGCGGCGCCGGGCAGCTGCCGCACCGGCACCACGGCCCGCAGGGTCCCGGCCTCGGCGGCCACGAACACGGCCGCGCCGCTGCCCTCGACGAAGGCGACCACCGGGATCATCCAGAAGGCGAGCTGGTCGGACAGGATCGCCGCGGCCAGGGCCCCGACGGCGAGGACGCGCACGGCGTCGGCCCCGATCATCAGCCGCCGGCGGTCCCAGCGGTCGGCGACCACTCCGGCCGGCAGCGCCAGCACCGTCGAGGAGAGGGCTCGCGCGAACGAGACCAGGCCCGCCTTGGCCGCCGATCCGGTCAGGGCCAGCACCAGCAGCGGGTAGGCGATCAGCCCCGAGTGGGTGCCGATGCCCGACAGCAGCTGCCCGGCCTGGAGGAGCAGGAAGTCACGGTTCCGCCGCAGCGGGACCGTGGTCACGCGTCGATCGGCTCGACGGTGACGCCCTGCTGCCGGAGCCACTCCTCGGCCTGGTCGAGCTGGTCCTCGGAGCCGGACAGCTCCAGCAGGAACCAGGCCACGCCCGACTCGACGTCGACGTTGGCCCGGCGGACGTTGACCACGGCCGTGGTCGCCCTGACCAGGTCGTGGAGGATCGGCCGGTGGACCAGGTCCGGGGGGAGGGTGCAGTGGATCAGGCGCCTCACGACCGCGGCTCCCCGAGCGTGGCGTTCATGGAGCCGGAGCGGAAGCCCTCCAGGTCGAGGGTGACCCAGGTGAAGCCGAGCTCGCGGAGGCCGGCGACCAGGCGGTCCCGGCGCTCGGGCTGGACCAGGTCGGGCAGGGCCTCGGGGAGGACCTCGACCCGGGCCAGGTCGCCGTGGTCGCGGACGCGGAGCTGGGCCAGGCCGAACGAGCGCAGCAGGGCCTCGGCCCGCTCGACCCGGGACAGGCGGGCCGGGGTGACCTGGACGCCGTAGGCGATCCGCGAGGCGAGGCAGGCCGCGGCCGGCTTCTCGGCGGTGCGCAGGCCCCGGCGGCGCGACGCCTGGCGGACCTCGGCCTTGGAGAGCCCGGCCGCGACCAGCGGGGTGCGCACGCCGTGGTTCGCCGCCGCCCGCTGCCCGGGGCGGTGGTCGCCCAGGTCGTCGGTGTTGGTGCCGACGGCCAGGGCCAGCCCCTCGGCTCCGGCGAGGGGGCCGAGGACCTCGAACAGCTCGTCCTTGCAGAAGAAGCAGCGGTCGGGGCCGTTGCGGAGGTAGCCGGGGCGCTCGCCCTCGTGGGTGGCCACCACCAGGTGACGGGCCCCCAGCTCGGCGGCCAGGGCCGCTGCCGCGTCCAGCTCCTCTTTGGGAAGGCTCGGGGAGACCCCGGTGGCCGCGACCGCCCGGTCGCCCAGGGCCTCGACGGCCGCGGCCAGCAGGAAGGCCGAGTCGGCCCCGCCCGAGAACGCCACCATCAGCCCGCCGGTGGCTTCCAGGTCCCGCCGCAGAGCGGCCAGCTTGGCGTCGAGGGTGTCCATGACCTGACAGTCTAGGACCAAGCGAAACGGCGGCCCCCCAACTGTCCTGGGGACCGCCGTTCGCGTGGAGCTGGCCGGACCTTAGAAGTCCATGTCGGCGCCGCCGCCGGGCATGGCGGGGGCCTTCTCCTTCTCCGGCTTGTCGGCCACGACGGCCTCGGTGGTCAGGAACAGGCCGGCGATCGAGGTCGCGTTCTGCAGCGCGGAGCGGACGACCTTGGCCGGGTCGACGATCCCCGCCTTGAACATGTCGGTGTACTCGCCGGTGGCCGCGTTCAGGCCGTGGCCCGAGTCGAGGCCGCGGACCTTCTCGACCACCACGCCGCCCTCCAGGCCGGCGTTGAAGGCGATCTGCTTGAGCGGCTCCTCCAGCGCCCGGCGGACGATGGTCGCCCCGGTCGCCTCGTCACCGGTCAGGTCGACCTTGGTCAGGGCCTCCTGGACCCGGAGCAGGGTCACACCGCCGCCGGGGACGATGCCCTCCTCCACCGCCGCGCGGGCGTTGGAGACGGCGTCCTCGATGCGGTGCTTCTTCTCCTTGAGCTCGACCTCGGTGGCCGCGCCGACCTTGATCACGCCGACGCCCCCGGCCAGCTTGGCCAGCCGCTCCTGGAGCTTCTCGCGGTCGTAGTCGGAGTCGGTGTTCTCGATCTCGGCCCGGATCTGGTTGACCCGGCCCTTGATGTCCTCGGGGTCGCCCTGGCCCTCGACGACGGTGGTCTCGTCCTTGGTCACGGTGACCCGGCGGGCCCGGCCGAGCAGGTCGATGGTGACGTTCTCGAGCTTGAGCCCGACCTCCTCGGAGATGACCTGGCCGCCGGTGAGGATGGCGATGTCCTGGAGCATCGCCTTGCGGCGGTCGCCGAACCCGGGGGCCTTGACGGCCACGCTCCGGAAGGTGCCGCGGATCTTGTTGACCACCAGGGTGGCCAGGGCCTCGCCCTCGACGTCCTCGGCGATCACCACGATCGGCTTGCCGCCCTGCATGACCTTCTCCAGCACCGGCAGCAGCTGCTGGGCCGAGGAGATCTTGGAGTTGGCGATCAGGATGTAGGGGTCGTCGAGGACGCCCTCCATGCGCTCGGGGTCGGTGACGAAGTAGGGCGAGATGTAGCCCTTGTCGAAGCGCATGCCCTCGACCGTCTCGAGCTCGATGCCGAAGGTGTTGGACTCCTCGACGGTGATGACGCCTTCCTTGCCGACGACGTCCATCGCCTTGGCGATGACCTCGCCGATCTCGGGGTCGCCGGCCGACACGCTGGCCGTGTGGGCGATCTCGTCGCGGGTCTCGATGTCCTTGGCCTGGTTCTTGATGGCCTCGACGGCCAGCTCGGTGGCCTTCTCGATGCCGCGCTTGAGGCTCATCGGGTTGGCCCCGGCGGCCACGTTGCGCAGGCCCTCGCGGACCAGGGCCTGGGCGAGCACGGTGGCGGTGGTGGTCCCGTCACCGGCGATCTCGTCGGTCTTCTTGGCGACCTGCTTGACGAGCTCGGCCCCGATCTTCTCCCACGGGTCCTCGAGCTCGATCTCGTTGGCGATGGACACGCCGTCGTTGGTGATGGTGGGCGCGCCCCACTTCTTCTCAAGGACGACGTTGCGGCCCTTGGGGCCCAGCGTCACCCTCACGGCGTCGGCGAGCTGGTTCATCCCCCGCTCGAGGGCGCGCCGGGCGTCCTCCTCGAAGGCGATGATCTTGGGCATCGTGCGGCTACCTCCCCTGTTCGGATGGCTTGCCTGGGAACTTGTCTCCGGTCCGGCAACCCCGGATGTTAGCACTCAGGATGGTCGAGTGCTAAGCCCAAGAGCTATCACGCCGCTCGGGCCGAAGTCCAGCCTGAACGGTGCGCCGGGGCCAGGCCGGGACGACGTCGGCGTAGCGCCGCGAGGAGCCGTAGACCAGCAGGGCGAGCATGACCCCGTAGACGGGGAGGTGCCCGATCAGCTCGGTCCGGCCCAGGAAGAACAGGGTCGCGTTGAAGGGGATGCCGGCGACGATGACCGCCACCTGGGGCAGGCGGCCGGAGATCAGCAGCAGCCCGAACAGCAGCTCGACGGCCCCGGCCAGGCGGATGAAGGCGTCGTCGCCCAGGGGAAGGCCGAGCAGGTCGAACAGGTCGAAGGCCGGGTAGTTGCCGATGAACTCCCGGGCCAGAGCCGGGTTGGCGAACTTCTCGCTGAACGCCAGCACCACCAGGGCGAGCCCGGCGCAGACCCGCAGGGCGAAGATGGCCAGGGCCGCCGTCTCCCGCGGCGGGTCGACCGCCCCGTACCGATCCCGGCTGGGCGACAGCAGCACCAGGAACAGGGCGATCCCCAGCAGGTCGATCGCCTCCAGCATGGCCACCGGCCCGGCCAGCAGCGCCGCCAGCGGCCCCAGCAGCAACGTCACCAGCCCGGCAGGCCGCAGCCAGACCCCGGTGACGAACCACACCCCGAGCAGCCCCTCGGCAAAGGCGATTGCCGACCCACCGGGAACATCCGCCAGCGACAGGTTCGGCGCCAGATAGGCGTCCTGCACGGCCAGCGACAGCAGCGACACCCCAAGATGGATCCCCAGCAGCCGCGGAATCCACGGAGCCAGCCGCCCCAACGGCTCCAGGAACGGCAGCTCCGGCCGCGGCATCCGCCCCCCGACCACGTGCCAGACCACCGCCGCCAGCACCACCGCGCCGATCAGCGCCAGCGACGGCGGAGCGAGGGCGAAATCCCAGTCGGCATCGAACGCTCCCGGGTCGTCGACGAACCACTTCTCATGCGCCAACGGCAACGACGGCACCTCGACCTCCTCGCCTCACCCGACCCCAAGAGCTTGACCAGGCTCGGCGGTTCGTAACCGGGGTGAGGATGCTCGGGGGGTGCCGCTTAGCGCCTCCAGAACTCCGAGGTCGGCGGTTGCGCAGCCCCCGGAGTGGCTGGCGCCCCCGAGGTCGCGAACGCCCGCAGCACGGCCAGCGCCTGTTCGCGCAACCGCTCGAGCCCCGACCGGTCAGGAACCCGCAGCCGCGTCGCCGAGCCCAGCTCAGCAAGCAGGTCGCGCAGCGGCCGCACTTCCTCCTCAACGGCATCCACCGATTCGAGGTCGGCCACCAGCGCCTCCAGCCCGATCCGAACCATCCCAAGCCGCCGGGACAGTTCCCCGTCCCCCGGGCTTGGGCCCATCCCCGGGACCCGCTCCCCTCCGGGGACCAGCTCCCCACCGGAGACCCGCTCCGCTCCGGGGACCCGCTCCGCTCCGGGGTGGGTGGGCACCAACCTGGGGAGAGGGCGATCGCTCTCGAGCAGGGTGGCGAGCTGGGCGGCGCGGCGGCGGTAGGGGGCGAGGTCGGCGCCGGCGAGGGGGTGGGAGGCGAAGCCGCCGGAGCGGCGGCGCCCCGAGCGGCCGGGGCCGACCCGGCCGGGGAGGGCGCCCAGGCGGGCGTCGAGCTTGCCGAGGGGGCCGCGGGGTGCGGCGACCCGGCCGGTGGACGGCCCGGCGGCCTGGAGGCCACCGGTGGACATGCGGGCCATCGGCATGGCCGCGGCGGCCAGCCCGACCTGCTCGAACATGGTCCAGCCGGCGGGCGCCTCCACCGGCTGGAGGACCCGGTGGACGACCCCGCCCTCGTTCACCACCTGCACGTCGGCGGCCACGAACGCGGTGAAGCGGCACAGCACCCCGAACCGGAGCGAGGTCTCGACGATGCGCCGCTCCAGGTCCCGGTCAGGCGTGGGGGCGGTGGCGTAGCGGTCCTCCAGGTCCCGCAGGTGGGCCCGGGCCCAGGTCGCGGTCAGGGCCGGCGAGTCGCCGCGGGTCGCGGGCACGGTCGCCGACCACGGCTGGCCGGCGGCATCCCGCCCCCGCACAACGACCGCCCCGGCCGCGTCGCCCTCGAACCGGCCGCTCACGACCAGCGGCGACCCGGCGAACAGGTCGGGCAGCCGCCGCGGGGCCAGCGACTCTCGGTCGACGTCCAGCCCGCCCGGCTCCAGCTCCAGGTCGGTCAGCACCGGCGCCCCGATACGCCGGTGGACGCGGTCCATCACCGCGTCCAGCCGGTCCTCGGACTCGACCAGCTCACAGGCGCCACCGCCGAGCCCGGCCAGCCGCTTCAGGAACCCCTCGTTCACGGCGGTATCCACCCCGACCGTGTAGACGCGCACCCCACCCAGTCGCGGGGCGAGCAGCCGCAGGATCTGGTCCTCGTTGCCGACCTGGCCGTCGGTCACCAGCACCAGCGCCAGGTCGCGACCGGCCGCACCCGCCGGCTCCCCACCCGCCGGAGCGGTCAGCAGGTCCAGCGCCCTGGTCAGAGGGGCGGCCATCTCGGTGCCCCCGCGGGCCTCCAGTCGCGAGAGGAACTCGACCGCCTGGAAGCGGGCATGGTCGGTGGCCACCTGGAGGCCGTTCCCGTCCGCCGGGGGGCTAGGCTTGAGCCCTCCGGACCCCCCCAGCTCCGGCGGGCCCTCGATCAGGTTGTCGAAGGCGAGCAGCGCGAAGCGGTCGCGCTCGGTCAGCGCATCGACCGTCCGGGCGACCGCTCGCCTGGCCGCCACCATCTTCCAGCCGCCCATGCTGCCCGACCGGTCGAGCACGAACACCAGGTCCCTCGGGTTGGCGGCGCCGGCCCCGGCCGGTGGCAGCAGGGTCAGGGCGAAGGTCCCGCGGCCGCCCTCGGCGTCCTCCACGGCGGTCACGGCCGTCGTCACCGCCGCCGAACCGGTCTGGAGCCGGAGCACGAAGTCGCGGTTGGCCCGCTCCCCCGGCTCGGCCCTGACCGTCCTGATGCCGTCGTGCTCCTCCTCCACCACCGTGTGCAGGCTGGAGCGGACCGCCCCGAGCTCGAGACCGGCCGGGTCGATCCGGACCCTGATCGACAGGTCGACCGGGTTCGGGAACCCGGGCAGCAGCACCGGCGGGGTGATCCTGGAAGCGTCGGGGACCGCGTCGGTGTCGGGCTCGGTGCCCAGCCCGACCGGCTCGCCCTCCAGCGGCGCTCCCGGGATGTAGCGAGGCGCCACCACCAGCGGGAACCGGAAGGTCGCCTCACCCTCGTCCCAGGGCAGCGGGCCGGTCATGACCAGCCGGACCGTCACCCGTTCGCCCGGGAGGAGGTTCCCGACCCGCATGGTGAACACGCCCGGGCGCTCCTCCTCGGCGATCGACGCCCTCCGGCCCTCCTTCACCGCGGTGTCGTAGTCGGCCCTGGCCTGCCCGCGCTCCTTGAGGATGCCCTCGACCACCCGCTCCCCGACCTCCATGCGGAACTCGGTCACGGCCGCCCGGTCCGGCAAGGGGAAGATGTAGCTGGCCTCCAGCGGCTGGTCGAACCGGTTCCCGAACGTCTGGGTGAGCGCAACCCGCGCCACAAGCCCAGTGAGGGTCGCGTCAACGTCGATCGCCTGGAGCGGCAGGTTCCCTCGCTCAGTGGTGATCGCCCCGACCCCGGCCTCCCCGGCCGCTCCCAACTCGTCGTCGTTCAGCAGTGGCAAGGAGGTCATGGGTGCTCCCTTCGAGGTTCGGGCCGAGCTTCGCGTTCGCCCACCGGCCGAGGGCCCTTCCCCGGATCCAGGCCCCTGGCCGCGTAGCCGAGCCCCCGTTCCCGAATCACGGACAGCAACGGCCGAGCAGCGTCAAGGATGGCTTCGAGGTCCGCCCGATCCAGCTCCCGCCCCGGTTCCAGCAGCAGGGTCGTTTCATCCCCGAGCTTCACACCCCGCAGGGCAACGATCGAAGCGGCGGGTTCGGGGGCCGAGTCGTCGGAAGTCGCGGGGACAGCGAAGGCGGCTGGCTGATCCCGCCAGAAGCCGCTGCGCTGCGGCCGGCCACCGACCGCCCGGGCCCAACCGGCCGTCGTCTGCGCCGCGGCGGCGGCCCCGGCGGCTCCCTTGGCTCTGCCCTTCCCCGGCCGCCGGCCGCCGTCGAGGGCGTCTCGGGTCGACGGCGACCCGGCGCTGCTGGGTGCGATCGGGGCGAGGGGCCGCTCGGAGCCCGAGGGGAGGCGGGCGACCCGGGCGAGCTGGGCATCCGCGGCGCCGGCCAGCTCCTGCTGGATGGCGACCAGGGGCAGGCCCTGAGCCTGGAGGCGCTTGACGGCGACGAGCTGGAGGAGGTGCCGGGGGCCGTACAGGGCCGTCCGGCCGCGATGGGCGACCGGGCGGTCGATCAGCCCGATGGTCGTGTACCACCGGATGGCCCGCCGGTCGGGAACGTCGCGGACGCGCCCGCTCGACTGGCCTGGATAGTCCACCGCCAAGGCGGCATCGACCCGCGCCGTGAGCTCGTCAAGTGTCCAGCGTGGCTCCTCCATGGCTCGATAGTGACAGTGTCATATGACACTGTCAATGAGCTGCCTTGGCGTAGACGATGATGTTGTCGCGGTAGTGGCCGGTGGAACGGTCGAAGCTCCCACCGCAGGTGATCAGCCGGAGAAGGGGCTGGTTGGCGCGGTTCCAGATGCGCTCGACCGGCAGGGCCTCCTTGGCCTGCCGCTCGACCCGCTCGACCAGGAACGACCGGGACCCTCCGCCGGCCTGCCCGACCACGATCTTGTCGCCGCGGCGGAGCTGCCCAAGCCGGAAGAACACCGCCGGGCCGGAACGGGAGTCGACGTGCCCCACGATCACCGCCGGGCCAGCCTCGCCCGGCCGAGGCCCGAGCTCGTACCAGCCGGCCTGGTCGACCCCCGGCACCTCCATCGACCGGTCCGGCCGCAGCCCGACCGGCACCACTGGGGCCTCGACGCCGGCCGCGGGAATCGTGATCGACACCGGCCGCCCGGCCGCCACCTGCCCGCTCGCCGCCCGGGCCGCGGGTGCCCCCTCGGCCTCCGACCGGACGACGGGCCGCTGGCACCCGACCAGCACCAGACATCCGGCGAGCAGCGCCCCGACCCACCGGCCCAGCCTCCGCGACCCCGTGCGGCCCTGGAGACCCCGGCAGGGGGTGCGGGCCGGGTCGGTCCGCACCCCCTTGGACGGGGAGCTGGGGTGGCTCGAGGTCACCGGGCACCCCTGGCCTCGGCCCGGTGGCGGCGGGCGATCACGATGACCAGGACAGTGAGCGCCAGGGCGGCGGCGATCAGGGCCAGGCCGGCGAACTGGTGGGCACCGGCCGCGACGCCGCCGAAGCCGGCGTCCACGCGCTGCGGGGTCGGGATGGAGTCGCCGTCGGTGGAGTCGGGGTCGGGAGTCGGGGGCACCGGCGGGTCGGGGTCCTCGGTCGGGTTGGCGAGGTCGTCCGGGCCCCAGTCGGGGACGTCGGGCGGGTCCGGGGGCAGCGGCGGCTCGGGGTTGTCGGTCGGGTTGGCGAGGTCCTCGGGCCCTCCCCACTGCGGCGGGTCGGGGGGCTCGGGCGGCTGCGGGTTGCCGCCGGGGTTGGCGAACTGGTTGTCGACGCCGGGCGACTGCGGGGAGGCGTGGACCGCGGTGGCGGGCAGGACGGCCGCGGCCAGCGCGAGCCCCAGGGCGGCGAGCAGAGCCCGCCCACGGACACCGGCCGCGGTTCGGGTGGTGGACTGGACGGTCATGGCGACCTCCTTGTGCGACGAGCTGTCGCGGATAGGAGGTCGCGGGCGGGCAAGCCCTTACAGGTTTCTCCGAAAACGTTCTACGGGCAGGCGAGCACGCGAACCGGCGGACCCGACGCCGGGGCGGTGTTGCCCCGGACGTCGGTGGCGACGACCTGCCAGGAGACGCTGCCGGCGCTGGGCACGGGGCCGAGCCTGGCGAACCAGCGACCGGACCGCTGGGTCATGGGGACCGACTGGCCGCCCCAGCGCAGGGTCACCGACGACAGCGCCGACTCGTCGGTCACGGTCGCACTCACCAGGGTGGTGGTGGCCCGGTCGCAGGGGGCGACGAAGATCTGGGACGGGGAGGCCGCCAGGCCGCTGATCTCGGGCGGGTGCTCGACCCGCAGGGCGACCCCGACCGAGCGGGCCGGGCCGTCCCAGGTGAGCTCGACCCGGGCGTCGGCGTCGCCCTCGGGCAGGCCGTCGCGGGTCGCGGACAGGGTGAGCCTGGCCTGCTCGCCGCCGTCGAGGCGGCCGCTGGACGGGCTCACCCGCAGCCATGGCGCCGAGGGGTCGGCCGTCCAGGACAGGGGCTCGTCGCCGCCATTGCGGACGGTGAGGGCGGCGCTGGTGCCCACCCCGAGGTCGACCCTGGCCGGGGAGACAGCCAGCGAGGGCGGCGCCGCCGGGGCGGAGGTCGAGGTGCTCGTCGTGACCGAGGTCGAGGTGCTGGTCGACGTCGAGGGCGCGGTGGTGGTCGGCGACGAGGTCGGCGCGACCGAAGTGGGCGCCCCGGCCACCACCGGACCGCCCTGGCCGCCCGTCGGACTCGATACGGCCGGCGACCGCTCCCACCCCAACCCGACCCCAACCCCCACCGCCAGCAGCATGGCGGCGATCAGCCCGACCACCGCCATGCGCCGCCCACCCTTCCCAGATCCCTCCGCCGTCCCGTCACCGGGCCGGCCCCCCGCACCCGCCCCAAGAAGGGGGCTGTGGATATCGGACACCCCCGGCTCGCCGAATCGGCCACTCTCCCCCAACCCCGCCGACGTCAGCTGCACCTGCTCCAGTACCCGACCCCGCAGCTCCGTCGGCGCCGGCATCGGCGGGACGGACGCCAGCAGGGCCAGGGGGCTGGCGAGCTTGCGGCGGGTGGCGCCGCAGATCTCGCAGGTGTCCACGTGGCGGGCGACCCGCTTGCGGATCAGGGGGGAGAAGCGGCCGTCCCAGTCGGCCAGGACACGTGCCAGATCGGGGCAGTCGTCTCGGCCGAGGCGGGCCACCAGTAACGCCCCGAGGGATCGTTCGACCTGGTCGCGGAGGCGGGTGAGGAGGACGTAGGCGTGGGCGGGTTCGACGCCGATGGCTTCGCCGAGGTCGGCGCCCTCGAGGCCGTGGCGGAGGTGGAGGTCGAGGAGGGCGCGGTCGCGTTCGGACAGGCCGGCGGCGGCGTTCCACACCAGCTCGCGGAGGTCGGCGTGGTGGGCGGCCTGTTCGGGGCCGGTGGCGGTGTCGGGCAGGTCGGTCATGTCTTCCTCGGGGGCCAGGCGGGATCGGGCCCGGACCCTGCGGAGGGCCTGGCTGCGGGCGACCGCGTACAGCCAGGGTCGGAGGCGCTCCGGGTCGCGGAGCTGGCCGAGGCGCTCGGCCGCGACCAGGAACGCGTCCTGCGTGGCGTCGGCGGCCTCGTCGCGGTCGCGCAGGACCGACCAGCAGAAGTCGTGCAGGCGGTCGGCGTAGCGGTCGTAGATCGCGGCGAAGGCGCCGCGGTCGCCGGCCGTCGCCGCCCGCACGAGCTCGGCGTCGTCGCGTGCGTCGGGTCGAGGTCGGACGTCCATTCCCCTCCAGCGTTGGCCCGGGCACGGGCCGTTCTCCTCCATGAGCCCCGAGGTGGGCGCAGCCTTACAGGTTTCGCCCGTACCCTTTGCGGAAGTATCGCCCTCACGACCGGGAAAGGTGGACGGCATCGACCCTGGCGACGAGCTGCTGGACGTGGTCGACGAGCAGGACCGGGTGGTCGGCCAGGCCACCAGGCGGGAGGTCCGGGCCGGCAAGCTGCTGCACCGGTTCTCGTCGGTGCTCTGCCGGGACCCCGCCGGGCGGCTGTATGTGCACCGGCGCGCCGACGACAAGGACGTCTACCCGGGGATGTACGACACCGCCGCCGGCGGGGTCCTGGCCGCCGGCGAGACCTACCTGGAGGCGGCCCGGCGCGAGCTGGCCGAGGAGCTGGGCATTGTCGGGCCGGAGCCGCGGTTCCTGTTCCGGCACCGCTACCGCGGCCAGGAGAACCCCAGCTGGAGCGCCCTGTTCGAGGTCACGTGGGACGGGCCGGTCCGGCCCCAGGCCAGCGAGATCGCCTGGGGCGCCTTCCTGACCATGGACGACTTGGCCGCCCGCCTTGAGGAGTGGCCGTTCTGCCCCGACGGGCTGGAGATCTTCCGCCGCTGGCAGGCCGGCGACTACTAGGCGGTCACGGCCAGGTCGGGGCGGAGGGAGGTCAGGGCCTCGGAGAGGGCGTCGATGTTGGGGCGGACGGTCACGGTGGCCCCGGCGCGGCCGTCGAGGACCTCGCGGGTCTTGAGGCCGTGGCCGGTGATCAGGGCGACCACCCGCTCGCCGGGCCGGAACTCGCCCCTGGCCGCCAGGCGGCCGACGGTGGCCACGGTCACACCGGCGGCCGTCTCGCCGAACACGCCGGTGGTGCGGGCCAGCAGCTCGATCGCCTCCACGACCTCGGTGTCGTCGACCGCCTCGACCCGGCCGCCGGTGCCGCGGACCGTGGCCAGGGCCTCGGCCCCGTCAGCCGGGTCGCCGATGGCCAGCGACTTGACGATCCCGCTGGGCCGTACCGGGGTGACCTCGTCGGCCCCGGCGGCGAAGGCGGCCGCCACCGGGCTGCAGCCGGTCGACTGGGCGCCGTGGACCCTGGCCGGCGTGCGCTCGACCAGACCGTGGTCGGCCAGGGCCCCGAAGCCCTGGTGGACCTTGGTCAGCAGGGCGCCGGAGGCGATCGGGACGACCACGTGCTCGGGCAGCGACCAGCCGAGCTGCTCGGCCACCTCGAGGCCGACGGTCTTGGAGCCCTCGGCGTACCAGGGGCGCAGGTTGACGTTGACGAACCCCCAGCCGAAGGCCTCCACGGCCTGCATGGACAGCCGGTTGGCCTGGTCGTAGGAGCCCTCGACGGCGACAACGGTGGCCCCGAAGGCGGCCGCGGAGGCGACCTTGCCGGCCTCCAGGTCGGCCGGGATCACGACCACGCACTCCAGGCCCTGGGCGGCGGCCGCGGCCGCGGTGGCCCCGGCCAGGTTGCCGGTCGAGGCGCAGGCCACCGTGGACAGGCCGAACGCCCGGGCCCTGGCCACGGCCACGGCAACCACCCGGTCCTTGAAGGAGTTGGTGGGGTTGCGGGTGTCGTCCTTGAGGAACAGCGGGCCGGGCACGCCCAGGGCCTCGGCCAGCCGTGGCGCCGGCACCAGCGGGGTCAGGCCGGGGGCGAGGTCGCCGGGGCCGGGGCTGGCCGGCAGCAGCGGCGCGTACCGCCAGATCGAGCGCGGCCCGGCCTCGATGGCGTCGCGGCTCAGGCGCTTGGCGACCTCGTCGGTGTCGTACTCGGGGTCGAGCGGGCCCAGGCAGCGCGAGCAGGCGTACTCGAGGGCGGCCGGGTAGGCGCTCTGGCAACCGCGACAGCGCAGGATGACGTGGTCGAGGGTCTGGTCGGTCATGGCGGTCGACCTCCGGGGCTCGGCGTGGGGCGACGTCGCGCCGCGGTCGGTCAACCGCTCGGCGCATCTTCCCTCGCCACGATGGCGAGGCCGGAAGTGGCACCTTCCTCGTCCGGAGGAGGTTGCCGGGGCTTCGTCGGGCCGGTCCCTCCGCCCCTCTGGATGCGTCGCCTGATGTATGGAGTTGTGGATTGCCAGCTTGCCCTGGCACGCTGCTTGGCTGCAACACCGGGGGGGCAAGATCCCCTGGGGGGCCGGGACGGGAGAACCGATGACCGACATCGACACCTGGGAGTGGTTCGGCAACCGGACCTTCCACCACAGCCAGTTCGAGCCGCCGGCCAAGCTGCGTGCGGCCAAGGAGCGGCTCGGGCTGACCGTCTCGGTCTGCCTGCCGACCCGCGACGAGGCCGCGACCGTCGGCGGCATCGTCAAGCACCTGCGCCGCAACCTGGTCGAGCGGGCTCGGCTGGTCGACGAGATCGTCGTCATGGACGCCGGCTCGTCCGACGACACCGCGGCCACCGCCGAGGCCGAGGGGGCGCTGGTGTTCTACGAGCACGACCTCCTGGCCGGCGAGGGCCCGGGGTCGGGCAAGGGCGAGGCCCTCTGGAAGAGCCTGCACGTCTGCAAGGGCGACCTCATCTGCTTCATCGACGCCGACATCCGCAACTTCCACGGCCGCTTCGTCTACGGGCTGCTCGGCCCGCTGCTCGAGGACCCCGAGATCCAGTACGTGAAGGCGTTCTACGAGCGGCCGATCCGTGAGCGCAACGCCCTGCGGGCGACCGGCGGCGGCCGGGTCACCGAGCTGCTGGCCCGCCCGCTCATCAACCTGCTCTGGCCGGAGCTGGCCGGGATCGTCCAGCCTCTCTCGGGTGAGTACGCCGGGCGCCGCCAGACCCTGGAGCAGGTGCCGTTCTTCTCCGGCTACGGGGTCGAGCTGGGCCTGCTGGTCGACATCGCGGCCCGCTTCGGGGTCGACGCCATCGCCCAGGTCGACCTGGACCGGCGCGTCCACCGCAACCAGGACATGCAGGCGCTCGGCCGGATGAGCTTCGGGATCCTCCAGGCCGCGTTCCTGCGGCTGGCCGAGGAGGGCCGCTCGGCGCCGGGCAACTTCGCCACCACCCTGGTGCAGTTCTCCAACGAGCTGTTCGAGTACCGGCCCGAGCCGCGCGAGATCGTCACCTCCCGCCGCCCGCCGATCGTGACCGTCGACGACTACCGGCGGCGGCGGGCCGACCCCGTCGCCGCGTCCGAGTAGCGTGCCCGGCCTGGCCCTGGCCGACGCCGGGCCGGTCATGGAACGGCTCGCCCCGGCGCTGCTGCTCTCCGACGTCGACGGCACCCTGGTCGGCCGCGACGGGTCGCTGCTGGCCGACCTGGACGGCAAGCCGACCCTGGCCACCGCCGAGGCCCTGGTCGCCGCCCACCAGGCCGGGCTGGAGGTGGTGCTGGTGTCGGGGCGCACGGCCGAGCAGCTCCGGGAGACGGGCCGCCTGATCGGGACCCGCGACGCCATCGCCGAGCTGGGCACGGTGCTGGTCCGCGGCCGGGAGGTCGAGGTCGTCTGGGGCGAGGCCCCGCGGGACCTCGGGGCCAGTCCGGCCGAGGCCCTGGAGCGGTCGGGCGCCCTGGCCCTCGTCCTGGAGGCGTTCGCGGGTCGCCTCGAGCCGCACACCCCCTGGCACCTGGGCCGGCGGGGCACCTTCCTGCTCCGCGGGCAGGCCGACGTGGCCGAGGCCGACGCCCTGCTGGCCGGCCACGGGCTGGGCTGGGCCCGGCTGCTCGACAACGGCCGCCTGCGCGGCGCCTACCCCCACCTCGGCCCGGGCCCGGCCCACGCCTACCACCTGCTCCCGGCGGGGGTGGACAAGGCCGGCACCGCCGCCGCCTACCTGGCCGGCCGCGGCCTCGACCCGGCGCAGGCCGCGGCCATCGGCGACAGCCCGGCCGACCTCCAGCTCGCCGGCGTGGTCGGGGCCATGTTCCTGGTCGCCAACGGCGCCTGGGCGGCCGACCTGGGCGACCCCGCCACCCCGGTGATCGTCACCCCCTCGCCCGCCGGCCAGGGCTGGGCCGAGGCCGTCACCGCCCTGTTGGAGCGGATGCCGGGCCGCTAGGCGCCGACGTTGCCCTGGGTGAGCTCGTCGCCGTAGTCCACGTACTTGGACCAGATGAACAGGAAGACGATCTTGGCCACGGCGACCACGGGGACGATCACCAGCATGCCGAACAGGCCGGCGAAGCTGGCCCCCACGAGCAGGGCGAGCATGACCACCACGGGGTGGAGCTGGACGGTGCGGCCCATCACGTTGGGCGAGATCAGGTGGTTGTCGATCTGCTGGACGGCCAGCAGGACCAGGGCGGCCCAGAGCGCCGTGAGGGGCTCGCCGGAGATGAGGGCGATGATCACGGCCAGGCCGCCGCCGATGAACGGGCCGACCAGCGGGACCAGGTTGAAGATGCCGGCGACCATCCCGACCAGGAGCCAGAACGGCAGCCCGATGGCCCACAGGCCGATCGAGGAGGCCACCCCGACGAACAGGGCGACCAGGAGCTGGCCGCGGAAGAAGCCGCCCACCGCCTGGCCGATCCGGTCCATCAGGCCGCGGATCTCCTCGCGGCGGTCCGGCGGGATCAGGGCCATCGCCCCCCGGCGCAGCCGCGGCAGGTCGACCAGGAGGTAGAAGGCCATCACCGGGCCGAGGATGATGATGATCAGGGCGCTGATCACCGAGTTGGTGACCGACCGGAGCCCGGTCAGGTACCCGGTGACGGCCTGGCGGTTCTCGCCGGCCGAGAGCCACTGCTCGACCTGCTCGGCGTCCAGCCGGAAGTTGGGCTCCTGGCCGAAGCGGGCGGCGACGTCGCGGATCAGGGCCTGGCCGTCGGCCAGGTAGTCGGGGAAGTGATCGATCACCGAGGTGATCTGCCTGGTCACGAGCGGGACGAGCAGCGAGACGACCAGGGCCACGATGCACAGGAACAGCAGGTAGACGATGCCGGCCCCGGCCACCCTTGGCAACCCGCGGCGCTCCAGGGCCGAGACGAGCGGGTTGAGCAGGTAGACGACGGCCACCGCGATCAGCAGGGGCGGGATGACCGGCTTGACGTACAGCATCAGCCGCACCATCAGGTAGCCGAGGATGATGATCCCGATGCCGCACCAGGCCACGATGCCGATGCGTACGACCCGCTCGTACGGGGACGGACGGCGCGGCGGCGGCTCGAGCAGGGGCGCCCGCCGCGCCTCCTCGCCCGTCTGGGTCATGCCTCGCCGCCTTCGGATCCGGTCGACCGTCGCGTTCAGGAATGCCAGGATGCAACTAGAGCATACGGGTTCCTCGCGACGCCGAAGGGCGGTTTTGCCACGATGGCCGAGTTGGTGGTGGCCTCCAATCGCGGTCCGGTCCAGTTCGAGGTGGACGACGACGGCAACCTCTCCTCGGGCCGCGGCGCCGGCGGCATGGTGACCGCTCTCGGGCCGGCCCTGGCCGGACAGGCCGGCACCTGGGTGGCGGCGGCGATCACCGAGGGGGACCGGGTGGCGGCCCGGCGAGTCGCCCGCTCGGGGCGGCTGCGCACCGTCGAGCTGGCCCAGGGGCCGCTGCGCCTGCGCAGCCTGGCCTTCGACCCCCGGGAGTACCAGAGCTACTACAACCGGGTGGCCAACCGGACCATCTGGTTCCTGCACCACTACCTGTTCGACGTGCCCCGCCACCCCCAATTCGACCGGGGCTTCCGGGTCGCCTGGCAGCACTACGAGAGCGTCAACCAGGCCTTCGCCGACGCCTGCGACGACGAGGCCGACCAGGGGGGCGAGGTGTTTGTCCAGGACTACCACCTGGCCCTGGTCCCGGCGATGCTGCGCCGGCGCCGGCCCGACCTGCGCGTCGCCCACTTCAGTCACTGCCCCTGGGCCGACCCCGGCTACTTCCTGATGCTGCCGGGCCGGGTCGCGAGCGCGATCCTTGAGGGGATGCTCGGAGCCGACCTGCTCGGGTTCCTGGTCCCCCGCTGGGCCCGCAACTTCCTCCACTGCTGCCTGGAGGCCGGCTTCGACGTCGACTTCGAGCGCCACACCGTTCGGGCCGGCGACGGGCGGACGGTGCAGGTCCGCACCTATCCCCTCGGGGTGGACGGCGACGCCCTCAGGGAGCGGGCCGCCCAGCCCGACGCCCGCGCCCAGGACCGGGTGGTGGCCGAGCTGGCCAGAGGGCGCCGCCTGATCGTGCGGGTCGACCGCCTGGAGCTGTCCAAGAACATCCTGCGCGGCCTGGAGAGCTACGGCATGTTCCTGGAGCGCAACCCGAGGGCCAGGGGGCGGGTGGTCCACTACGCTCTCACCTATCCCTCCCGGCGCGACCTGCCCGAGTACCAGGCGTACACGGCCGAGGTGAAGCACATGGCCGAGTCGATCAACGAGCGCTTCCGGACCCGGACCTGGGAACCGGTGCTCCTGGAGCTGCGGGACAACTACCCGCGGGCCCTGGCCGCCATGGCCGCCGCCGACGTGATGATCGTCAACCCGGTCTGGGACGGCATGAACCTGGTCGCCAAGGAGGGCCCGGCGATCAGCCGGCGCGACCTGGTGCTGGTCCTGTCCCGCAACGCCGGCGCGGCCGACGACCTCGGCCCCGGCGCCCTGCTGGTCAACCCCTTCGACACCGCCGAGCTGGCCGAGACCATCGCCACCGCCCTCGACCTGCCGCCCGACGAGCGGGCCAAGCGCGCCGCCCTCCTCCGCGAGGGCGCCACCGCCCTCCCGCCCCAGGACTGGTTTGGTGCGCAGCGGGACGACCTTGCCGCCCTCCGGCGCTGACCGGCGGGCCGTGGAGCTGCCCACGGATGTGATGCTGCCGCTGGGTCGTCACCAGCGCCGGGCGCTGGCCCGTCTACAGGGGGCAGCTCGGCACCGGGTGCCCGGCTACGGGCCCGGGCCCGGGGTCAGACGCCCGGGTAGTCCTTGCCGATGACCACGTGGAGGGCGACCCGGCGGGAGAGGTTGGCCGGGGCCGGCTCGACCACGGCGAAGGCCGGGAACCGGTCCTTGAAGGCCTCGGCGTCGGCCCGGTGGCCGCCGGTGTAGTAGACGCGGGAGACCGAGTAGCTGCCGAGGGCGGTCTTGGCCGCGACCACGTCGTAGCCGGCGGTGCGGACCTGGGCGGCGACCCGGCGGGCCAGGCCGGTGACCCAGACGCCGTTGAGGACCTGGACGCTGACGCCGGCCGCGGGACGCAGGGTCGGCTCGGTGGCCCGCTTGGTGGTCGGCGGGGCGGTACTGGTGGTCGTCGCCCGGGTGGTGGTCGTGGGCGCGGCGGTGGTGGTGGTCGGCGCGGGCGTGGTGTCCGGCTGCCGGGTGGCCGACCCCGGCGGGGCCGCGGCCGTCCGCCGGCCTCTGTCGGGCGCTGACATCCGGTCGACGATCGTGAACACGGCCAGGAACGCCACCAGCACGAGTGCGGCCCGCGCCGTGGGACCGGGTTTCACGGGAACCCCCTCCTAGGAGCCTCCGCTCGGGTGTGGGCCGAGCCTACCCCTGGAGCGCCGCCGGGAGGCGCGCTGGCGCTGGAGGCGCTTGACGAGCATGGGGTCATGGGCGATGGCCGCCGGGTCGTCGATCAGCCTGCTGAGGAGCTGATAGTAGGCGGTGGGGCCGACACCGAACTGGCGCCGGATGGCCTCCTCCTTGGCGCCGGCGTGCCGCCACCACTGGCGCTCGAACGCCAGGACGCTCCGCTCCCGCTCCCCGAGGGGACCGGCGGCGCCGGCCCGCTGGCCGGCCTCCGGCGCCCGGGGTGCGTCGGGGGCGCCGGTGTCCTGCTCCCATGCGTAGTTCTCCACGTGCGCTCCCCCGCAGTTCTCCGGAGGCAGGGACCGGGCTGCGTCCCAGGACCAAGGGCATCGGACACGCAAGATCTAGTGCTGGAGGGGACTGTAAGGGCTACATGTTGCGGGGGCAAGCTGGGCCTGCAATTGCGCCGCCGGTGACCTCAGGATTTGGCGAATCTCGCAGAAGCGCGCTACAGTCCGGGCCGTTTGGTCACGGAATGATCACTGGACGGACACGTTTCGCCGTGGACGGCTCCTCCGATCCCCCAGTCGGAGGAGAGGGCGCCCCCCAGCTTCGCGCCCAACAGGTGTCCGGCCACCGAGGCGGGAGGAAAGGAGGACGGGCTCTTGCCGCCGTTGGGCGCTCGACGGACCCCCCACCGTCGATGGCCGCGCCGCGCTGCCCGCAGCGTGCTGCTCGCCGCAATCGTGCTGCCCCTGACGGTGCTGTCAACCGGACCCATGACGGCAACGGCAACCCCGGCCTCCCCCGCCCGCCTCGAGGATCAGCTCGAACGGCAGAACCGCGAGGCGGATCAGCTGGTCGAGCAGTACAACCAGAGCAACGAGGCCCTCAAGGAGATCCGCCGGTCGCTCAAGGGCCTCCGCGCCGAGGCCAGCGGGGCCC
>JASLBL010000139.1 GCA_030146615.1 Actinomycetes bacterium
CCGGCCAGCCGGCCCCCCGGCGGAGCGCCTCGGCCCCGGCCGCGGCCAGCAGCAGCCCACCGGCCACGACCATCACCGGGCCGGCCACCGGCGTGTCCACCCGGAGGCCGGTGCCGGCGGGGACGCCCTCGAGCAGCCCTCGCCCGGCTCGCTCGGCCGCCTCGTCCGAGACCCGGGCGCCGCCGAGGGCGCCGCCGATCACCAGGGCGCCACCGAGGACGAGCAGAGCCAGCCCGACCACCCAGCGGCCCCGCCCGCGGGTCGCGGCCACCCCGACCAGCAGCACCAGCCCGAGCAGGGCGAGCGCTCCCAGGGGGGCGAGGTCGTTCCCTGTGACCTCGGCCCCGCCGAGCTGGGCCGAGCCGATCCCCGGCAGCTCGACCGCCGCGCTCACCCTGGCCCAGGCCTGCCCGGACCCGGTGGCGGCCAGCATCACCCCGGCCAGCACGGCCAGCATCGCCAGCTGCATGGACCGCCGCCCGGAGGGACCGGGGCTGTGGACACCCGGCGCCGTGCCCTCCGGCGTCGGGCTACCCTCCCGGTTCGGGGGCCCCACGATCAGGGAGGGGCGGGGTTCCGGCGTGGCCGGGCCCGAGTGGCCGGCCGCCCCCGGCCCTGGCCGGGCTGAGTCGGCCGCGCCCGACCCTCGCCGGGTCGGGTCAGGCGACCCCGGGACCGGCGGCACGGGTCCCGGCCCCGCCGACCCCGGCCCGGGATCAGCCACCGGCGCGGGTGGGCTGGGGTCGGTACCCGTCGGGGGACCCTTTGGCCAAGAGGGCCTCGGCGGCGGCCACGGCGGTGAGCAGGACCCGGGCCTTGGCCTCGGTCTCGCGCTCCTCGGCCTCGGGAACCGAGTCGGCGACCACGCCGGCGCCGGCCTGGCAGTAGGCCACGCCGTCCACGAACACGCAGGTGCGGATGGTGATGCAGGTGTCGAGGTTGCCGGAGAAGTCGAAGTAGCCGACGCAGCCGGCGTAGGGGCCGCGGCGGTGGCGCTCCAGGTCGTCGATGACCTCCATGGCCCGGACCTTGGGCGACCCCGAGACCGTGCCCGCCGGGAAGCTCGCCGCCAGGACGTCGAAGGCGGCCACGTCCTCGGCCAGCTCGCCGACCACGTCCGAGACCAGGTGCATGACGTGGGAGTAGCGCTCGACCCGCATGAACTCGTCCACCCGGACGGTGCCCGGCCGCGACACCCGCCCGAGGTCGTTGCGGGCCAGGTCGACCAGCATCACGTGCTCGGCCCGCTCCTTCTCGTCGGCCTGGAGCTCGGCCTCCATGGCCAGGTCGGCCTCGGGGTCGGCGCCGCGGGGGCGGGTCCCGGCGATCGGCCGCATGGTCGCCCGGCGGCCCTGCACGGTCACCAGCACCTCAGGGGACGAGCCGGCGATGGTCACTCCGGGCAGGCGCAGGAAGTACATGTAGGGCGAGGGGTTGACCACCCGCAGGACCCGGTAGACGTCGAACGGGTCGGCGGTGGTCGGCACCGAGAACCGCTGGGACGGGACCACCTGGAAGATGTCGCCGGCGCCGATGTGCTCCTTGGCCACCCGGACCATCTCCTGGTACCGGCCGGGGGCGAGGTCGCTGGTGGCGGCGGCCGGCGGGCCGGCCGCCGGCAGCGGGGTCGGCACGGTCGCCACCGGCACCGACAGCCGCGCCGCCAGGGCGTCGATGCGCCGGGTGGCGTCGGCATAGGCGGCGTCCAGGTCGGTGGCCTGGTTGACGACCACGTTGGCGACCAGCACCAGGCGCTGGCCCAGGTGGTCGAAGACGACCACCGAGCGGGGGAAGACCAGCATCCCCTCGGGCAGCTGGAGATCGTCCTCGGTCTGGTCGGGCAGCCGCTCCAGCTCGCGCACGAGGTCGTAGCCGAGGTAGCCGACGGCCCCGGCGAACAGCGGCGGGAGGCCGGGCAGGGACGGCGAGCGGAGCCGGCGCAGGGCCTCGCGCAGGACCTCCAGCGGCGGCCCGTCGGACAGCCCGGCCGGGGGGCGGCCGGTCCAGGAGGCCCGGCCGTCGCGGATGGTCAGGGTGGCGAAGGGGTCGGTCCCGATGAACGAGTAGCGGCCCCAGCGCTCGCCGTGCTCGACGCTCTCCAGCAGCACCGACCCGTCCTGGTCGCCCAGCTTCCGGAACGCCCCCACCGGGGTCTCCAGGTCGCCCAGGAGCTCCCGCCAGACCGGCACCACCGAATGGGAGGCGGCCAGCCTCACGAACTCCTCGAACCCGGGCCGCTCGCCGGTCACGCCCCGGCCCCGAGCGGGAGGGTGTCGCTGAAGCAGGAGCGGGTGCCGGTGTGGCACGCCGGACCCACCTGCTCCACCCGGACCAACAGCGTGTCGTTGTCGCAGTCCGCCGTGACCGAGCGGACGTGCTGGACGTGGCCGGAGGTGTCGCCCTTGCGCCAGTGCTGGCGGCGGGAGCGGCTCCAGAACCAGGTCCGGCCGGTGGTGAGGGTGCGCCGGACGGCCTCGGCGTCCATCCAGGCGACCATGAGCACGGTGCCGTCCTGGTCGTCCTGGACGACGGCCGGGATCAGCCCGGCGGCGTCGAAGGTCAGGCCGGCCACGACGTCGTCGACCGCGTCGATCCTGCTGGTTGAAAGCTCGGACATGGGGCCATGCTATCGCTACCGCCGGAACGGCCGATCTGCCATCGTGGGCGGGCGGACAACCGAGGGAGCTGTTATGTCGACGCAGCCAGAGCAGGCCAAAGCGGAGATCCTGCAGCAGATTGTCGCGACCATCAACGAGAAGGTGCCCGAGGACCGGCGCGAGCAGGTGGAGGAGTTCGCCCGCCAGTACTACCAGCGCCTCGCGCCCGAGGACCTGCTCGAGCTCGACCCGGACGACCTGTACGGCGCCGTCCTGGCCCACTGGCGGCTGGCCCACCGCCGCCAGCCCGGCGAGGCCAAGGTCCGGGTCTACAGCCCCCGCTTCGAGGAGCACGGCTGGCGGTCCAGGCACTCGATCGTGGAGATCGTCACCGACGACATGCCGTTCCTGGTCGACTCGGTGGCCATGGAGCTGAACCGCAACGGCCTGGTCATCCACCTGCCCATCCACCCGGTGATCGCCGTCCGCCGCGACGAGGCCGGCGGGCTGCGCGAGGTCCTGCCCCCCGACGCCGAGGACGGTGTCCGCGAGTCCTACCTGCATTTCGAGGTCGACCGCCAGAGCGAGCCCGAGATCCTCGACCGGCTGCGGGCCGAGGTCGAACGGGTCCTGGAGGACGTCAAGGCGTCGGTCGAGGACTGGGCGGCAATGCGCCAGCAGATCCGCTCGATCCTGGAGGAGCTGGACGAGCGGCCGCCACCGGTCGACGAGGCCGAGCTGGCCGAGGCCCGGGCGCTGCTGGAGTGGATCGAGGACCACCACTTCACCTTCCTCGGCTACCGGTCGTATGACCTGGTGCAGCAGGATGGCCAGGACATGCTGCGCCCGGTGCCGGGCACCGGCCTGGGCATCCTGCGCCAGGGCCAGTCCAAGCCGGCCTCGGGCAGCTTCGCCAAGCTGCCGCCGGAGGCCCGGCGGCTGGCCCGCGAGCCCCACGTCCTGGTGCTGACCAAGGCGAACTCCCACTCGACCGTGCACCGGCCGTCGTACCTGGACTACATCGGGGTCAAGCGGTTCGACGAGCGGGGCCAGGTCGTCGGCGAGCGCCGCTTCCTCGGCCTCTACACCTCGGCCGCCTACAACCGGAACCCGCGCGACATCCCGGTGCTGCGCCGCAAGGTGGCCAAGGTGCTGGAGCGGGTCGGCCTGCCCCGCTACAGCCACGACTGGAAGTCGCTGCTGAACATCCTGGAGACGTTCCCACGCGACGAGCTGTTCCAGATCTCCGACGACCAGCTGTACGAGACGGCCATGGGCATCCTGCGGCTGGAGGAGCGCCGCCGGGTGCGGCTGTTCATGTGGCACGACGACTACGGCCGCTTCGTGTCGGCCCTGGTCTACGTGCCCCGCGACCGCTACACTACCACCGTCCGCCGGCGCATCGAGGCCGTGCTGCACGAGGCCTTCCCGGGGGCGAGCTTCGACTTCCAGGTGTGGCTGTCGGAGTCGGTGCTGGCCCGGCTGCACTTCATCATCCGGCTGCGGCCGGGCGAGATGCCGAGCTACGACGCCAGGGAGCTGGAGGCCAAGCTGGCCACGGTCACCCGCTCCTGGAACGACGACCTCCACGCCCTGCTGCTGGAGCTGCACGGCGAGGAGGAGGGCAACGCCCTGTTCTCCTACTACGGGGAGGCGTTCCCGGCCGCCTACGTCGACGACTACCCGGCCCGCAACGCCGTCTACGACATCCAGCGGATGGAGGACCTGGCCGAGCGTGGCGGCCTCAACATGAACCTGTACCGGCCGCTGGAGGCGCCGCCGGGGACGCTGCGGTTCAAGCTGTTCTGGGCCGACCGGCCGCTGCCGCTGTCGGACGCGGTGCCGATGCTGGAGGACATGGGCGTCGAGGTGGTCGAGGAGCGGCCCTATGAGCTGCACCCGCCCGGCCAGGGCCCGGTCTGGATCCACGACTTCGGCGTGACCTACACCGGCGAGGCCGACGTCGACCTGAGCCGGGTCAAGGACGTCTTCCAGGAGGCGTTCGCGGCCATCCTCCGCGGCGAGGCCGAGAGCGACGGCTTCAACCGGCTGGTGCTGGGGGCCGGCCTGACCTGGCGCCAGATCGTGGTCCTGCGCGCCTACTGCAAGTACCTGCGCCAGACCCGGCTGGCCTTCAGCCAGGACTACATGGAGCAGGCCCTGGCCAGCAACCCCTTGATCGCCCGCTGGCTGGTGGAGCTGTTCGAGAGCCGCTTCGACCCGACCCAGCCCGGCGGGGGGCCCGGGGGGCGCAAGGAGCGAAGCGGTAGCCCCCCGGCACCCAAGACCGCGGAGGCCAGGGCCGAGGAGTTGCGGGAGCGGCTGGCCACCGCCATCGACGGGGTCGCCAACCTGGACGAGGACCGGATCCTGCGCAGCTTCCTGGACATGGTCGAGGCGACCCTGCGGACCAACCACTACCAGCGGGGCCAGGACGGCCAGCCCAAGCCGTACCTGTCGTTCAAGCTCGACCCGGCCAAGGTGCCGTCACTGCCCAAGCCCCGGCCGATGTTCGAGGTGTTCGTCTACTCGCCCCGCACCGAGGCCGTCCACCTGCGCGGCGGCAAGGTGGCCAGAGGCGGCATCCGCTGGTCGGACCGGCGGGAGGACTTCCGCACCGAGATCCTCGGCCTGATGAAGGCCCAGATGGTCAAGAACGCCGTGATCGTGCCGGTGGGGGCCAAGGGCGGGTTCGTGGTCAAGCGCCCGCCGCTCGAGGGGGGCCGCGAGGCCCTGATGGACGAGGTGGTCGCCTGCTACTCGACCATGATGCGGGGCCTGCTCGACATCACCGACAACCGGGTCGACGGCAAGGTCGTCCCCCCTCCGGACGTGGTCCGCTACGACGACGACGACCCGTACCTGGTGGTGGCGGCCGACAAGGGCACGGCCACCTTCTCCGACCTGGCCAACTCGATCGCCGCCGAGTACGGCTTCTGGCTGGACGACGCCTTCGCCTCCGGCGGCTCGGCCGGCTACGACCACAAGAAGATGGGGATCACCGCCCGGGGCGCCTGGGAGTCGGTCAAGCAGCTGTTCCGCGAGCGGGGCGTCGACACCCAGTCGACCGACTTCACCGTGGTCGGCATCGGCGACATGTCCGGCGACGTGTTCGGCAACGGCATGCTCCTGAGCCGCCACATCAAGCTGGTCGGGGCGTTCAACCACCTGCACGTGTTCCTCGACCCCGACCCCGACCCGGAGGTCAGCTTCGCCGAGCGGGAGCGGCTGTTCGCCCTCCCCCGCTCCTCGTGGTCCGACTACGACACGGCCAAGATCTCCGAGGGCGGCGGGGTCTGGCCCCGGGCGGCCAAGTCGATCCCGCTGTCGGAGCCGGTCCGCCGGGTCCTCGGGGCCGAGGCCGAGGCGCTCACCCCCAACGAGCTGATCAACGCCATGCTCAAGGCCCCCGTTGACCTGCTCTGGAACGGCGGCATCGGCACCTATGTGAAGGCCAGCCGCGAGGCCCACAGCGACGTCGGCGACCGGACCAACGACGCGGTCAGGGTCGACGGGGCCGAGCTGCGGGCCAAGGTCGTGGGCGAGGGCGGCAACCTCGGCTTCACCCAGCTCGGGCGGGTCGAGTACGCCCTGGCCGGCGGCCGGATCAACACCGACTTCATCGACAACTCGGGCGGGGTCGACTGCTCCGACCACGAGGTCAACATCAAGATCCTGCTCAACCAGGTGGTCAACGACGGCGACATGACCCGCAAGCAGCGCGACAAGCTGCTGGCCGACATGACCGACGACGTGGCCACCGCCGTGCTCCAGGACAACTACCGCCAGGTCCAGGCGATCAGCGTCACCGAGGCCCAGGCCCCGCAGCTGCTGGACGAGCACGACCGGCTGATGCGCGGCCTGGAGCGGGCCCACCGGCTGGACCGGCGGCTCGAGTTCCTGCCCGACAACGAGGAGCTGGCCGAGCGCAAGGCCGCCGGCAAGGGCCTCACCCGGCCCGAGCTGGCCGTGCTGCTGGCCTACGCCAAGATCGCCCTCCAGGACGAGCTGGTCGCCTCGGACGTGCCCGAGGACGAGTACCTGGCCGACGACCTGGAGCGCTACATGCCGCCCAAGCTGCGGGAGAAGTTCCGCAAGCAGCTCCGCCGGCACCCGCTGCGCCGCGACATCATCGCCACCTACGTCACCAACAGCATGGTCAACCGGGCCGGGAGCACCTTCGCCAGCCGGCTCAGGGACGAGACCGGGGCAAGCCCGCCGGACGTCGCCCGGGCCTACACGGTGGCCCGCGAGGTGTTCGACATCCGCCGGCTCTGGAAGGACCTGGCCACCCTGGACAACGTGGTCCCGGCCGACGTGCAGCTCGAGCTCCAGGCCGAGGGGCGCAAGATGATCGAGCGGTCGGCCCTGTGGTTCCTGCGCAACCGTCGCCAGCCCTTGGACATCGCGGCCACCGTCTCCCACTTCGCACCCGGGATCGCCTCGATGGCCCAGGAGCTGCCCAAGCTGCTGGCCCCGGCCGACTCTGAGTCGCTGGAGCGGCTGGTCGAGCGGTTCACCGCCGCCGGGGTCCCGCCCGAGCTGGCGACCAGGGTGGCCAGCCTGGACGCGCTGTTCTCGGGCCTGAACGTGATCGAGGTGGCCACCGCCTGCGGCGAGACGGTCGAGACGGTCGCGGCCGTCTACTT
>JASLBL010000142.1 GCA_030146615.1 Actinomycetes bacterium
CCGACCCCATCGTTTTCTGACCTGTTGATTACGGTAAATCATCTTCCGCCTGATGTACTCTACTAGCCTAGGAAGCATCTCACGAACCGCGTCCTGGTCAGTCAAGTGGGTCTTGATCTCACATCTGTACCTTCTCGCAAGTCCCGTCGATATGTCTTCAATGGATATGAGCCGAGTTCCTTGTGGCAGTCCCTTTGCTTCGTCCATTCGACGCCGAAATTCATCACGGTTGGCCGATAGGCCGGCGGCAATAGCTCGTCTGGCGGTCCCGCGTATTCTTCCGAATGGAACCTTGAACGGAAACATAACGTACGGGTCAAGCCGATTTCCGAAGTCCTGATCCGACAAATTATCGTCAAGCCAGGCGCGAAGGTCATTGCCTGAGATACGTAGACCGCTCTTAGACCGCCGTTTTCCTTCGGCGCCAATCCAAAACGTATCCGCCTCCGGGTACCATTTTCCGGCACTGGCTAGAACAGACATCAACTCTCCGTGGCGTTCTGCCTCGGTTAAGGTCTTATCTTCGCATTCCAATCTGATCTGGGTTTCATTGTTCACTATGTCGCGGTGCACGGATTGAACCAAAAAGTAGGGCGAACCGGCTGCGCGCATGAAGGCGAGCGACCTCCCAGGAAAGGGATGGCTTGCCGGGTCGATGATTGTTTGGAGTTCTGTAGCATCGCGATGTTCCATGATAAAGAGGCGCAGGGCAAAGCTATAGGCAAGGCACTCGTCACTAAGACCGTTGACCAGACCGACGAGTTCTTCAATAGTTAGTGCTTCGCTATTCCCGCGGTCATCAGTATAAACTATTTCCAGCGGTTGATGGAGACCCGGATCATTAAAGGTGACGTTATGTGCTATACCGCGTCGTACTACAGGATTATAGAACGCTCCGGCATGAATCCACTGGTGGCTCCGGATGGCTTCGTAGATGTTGAATGGTTGAGAAGAAATCTGCTTGCCTTTGTTAGCTTGGAGCCGATAGGCCGGAATATATAGAAGTGAATCAAAGACCTGCTCTACGAGGCGTAAATACCAAGCGTTTAGGTAGGTTTCCACCCTCTTATAGGGATGGAAGGACTCTAACTCAGTACTTTGTATGTCATCCGCGATTCGCTCTGCCTCTGCAACGGCTGTCCATGCGTCCTCAGAGCTGGCCTCCAAATCGCCAACGAAGAGGCTCAGATTGGACCCATAGGCTTCCTCCAAGAATCCGAAATACTCTGTAAATACGGGTTCATAGTAGTACATATAAGGTGCATTACTAAGGTATTCGGCGAGCGGGTATGTATTCCAATCCAGCGCTTCCGGCAGAGCGTCAACGTCTATAGCGAGCTGAGTTTTCAGGGAAGTAAGCCTCTGCTGTCGTCGCTGACTCCATGAAGCTAGCCGACGGAAAATCTCAAGGTGTCTTTCTTCTTGGCTCATGTAGTCGTACTCCATCATAGCCGCTGAGGCGCATGAGTATAACTATGCAGCGTCGTCCGCAGCCTGAGCCGCTTCGCGAGCCGCCCGTGGCGGTGGGTCACCGAATCCGATTGGATGAGTGCCGGCCAGCCGGACAAAGGCGAACACGTAGGCCTCGTCGGAAAGCGACACACCGCAGGCCCCTCCTGCCGACCAACCGCATCGTCGGCGAAGGCCGAAGGGCTCGCCGCAGCTGTGGATGGCCGGTTCGGCTCCTGTGGTCGGCTGCCGTCTGGCCGAGGAAGCACGGCCGGCTGTCCTGCCGTGGCCAGGCTGGTCATTCCCTCGGTCATTCCTCCTGCCGTAACGCCACAGGTCAGGAACGCACTCAACAGACGACCCCGCCGATGTGAGCAGCCAGAACCGGCCAGGCTGGTACCTGCTGGACTCATGCGTTTCGACTCGTAATCGGAGGGTCGACGGTTCGAGCTCGGCCTCGGGGACGGCTGTGCCGCTGTCCTTGCTGATGGAACCGCATAGCCAGTGGCAGCCTCCGCCAAGGCCGATGGTCCGCTCTCCACCTATGCTCGGCGCAGGGTCGCCGTGTTCGGACGACCATTGCCGCAACGGCTCCCAATGGCCAGCGCCCCCGGCTGGAACCGAGGGCGCTGGCGCATGGAGTGCTCTCAGAATGGAGGCTGGTCGTTGAAGTCGCCGCCGCGTTCGGCCTGCCGCTCCTGTCCTTGGCTGCGGTCGCTGGTGCTGCGTTCGGTGGCGCGTTCGACCTTGGCGGTGGCGAACTTCAGGCTGGCCCCGACCTCGTCGGCCTCGATCTCGGCCACCGACCGCTTCTCGCCCTCGGGAGTTTCCCAGCTGCGCTGGCGGAGCCGGCCGGTGACCATGACCCGGTCACCCTTGGAAAGCGAGTCGGCCAAGTGTTCGGCCTGCCCGCGCCACACATTCACCTTGAAGAAGGAGGTCTCGCCGTCGCGCCACTCACCGTCCTGCTGGACGCGTTGGGTGACCGCCACGCGCAGGTTGGTGACCGGGGTGCCGGTGTTAGTGAAGCGCAGCTCGGGGGTCTCGACCAGGTTGCCGGCGATGGTGGTCTGGTTGTCTGCAGCCATCATGGCTCCTTCGTGCTGGTGTTGAGCGTGGTGGGTTAGCGTTCGGGGCCGAGCCGTTCTGGACCACGGCGGCTCCGGACCAGCTCGAGATGGGCGGTGCGGGTGGCGTCGGCGGCCCGGTAGTCCTGGCCGGCCAGCCACATGACCGGGTTGGGGTCGTTCTCCCGGGATGCGGCGACGGCGACCCGCGTGCCGAGCGCGAGGGCTGTCTCGCGGTCGTGCAGGGCTTGGTGGCCATGGGGGTTGTGGGGGTCGGCGGGGATGCCGTAGTCGGGGTTGAGCCGGTCGAAGGCCTGCTCCAGGTCGCGGGTGGTCGGCTGGGCGTCGGCGGTGCGCTGCTGGAGGGCCGGGTGGGTGCTGCTGCCGTCCCGGCCCCAGCTGGGACTGCCTTGGTCTAGGGTTGGACTGCTGCCCATGCGAGGGTTCCTCCTCTGCGGGGCGGTCGGGGTGGGTGCGGGCTCTGCTTGGCGGCGGCACGCGCCCACCCCATGGACACGACTAGCCGGTCTGGAGGCCGGCGGCGGCCATCGCCCTCACCTCCCCTCCTGAGTCCGCTCGCCGCCCGCTCGGGTCGGCGGGGGTGGCGAAGCATGGGCGGGGTCGGGGCGGATGCGGTCAGGTGCCGGGCGGGGGTAGGCGAGGCCGATCTGGCGGCCGGAGGCCAGGGTGCGGTGGGTCTGGCGGGGCTCGTCGGTGAGCAGGCCGCAGCGGTCGGCGGCCTGGAGCAGGCCCTGATGGACCTGGTGGTGGTCGAGGGCGCCGGCGGCGACCAGGTTGTAGAGGTTGCGGGCGGCTTCCCACAGCTGCTGGTTGCGCTGCCCGTGGGGGGCGGTGGCGACCCGAGTCAGCTCTTGGGCGAGGGCCGCCTGCCCATAGCGTGGTCCTGGTCGGTCGCCCACCGGGACGGAGGCGACTGGGGCGGGTCGGTCGGCCTGGCGATGCTGCAGTCGCTGCAGGAGGGCAGCTGGCACGTCGGGCACTGCGGTATCCAGGTCCCGGCCGGCGACCCACTGGTAGGGGTGGCCGGAGCGGTGGCGGCTGGGTGGGGCGACGACATAGCCGCCACGACCCCGCCAGTCCACCTGCTCGAGGTCACGGGGACCGACGTTGCCCAGGCCGGTCGGGGCCAGATAGAAATGCCAACCGCCGCCACCGGTCCGGACCAGCGGCCCCGAGCTCTGCAGGCCATGGGTGGCAGCCAGGGTCCGGATGGCCTGGGCGCCAGCGGGGCCGTCGACGTCCAGGACGTCGAACGTGTGGCCAGTGGCCAGGCCGATGTTGGCCTGGGGCTGTTGGGTCCACCAGGCCAGCACCCGGGCCCGATTGGTGGTGGCCTCCTTGACGCCGTGGGGGACCAGGCTGCCGAGGGGGTGCTTGGCGACCTGGCCGCAGCCCGGATCCCGACACGAGCAGCCCGTCCCCACCGCGGGGTCACCAGCTGTACGTCGTCGGCGACGGGCTGAACGCCGCTGTGGTGGGGGAGGGGGTAGTGCAGGGGCAGCACCGGGATGCCCCGGGAGGCATAGCCAAGGGCAGCGTCCCGCAGGACCACACTGGGGCGGCTCATGGGGTGCGCTCCCCAACTGGCAGGCGCTGGCGTTGCAGGAAGGCGGCGGCGCTGCTGCGGCCGCAGCCGGCGGCCTCGGCCAGGGTGCGGGCCGTCCACGGTTGGCCGTCCGGCCGCTTCTGGGCATAGGCCGCCTGCAGCCGCGCCCCCACCATGCTGCGGTCGGTCGGGCTGGGCCCGGCGGACAGCGCTGGCCGCCGGGAACCGTTCACCGCGCCAGCGTCGTCCAGGACGGCCCTGGTGTCGGTGCGTCGGAGAGTAGTGCCCTGCGGACCTTGGCCGGGACGGTCGAGCGCGGGCGCGTGGTCCGGGCCTGCAGCCTGGGCGGCCAGGCGGGTCACCTCGCCGGCGTCGCCCTTGAGCCCCTCCAGCATGGCCAGCACGGCCAAGGGGATGGCGGCGGCGATGGCCTGGGCGACCAGGTTGGGTCGGGCGTGGGCGACGTTCCCGCCGATCGACGCCAGGGTGCCGCAGGTGACCAGGAGCCAGCCGTACCCGGCCCCTTTGGCGCCGCGGCGCGAGCGGCTGATGATGCGGAACATGCCGTAGATGGCCGGCCCATCGGCCACCACGGGGACCGCGGCGGCCTGCCACCAGCTGTAGCCGGCCTGGATCCCCAACGCATACAGACTGGTCGCGGAGACCGCATAGGAGCACACCGCAATCACCACGGCCACGGCCACCCCCAGCTGCAGGGTGACTCGGTCCAGCCGGGACACCCCTCCAGCGGCCGGACGCGGAGGACCGGACACAGGGGTATCTGGCTGCCGGTCTGGGCTGGCTGGCCTGGTGCCGTTGCCCTCAGGGTGGGGGAGGGGATGCATTAGGCGGCGGCCTCCCCCTCATCAGCAGGCGGCCGCAGCACCTCAACCGGGGCGAGGTCGTCAACCTGCATGGCCGGATGCGGGACCGCAGCGTCCACGGCCATGGCCAGCGACACTAGGCGGCGGGAGCGGAACCAGGGCCGCAGCCGAATGCGGACCGGCGGCAGATGCCCATACACCAGCAACGCCCGCCGGGGCTTGAGCTGCCGCAACGCCTCGGGCGGCAACAGCCGCCGATACGCCGTCGACTCCGTCATGGAGGCGCGGCCGTTCCCACCGGTCGTCTCTGAGGTCTGGGTGACCGCTTCGTCGCCGACCAGCTTGGAGGCGAGCTCGAGGGAGGCTGGGTCGGCCTGGCCACTCAATAGCAGTTTGGCTCGGTGGCCGTTCAGCACGGTCGAGGCGCGGTGGCCGTAGCGGTGCTGGAGCTGGGCTTCGTCGTGCCAGATGGTCAGCAGCTGGATGCCCTGCCCCCTGCCCGTGGTGGCCAGTTGGGGGAGCTTCTTGATGGCGGCGCAGTTCCCCGCCTCGTCCAGACACACGAACAACCTTGGGTCGAGCATGCCGCCGGGTTGGGCGGCCGCCAGTTGCTCGGCTTTGTAGATCACCACCGACACCAGCAGCTCGAACAGCGGTCGGAGCCGCTCCTGCTCCGACGCCGGCGCGTACAGGTAGAGAGTGTTGTTGGCCCCGGTCAGCAACTCATCCAGGTCCAGGTCGCAGCCCTCGGCCGAGGCCGCAATCGTGGGATCACCGAACACGTCAAGGAGCGTCTCGGCGGTGCCGTAGACGCTGCCCATGGTGTTGTCGGGGCGGCTGGTGCAGGCCGCCCAGGCGTCCAGGGCCTGTTGGTTGCCGATCTCCATGAGTGCTTGGGCGACGTCGTCGACGTCTTGGACGTCGACCCAGCGGGCCACGTCGGCCATGCTTCGCCCCGTGTGGGCGGCGGCGAACAGCAGGACCGACAGGAGCTTGGCCCCAAGGAGTTGCCAGTAGTTGGCGTCATCGGCCTTGTGCCCTTGGACGTCGGCGGCCTCGGCGAGCATGCGGCCGATCCGCCGGGCGTCGGCGTAAGTGGAGCAGTAGGCGAGCGGGGTCCATCGGGCGCCAGGGACGCCGCTCAACCCGAGGGGGTCGTAGACCCAGACGGCCCCGAGGCTGGCACGGTGGGCGCAGGTGGCCCGCAGGACGTCGGGTTTGATCGATGTGGTGACCAGGTTGCCCTGCCATTCCAGGATGGCCGGGATGACCAGGCCGTGGGTCTTGAACGACCCCGGTGGTCCGAAGGCCAGCACCGAATGGCACTGTTCGACCGCCAGGTAGAGCCGGCCCAGCAGGCGGTCGCGGAGCCGGTCGCGGCGGCCCAGGATGATCCGCCCCCGCCTGGGACCCAGCACGAGAAGGCGGCGCAGCTGCCACCAGCTCGCCCACCGCGCCCCCCGCTGGCGCCGCTGGCGGCGGGCCCGCGGCGAGACCAGCCGCACCAGCAGCCCGTACGCGAGGGCGGGGAGCCAGAAGGTGAGGATGGCGGCGGCGTACATGCCGACCGG
>JASLBL010000492.1 GCA_030146615.1 Actinomycetes bacterium
AAGACGCCTGGCTGCGAACGCAGGCCACGGTGCGGCCGGAAGCCGGCTCGGCCGGGGACGGCCGCGGCGAGACAAGCTGATCGGGGGGTTCATGGCGCTGTTCGAGACCAGGGGGCTCACCAGGGACTTCGGCGGGGTCCGGGCCATCGACGGGCTCGACCTCGACGTCGACGAGGGAGAGATCGTCTGCGTCATCGGGCCGAACGGCGCCGGGAAGACGACCCTGTTCAACCTCGTCAGCGGGATGGTCCCGGCCGGCCAGGGCGAGATCCGCTTCCAGGGGCGCAGCATCGTGGGCCTTCGACCCAGCCAGATCCTTGGGCTCGGCATCGCCCGCACCTTCCAGAACGTGCGCCTGTTCCCCGAGATGAGCGTGCGGGAGAACGTGATGGTGGCCCGTCACTGCCGCACCCGGTCCGGGATGCTCAAGGCGATCTTCCGGGCGCCGTCGTTCCGGCGGGAGGAGGAGGAGACGCGGAAGCGGGCCGAACAGGCCCTGGCCTTCTTCGGCGGTCGGCTGATCGGGTGGCGGTTCGACACGCCGGCGCGCTCGCTGTCGTACGCAAACCGGCGCCGGCTCGAGATCGCCCGGTCGATGGCCTCCGACCCGAAGCTGCTCCTCCTCGACGAGCCAACCGCGGGGATGAACCCGCGAGAGACGCAGGAGCTGACCGAGCTGATCCGGAGGCTGCGGGACGAGACCGGCGTGGCCATCGTCCTGATCGAGCACGACATGCGGGTGGTGAAGGGGGTCTCGGAGCGGGTCGTGGTGCTCGACTACGGGCAGAAGATCGCCGAGGGTGCCTACGCCGACGTGGCCAGCAACGACCGGGTGATCGAGGCCTACCTCGGCAGGACGGCGACGGCATGAGCGACGCCTCGAGCAGCGGCGGCGAGGTCGCGGAGCGCGCCGACCGGATGGGCGCCGACGCCGCCGTGGTCTCCCGGACCCGACCGATCCTGGAGCTCCGCGACGTCTGCACGCACTACGGCCCGATCCAGGTCCTCCGCAACATCAGCCTGGAGGTCCACCCGGGCGAGATCGTCTGCCTGCTGGGCGGCAACGCCAGCGGCAAGACCACCACCCTCAAGACGATCCTCGGCTACGTCATGCCGAGCCAGGGGGATGTCCTGCTCGACGGCCAGCGGGTGAACGGGCTGGAGACCCAGCGGCTGGTCGCCATGGGCATCTCGATGGTCCCGGAGAACCGCCGCCTGTTTCGGCGCATGACGGTGTGGGAGAACCTGGAGCTCGGCTCCTGCCTGCGGCAGGACCGCGACGAGATCGAGAAGGACTTCGAGCGGGTCTTCACCCTCTTCCCGCGGGTGAAGGAGCGGCTCGGCCAGCGGGCAGGGACGCTCTCGGGCGGGGAGCAGCAGATGGTGGCGATGGCCCGGGCCCTAATGGCCCGCCCCAAGGTGCTGCTCATGGACGAGCCCTCGATGGGCCTGGCCCCCGTGCTGGTCGAGCAGAACTTCGAGATCATCCAGGAGGTCAACCGGCAGGGGACCACCATCTTCGTCGTCGAGCAGAACGCCAACATGGCGCTCTCGATCGCCGACCGGGGCTATGTGCTCCAGACCGGGAAGGTGGTGTTGGCCGACACGGCCGAGAACCTGCTCAAGCACCCCCAGATGCGAGAGGCCTACCTCGGCGAGCTGTGAGCAGGCGCCATCGCGGTCCACCAGCTCGCCTCACACCTCCAGGTCGGCGAGGATCGGCCCGGATGGGTAGAAATCTCATCGTGAGGGCCCTGACTGAGGGTTTGGATCAGGTAGCCCGTTCCCGAAGGGCACGGCGAAGCTAGCCGTTGGAGCGGCGTGGCTGGTCGGGAGGGGTGTCGGAGGGGGGACTTGAACCCCCACGTCCTATCAGGACACTAGGCCCTCAACCGGGACAGCGGTGTCTCCCCCGTCCCGCTTGATACCGCTTCGTCCCGCCTGAGCAGGCACTCTGCGTACCGCGAGTGCCGCTCGATCCCACTGCGTGTGCCGCCGTTACGGCACGTCCCGTTAGCAGATCCGCTAACAACCGCTCTCCCCCGTGCCTCCCTCGGCCGTCCTGTGAAGCGGCCACCGGGGCGGATTCCGCCCGCCCCGGGGCCCGGCAACCCCGAGGGAGTGCACCCCGAGATGCAGCCTGATCGTAACAACCCCCCTGCCGACGTTCGAGCCGCCGGCAAGCGTTGCCCCGACTGCCGGGAGCATCGGCTGGCGAGCGCCTTCTACGTTCGCCCCAACGGGCAGTTCTCCGCCTACTGCAAGCCCCACCAGCGGGAGCGGGCGAAGGCGTCCTATCACCGCCGCCGCCAGGATCCGGCCGCCCTGGCCCGCATGCGCGAGGCCGACCGGATCCGCAAGCGCGCCTCACGAGCTCAGCGCAAGGCTCTCGGCGCTGGCCGCGAAGCCTGGCTCGCCAGGTCCCGGGAATCCGCGGCTCGCCGCCTGATCGCCGCACACCCCGAAGAGTACCGCGCCCTGCTGGCCGACCAGCAAGCAGCACGCCCAAGCGGCATCGGGATCATGTCGGGGGGTGACTTGGATGTGGCATGACCCCTGGCCGCCCCTGCCGCCCGGTGGGCATCGGCCGCCGGACGCGCCGCCGTTCACCAGCCCGGGCGACCAGCTCCTGGCCCTCGGGGTGGGCGCCACCGCCGGCGCCGGCGCGCTCGTGTGGGCCACCGGACAGGCCGCCGGGCTGGTGTTCGGCCAGACCTGGCTGGAGCTCTCCCCAGCCGACGTCGTCCACATCCTGTGGCACCTGCCCCAGCACTGGAGCGACCCGGCCCTGGCCTGGCCCGCCGATGTGCGTGGGCCGCTGCCCGGCCCGGCCGGCATGTACGCCACCTTCACCGGCCTCATCGGCGGCCTCTCGGCCGGGACGGCCGCAGTCCTGCGGCACGTACCAGGCCGGACATCGGGGCACCGGCCGGGAGGCACACGGCCGGCGAAGCATGCCGGCGCGGTCTGGGCCGGCGGTCGCGAGCTGCGGCTCCTCACCGTGCGGGAACCCGAGCCCGGCCGGGTGATCCTGGGCCGCACCCCGGGCGTCTTCGGCCGGCTGCTGGCCGCCGAGAACTGCCAGTCGGTCCTCGTCTTCGGCCCCACCGGCAGCTACAAGACCTCGGCCCTGGTCATCCCCGCCGTCCTCGAATGGACTGGCCCCCTGGTCGCCACCTCGGTCAAGCCCGACCTGTTGCGAGCCACTCTGGCCCACCGCGCCCGCCTCGGCCAGGTCCTGGTCATCGACCCCCTCGGCGCCTCCGGCGTCACCGCCGCCCGCTGGTCACCCCTGGCCTCCTGTGGGACCTGGGCGGGGGCCCAGCAGATGGCGGTCATGCTGGCCAATGCGATCGAGCAGACCCCCACCGAGGAGCAGCGGCCCGAGCACCGGTTCTGGAAGACCATGGGCACCAAGTTCCTGGCCCCCATGCTGTTCGCCGCCGCCACCAAGGGCCTGTCCATGGCCGAGGTCCTGCACTGGCTGGACAGCCGCGAGGACCAGCAGATCAAGGACATCCTCGACACGGCGGGCGTGCCGGCGGCACTGGATGCCTGGGAGTCCAGCCAGTACCGCACCGACCGGGCGGTCGACTCGCTGTATGCCACCGCCGAGGAGGTCTTGCACGTCTACGGCAACGAGCGCGTCTCAGCCTTCACCGACGGCCACGACCTAGACCTGGACCACTTCTTGTCCGGGAACCACACGATCTACCTGTACGCCCCGGCCCACCAGCAGCGGCTGCTGCGGCCGTTGTTCGAGACCATCACCCAGCAGGTGGTGGCGGCCGCCCAGGAGCAGGCCGCCCTGGCTCCTGACGGGATGCTGTCGCCCCGGCTGGGGCTGTTCCTGGACGAGGCGGGCAACTGCGCCGCCCTCTCCGACCTGGACGTGCTGGCCACGACGGCCCGGGGGCAGGGCATCCAGCTGGTCACGGTCTGGCATGACAAGAGCCAGCTCGAAGCTCGCTACGGCCCCAAGGCCTCCACCATCTTGAACAACCATCGGGCCAAGCTGTTCCTGTCCGGCCTGGCCGACCTCTCGGCCTTGGAGCTTGGGGCGCGGCTGATCGGCGACCAGGCCCTGGTCGAGCGGAACCGCTCCATGGGCTCCGACGGCCGCCACTCGCTGAACGAGTCGACGCAATATCGGCCGTTGCTGCCGGTGGAGGATCTGCGCCGCCTCCGTCCGGGGGAGGGGGTGCTGCTGTATGGCCATCTGCGGTCCACCCCGATCCGGCTGCGGCCCTTCTACCAGCCGCACGAGCAGCACCGGCGCGAGCGGGCCGAGGACCGCGCCGCCCGGCGCGTGGCAAGGATCGAGCGGCGCCTTGGTCGCAAGACCGAACGGGCCTTCAAGCACATGCAGCGCCGCCAGGACCGCGCCCAGGGCCAGGCAGCAGCGGCGCGGGTGGTCTGGCCGGAGCAGAAGAGGGGCCGGCGATGACCCTCCAACTGCAGCCCGCCGACCAGCCTGAGCAGGAGGGGCCGGCTGGTCCGCGGCCGGCCTGGGAGCGGATCGCCTATGCCTGGCTGGCCCGCGAGGTCGACGCCGGCCAACCCATCGACCCGGCGAGCCTCGCCCGGGAGGTCAGCGTGGCGCCTGAGCTGGCGCGTGATCTGGTGCGGGTGCTACGGGCCGAGCGTGACCGCGACCCCATCCTGGCCGAGGTTCGCGGGCGGCTGGTGCGGGACCGCATCGCCGACGCCTACCTACGCCGAGAGCTCCACGGTGGCGGGCGCCTTGACCCGGCCGAGCTGGCCGCCGAGGTCGGCACCACGGCGGCGGTAGCCCGCCAGTGGCTAGCCGGACTCCGCACCCAGCACACCAACGGCCAGGGCCTGGAGGTCGTGGCCGAGCCGGTCAGCCACGGCCGCCCTACCGCCGAGCAGCTCGCCAGCTTGCAGGCCCACTTCGCCGGCGGCGGCCACCAGCAGGTCACCGTCACCGGCCACCCCGCCGACCCGGAGCGGCTAGCCGCCGAGGTGGAACGCCACTACTGGACCCGCGAGGTCCGCGGCGGCCAGCGGCTGCAACCCAGGCAACTCACCCGGGAGCTGGGCGGCGACCAGCACCGCATCGGCCAGCAGCTCGCCACCTTGCGCGCCGGCCCGGCCACCGCCGCCGAGCGCATCACCCAGCTCTGGCAGGCCGACCATAAGGACCCCGGCGGCCGGCCGCTGCGCTCCAGCCAGCTCGCCTGGCGACTGGGCGTCTCCGACAGCTACGTGCGCCATGTCACCTGGCAGCTCCGCCGCCAGGCCGGCCAGCCACCACTGGCCGAGCGGCTGGCCGCCGCCAACCAGCAGCTCGCCACCCCACCCTCACCGGTTGCTCCTGGTGATGAGGGGCGGGACTGGCGGCTGGACGCCGCCTGCCGCGAGGTCGACCCGGAGCTGTTCTTCCCCGACGCCGGCCAGGTCCCCCAGACGGCGGCGGCCAAGGCCGTCTGCGCCGGCTGCGCGGTCCGGGGGCCGTGCCTGGAGGCGGCCTTGCACGGCCCCCAGGCCCGCGACGACCACGCCGGCATCTTCGCCGGCACCACCGCCAGCGACCGGGTGCGCCTGCGCGGCCGGACCTCGATGGCCCAAGGGACCCGGTTCCTCCAGGACCGGGCGGCCGCCGACCAGGCCCTGGCTCTCGCGAACCAGGTCAGCATCGACCGGGCCGCCCGCCAGCTGGGTGTAAGCAAGCAGGCGCTGCGGCGCGCGTTCGAGCAGCACGGCCTCCCCCAGCCCCAGGTGTTCCAGGGTGGGCCACGGCGCACCCGGTTCTACCAGGACCGCCAGGCAGCCGAGCAGGCCTGGCGGCGTGCGACCCAGGTCGGGATCAACCGGACCCGCAAGGAACTGGGGGTCTCGGATCGGGCGTTGCGGACCGCCTGGCGGCGCCACGGCCTGGGCCTGCCACCCCGCCCGGCCGCCAGCACAGCAACCGCCCGGCGGCTGGACCCGGCCTTTGTGTCGTTGAACCGGCGGCTGCTGCCGGCCCGGGAACGCCCGGCGCAGGAGTTGGCCGCCTGGGTGCGCCGGGAGGAGGAGTACGCCACCTTGGGCGCCGCGGTGGTGGTCGAGCTGAACAGCGAGAGCCGCACCCGCCGGCCGGCCAGCCGCGCCTGGGCGATCATCCGCCGTGGCCAGCGCGCTCAGCACCGCAGCAGCGACCGGGAGCACCGCCGCCAGCGCCGCCAGGCCGACCGCAGCGGCCGCGCCGACCGCACCGGCCGATCCCAGCAGCCTCAGCAGCGAGAGATGAGTGCCGATGCCCGCTAGCCCAGCCGCGGCCGCCTGCCCAGGAGCCGGCGGTCCTCGCGGGCGGCCGACCGGTCCGGGCACCCGGCCGGCGGTGGCAGCAGCCGCCAGCGGCCACCTGCCACAGGGTCAGCTGCGGCCATGCCGAATCTTGAGGTGACCGGCTGTCCGGACCATCGGGATCCACCACGGACCGCGCCCCAGCTAACAACTCCCACCCCAGCCGGATGCCCGCCGCTGCCGCGGGCGGTCGCCGGCCCGGCCGTCGCCGCACCGACGGCTAACGGCGCCAGGAGGCCCGGGCGAGCTGGCCTTGTAGCCGATCGGCAACCTCGGCCCGCACATAGGTCATGGCCGGCCGCTCCAGGGCCAGGGCCTCCTGGGCGGTCAGCCCACCCAGCCGCCGGCCCGGCAGGACGCCGCGCCGCCAGGCGGCCACCACTGCAGCGGCGGCCGCCTGGGGATCCACCCCAACCTTGGTCCAGGTGTCGGCCGGCCAGGCCCGCAGCTCCACCGCCAAATCGGCCAGGAACACCAGCTCCTGGGCTGTCCGGTCGGGGTGCCCGGTCACCAGCTCATACAACACGGTGCCGTCCGGCTGCGGCACCACCGGATCCAGCAGCGCCGCCGGGGCGACCACCAGCACCCCGGCCGCCTCCGTGCCGCCCGGGTCCAGGCGCAGGCCGAGGTAGCAGTCCGGCACCCGGCCGGGATCCAGGACCTCGCCGAGCGCATTGGCGCCAAGCCGCGACACCAGCTCCTCCGGGGTCGATGGGTACGGTCGCCTCAGGGTACGCACCACAGCGCGCTGCTGGGAGGGTGTGCCAGGCGTGTCCACGCACAGCGGGCCATCGTCAACGGGTTGTATGCCTGAAATCTGGGTTGATGTTCGTGGCTCATGCCCAGACGCCGCTGGGTTATGAGTCATTTGAGCACCGTTCCTCGGAGTCCTCACCCGACCCGAATCAGCCCACCTACCGGGGCCCTTGGCTGCTTCCCCACAGGCAGGCGTCCCGCCCTGTGGCCGCGTCCCGTCAAGCAGGCGGATCGACTTGATCTGGCTTCAGAGCGCTGGTGCCGACAGTGGCGAGGACGGATTCCCTAAGGTGCGGTGGCCATACCTCCTCCAGCTCCAGGCGCGAAGGGGCCGCCGGCGCCGGCGATCGGGCCGCCCTGTGCCGCACTTCAAGCCCTCTGGTGGCAAGTACCGCACCGAACGTCTTGAGCGTGATGTACAGGTCCAGCGACAGCGACCAGTTCTCAATGTAGAAAAGGTCCAGACTGATCGCCTCTTCGGGGGTCATCCCGATCCGGCCGTTGATCTGCCACCAGCCGGTCACCCCAGCCGGAACCGCATGGCGCGCGCTGAGCATCCCAAGGTTCGCGGCGACCTGGTCGGCCGGCAGGGGGCGGGGGCCGACCAGGCTCAGCTCCCCCTTGAGGACGTTCCAGAACTGCGGCAGCTCGTCCAGGCTAAGCTTGCGGATGAACCGCCCGACCGGTGTCAACCGCGGATCGGACTCGAGCTTGAAGAACGGGGTTGAGGTGTCCACGGGGCTGGCGATGTCAATCCTCATTGTGCGGAACTTGAGCATCTGGAAGACCTGGCCACCCTTGGTAACGCGCTCCTGACGGAAGAACACCGGCCCCGGCGAGCTGAGGCGGATGGCGATGGCGATCGCGGCCAAGACGGGAAGGCTGACCACCAGGGCGGCCGACGCCATAACCACATCGAAGGCGCGCTTCAGTGCAGCCTGGGTTCTGGTCAGCCGCACGGGCCTGATCGACAGCGCGATCGCTCCTCCCACCTTCTGAAGCGCCAGCCGCGAGGTGAGGGTCTGGGACAGGTTCGCCGAGACCCGTACCTCTGTACCTTCCTGGCTGGCGACCCGCGTGACCTGGCGCATGTCCTCGGCGCTGACAGCGGTGGAGGCCACGAACAGGCAGTCCACGTTGTACTCGTGGACCAGCTTCCTGAGATCACGGATGTCGCCGACGACAGCAAGCCCGTACGTGGGGACCAAGGGATCAGCCGCTCCCACATAGCCGATCGGGGTGAAGCCTGAGGCGGGATCGTCGAGGATTTCTGTGAGTCGGATCGCTTCCCGGGTCGTCCCCACGATCAGGGTTCGGAAGGCGAGCCGACCATCCCACTTCAGTCGTTGTCTATAGGCCTCCCACCCTCTGCGTGCCGCAAGCTCGAGGAGGAGGGCGAGCAACCAAGTCAGCCCAAACCATGCCTGAGTGGAGGACAAGCTGAACCAATAGGCAATGATGATCAACAGGGCTAGCCCTGTAGAAGTTGCACCGATGATGCCGCGGAATTCATCCGATGGCGAGAGATGTTGGGGGGCGTAGAGGTTGAACGCCCGGAACACGGCCACCAACAGCAACGGCGCCACGACCACGACGGCCAGCTCCCGGACCGGCATGGGTCGTGTGCTGTAGCGCAGCTGGTAGGAGATGATCAGCGCCGCGACGATGCACAACGCGTCGGTGGCGGCGAGGCCCAGCGAGATCACCCGGTACCGGCGCGGCACCTCGCCGAAGCGGGACCGCTCGGCGTGTTGAGCGATGGTCTGCACCGAAACGGTAAATTGCTCCCCGGCGAGCGCGTTACGAAGACGCTCAACGGTCCGGTCGTGGTCGTTCATGACTCCTCCTCAACGACCAACTGGCTGATGAGCGCGGTGCGCAGTTTACGCATGGCCTTATGCTGGTGAGCCCACACGGTGCCTTCTGCGAGGCCGAGTACCTCGGCCACCTCCTTTGGCGTGAAGTCATACAGAAACCGCAGAGCTACCACTGCACGCTGTTTGGCCGGTAGGATTTGGAGCGCTTGCATCATTTCCGGGTCGGCCCAATGTTGTGGTGGGTGGGCGATGGCGCTGTCCAAGGCTTCTGGGTCGCCAATTTCCCGACGCCGCTTTCGCCACCAGGAGCGGTGTACGTTCAGGGCTACCTGGATCACCCAGGACCGCGGGTTGAGGTGGTGCTCAAGTTGCTCCCACTTCGTGTAGGCACGTACGAATGCTTCTTGAGTGGCGTCC